>NZ_CP147913.1:2498666-2811000 GCF_037414475.1 Myxococcus stipitatus | reverse complement strand
CGAGACGTCAGCACCTTGCCTCCACGAGAAAGGGAGCGCAGGTGTTGTTCCGCACGCGAGAGCCGGTCCGCGTCGCGGGCGGCAATCGCGACGTGAGCGCCTTCCTTGACCAGCTCCTCGGCCACGGCGAGCCCCAGTCCGCTGGAGCCCCCCGCGATGAGCGCGACCTTATTGGCGAGTCCCAGTTCCAAGTGTCTCCCTCCTGGAGTCTCCAGCGTTCACGACGGGCTCCGGCCCCGCGACGACGGGGGCGGGCGGCGGAGGACCGCGATAGTGGTAGCGCCCCGTCAGCGGCCACGCGAGCGCGGACACCAAGGCCTTCACCCGAGGCACCAGCTCCTTGCGCCACGCATCGTCACCGGGCCGCAGCAGCGTGGTGCCACTGAGGAACCGGTCCGGATTCCCCGTGACGGTGTGATTGCGGCCCAGCTCCACCGTGCGGCCCTTCACCGGGTTCGCCGAGCGCTCCACCTGGATGAGCTCCAGCAGCGAGTCCACGGTGGCCGCCGGAGAGGCGATGAAGTCCTCGTAGCGCAGGAACAGCGAGCGCTCCGGATGGCGGCGGGTGACGAGCTCCGAGGCCACGTTGAAGCCGAACCAGTACGCCGTGCTGAGCGCGGCGGACATGGGGACGACATACTGCTTCGTCTTCGTCCACGAGTGCGCGACGGCGCGAGGGTCCCGCACCAGGTGCAGGTAGTACGGATTGATGCCCCCCACGTGCGGAAGCAGCGCCGCCTCCGAGGGGAACTTGCCGCTGTCGACGATGATGTGGCTGCCGGTGGCGTCCGCGATGGTGCGGTAGGTCCGCGCGAGCAGCCGCGCATGCTCGTACAGCTCCGACGACGGGTTCTCCTGGCGGAGCACGCGCCACGTGTGCCGGGTGCGCACGGTCGACCGCTGCCGCCGCACCACCCGAGCGGCATGGGCCTGGGGGGACTCACCCGGGGCCAGGTCCTGCTCCAGCACCTTGGACCACAGGGGGCACTGCACCAGATGGGTGCCGCAGCCGCACAACGTATTGGAGCCGTTCCCGTAGGCGTTCTTCCACAGGAAGCTCAGCTCGCCGGTGTGGAAGCAGCCCTCCACCTCGTTGAGCACGTTGCCGATGATGGTGCTCCCGCTGCGGCACCACCCGGTGATGTAGAGGACGGTGAGCGTGCTCATGGGCGGAGGGCTTGCTCTCGGACACCGGGGAAGGTGAGTCGCATGAGGGAGCCTTTCGCGCGATGCGCGTCAGAGGGGGTGGAGGCCGCGGAAACCGAGGCCCTCCGTTTCGGGTCTGCCCAGCATCAGGTTGAGCGCATGGACGGCCGTTCCCGCGGCGCCCTTCACCAGGTTGTCCAACGCGGCGTTCACCACGATGCGCCCGCGCTCCGGGTCCACGTCCACCGCCAGCTCGCAGTGGTTGGTGCCCGCCAGCGGCGCGGGCTCGGGGAACGGAGACGCGCTCGCGTTTGCGCGCAGGATGTGGACGAACGGATGCTCCCGATAGGTGGAGGCGAGCGCGCGCAGCGGCTCGGCGGCATCCGTCAGGGGACGGGCGGCGAAGGCATGCACCGTCGCCAGCACCCCGCGCACGCTGGGCACGGCCGTCGCGCTGAAGTGGACGACGGGCCGCATGCCCGCGAGGTGCTCGGTGGCGGACTCGATTTCGCCCGTATGCCGATGTCCCACGGGCCGGTAGCAGCGCAGGGCGGAGGCTCGCTCGGGGTGATGCGAGGACCTGTCCGGCGTGGCGCCTCCGCCGGAGGAGCCCGTCTTCGCGTCGATGACTACTTCCGGCCGGACCAGTCCCGCGCGGACGAGCGGAAGCAGCGCGAGGAGCGAGGCGTGGGCCATGCACCCCGGCACCGCGACGAACCGAGCCCCCTGGAGCTTGTCGCGAGTCCACTCCGGCAGCCCATAGACGAACGGAGGGAACTCCACGGAGCGAGGCGCGCGCGGATACCAGCGAGCATGTTCAGCGGGCCCGAGCCGGAAGTCCGCGCTCAGGTCGATGATGCGCCCCGCGCGAGCGCTGACCTGAGGCCATCGGCGAATCAGCTCTCCCGAGGGCATGCAGGCGAACAGCACGTCGCACGGCTCCAGCGCGTCATGGGGCGCGAAGCGCAAGGTGCTCTGTCCGCGCAGGTGCGGATGAGGAAAGTCGAGCCGCTTGCCCGCGTGTTGCTCGGACGTGGCCTGCACCAGCTCCACCGAGGGGTGGGAGAGCAGCAGGCGGAGCACCTCGCCCCCGGCGTAGCCTCCCGCGCCGAGCACCGCGACACGGGTCATCGCGTGGCCCTCAGGATGTAGTCCGCCATCAGCTCCGGGAGAGGAAGGCCGGTGAACTCGATGCTCCGCGCGAACTCCACGCAGTGGTTGATTTCATTCACCATCACCTCGCCCCCGCGGGTCTCCAAGAGGTCCACGGCGACCATCTCTCCGCCCACGGCGCGAGCCGCGCGTTCGGCGAGCCGGGCATGGGAGGCGGGCACTTCGTAGCGCTCCGGGACGGCGCCTCGGGCCGTGTTCGTCACCCAGTGCTCGGAGCGCCGGCGCATGCCGCCCACGGCCTCGCCGATGACGTAGACGCGCAGGTCGTAGCCGGGCTTGTCGATGTACTGCTGCACGAGCGCGACATGGTCCTGCGCTCCGCCCATCTCGAAGCGCATGGACATCATCCCCTCGGCCGCGTGGGTGCCGTCCACGCGCGCCACCATGCGTCCCCACGAGCCGAGCACGGGCTTCGTTACACAGGGATAGCCGCGCCGCTCCATCTCCGCGACGCAGGCGTCCTGCTCGAAGCCGAGGAAGGCCCAGGGCATGGGGATGTCATGCTCCGCGAGCGCCAGCGTGGTGAGCGCCTTGTCCCCGCACGTCGCGATGGAGCGCGCGGTGTTGAGCACGCGCGAGCCCTTCACCTCCAGGATGGCGGAGAGGTAGCGCGCGCGGGTGAAGGACATGGCGCGCATCACCACCGTGCCGCCGTCCTTCCATCGCTCCCGGTTCAGTGAGAGCGCCAGGTCCGAGTCCGCGTGGGTCTCCACGGTGCAGCCGCGTGCACGCAGCGCGTCCGTGAGCATGCGCTCCTCGGTGCGCAGCCGCGTATAGACGAGGTCGACCTTCTTCATCGCGGCGTCCCTCGCTCCGGCGTGTGGCGGCGCATCAGCCCCTCCTGGAGGCGGGCGCCAGCGCCGCGAGTCGGGGGCGGGGCAGGGCGCCGAGAATCGAGTCGACCAGCGCCGCCGCCTCCAGCCCGTGCCGCTGGAGCAGCGCCTCATGACTCCCCGCCGTGGAGTCGTAGCGGTCCTGGATGCCGGCGCGAAGCACGCGGCGGCCCACTCCATGAGTGGCCACGCTCTCGCATACCGCCCCGCCGAGCCCGCCGACGATGGAGTGCTCCTCCACCGTGACGAGCATGCGGGTGCGCTCCGCCGTGTCGAGGATGGCCTCCTCATCGAACGGCTTGAGCGTGTGGACGTTCACCACGCGCGAGGACACCCCTTGCGCCTCGAGCCGCGCCGCCACGTCCAGCGCGATGCTCACGCCGACCTCGCCATGGGCGATGAGGCCCACGTCACTGCCTTCCCGCAGACACATCGCACGTCCCAGCGCGAACGCGGGCCGCGCTTCGTCCAGCCGGGTGACGCGGTTGCGGCCGAGCCGCAGGTACACCGGCCCGTCGTGCTCCAGCAGCGCGCGGGTGGCCTGAATCGTCTCCAGTCCGTCGGAGGGAGACACCACCATCATCCCGGGCATGGCGCGCAGGAGGGCCAGGTCCTCGATGGCGTGGTGCGTGGGGCCGAAGAACGCGCCCGACAGTCCGCCGTAGTCACAGACGAGCTTCACGTTCGCCTGGGCGTAGGCCATGCCCAGGCGCACCTGCTCCCCGGCGCGCAGCGCGCCGAAGGGCGCGAAGGTGTGGGCGAAGACGATGTGCCCGGTGGAGGCCAGTCCACACGCGATGTCGAGCATCGCCGCCTCGCAGATGCCCAGGTTGATGAAGCGCCCTGGATGGCGCGCGGCGAACGGGTCTCCGCCTCCCGCCAGGTCCGCCTCGAGCAGCACGAGGCGCTCCTCCGCGTCCGCGAGCCGCGTAAGCGTGTGGCGGAACACCTGACGGTTGGACAGGTCCGGTTGCTCGCGCAGCCACTCCGCGGGGGCGGACAGCAGGTCGGTGCCGCTCGACGTGGGACTCGTCATGGCGTCACCTCCCCCAGGGAGGAGAGCGCGCGCCGGAGCTGCTCCGCGTTGAAGACGGCGTAGTGCGGCCCCTTGCCGCGCAGCATGGGGACACCCGCGCCCTTGCGCGTGTTGGCGACAATCGCGCGCGGCGCCTCGCTCGGTGCCTCCAGCGCGCTCCCGAGCGCCTCCAGGTCATGCCCGTCCACCTCGACGGTGCTCCATCCGAAGGCGCGCAGCCGTTCCACCAGCTGGGCCTGAGAGAGGATGGCCTCGGTGGGCCCATCGTTCTGCCCGCCGTTGCGGTCCACGAGCACGGTGAGCCGCGACAAGCGGTGCTGCGCGGCCACCTGCAAGGCCTCCCAGTTGGAGCCCTCTCCCATCTCGCCATCTCCACAGACGACGAACACCCGGTTGGTGCGCTGCCTCAGCCGATGGCCCAATGCAAGCCCTACTCCCAATCCCACACCATGTCCCAGGCTTCCCGTGGGAAATTCAACGCCAGGCACCGCCGCGCTCACGTGTCCGGTGTAAGGACTTCCATCCGCGTTGTAGCGTTGCACCAGTTCTTCAGTATCAATGAATTCAAACTCAGCGAGCGCGGCATAGAGTCCCGCGGCCGCGTGGCCCTTGGAGAGGATGAGTGAATCTCGCTCCTCCCAACGAGGCTCGTCGGGCCGGAACTTCATCACCCGCCCCAGCAGCACCACGAGCAGCTCCACCATCGACAGCGAGCCGCCGAGATGACAGCCCGAGGGCGTGGCGGCGAGCCGGAGGATGGTCCGTCGAATGCGTCTGGCGCGCTCCTCGAGAGATGCCTGGGCCATGGGGTCACGCCGATGGAAGCGGGCCGGTTGTCATCGTCGGTGTTGGACGCACAATCCTGGCTTACCGATTCAAAGTAGGAAACCGAGTGCGTGCCCGTCAATGTGAGTGATAAGCCCTGAGGGTACAGACATGTGAGCTTTCGCCGTCTTGATGGTTTTGCCCGCGAATGCCTATGGTCTCGGCGGCCAGGGAAGCCCACGCGGTCCAGGGAAGGGTGCGGACGATGGACGCACGATTTGGAAGCGGCCCCTCGTTGGAGAAGTCGGCGCTGTACCGGAGCAAGGGGTGGTGGCGGGACGAGACGGTGCTCGACGACTTGCGTCGTGCCATCCAGCGCCACCCGGACAAGACAGCCATTGTTTCGGCTCGTTACTTTTCCAAGGACATTGTCCGGCTGAGCTATTCGGAATTGGGACGCTACGCGGAGCGGTTCGCCGGGGCGCTGTTATCGCTGGGCGTGGCGCGCGGCGAGCTGGTGGCGGTGCAGCTCCCCAACTGGTGGCAGTTCACCGCGCTGGCGCTGGCGTGTGCGCGCATCGGCGCCATCATCGCGCCCATCCCTCCGGACTACCGGCGCCGCGAGGTGGAGTTCATCCTCGGGAGGACGGAGTCCTCCGTTTACGTAGGTCCCCTGAGTTGGAGCGGACATTCCCACCGGGACATGCTGCGCGAGGCCCGCGCCTCGCTGCCCGCGCTCCAGCACCGCGTCTTCATCGGCGCCGGAGCGCAGGCCTCGGACGCGGGCGAGCTGGACTTCGATGCGTATTTCGTCGAGCGCCGCTGGGAGGAGCAGGTGTCCTCGGTGGAGTTCGACTCGCGGAGCGCGCGCGCGGACGACATCTGCAACGTCCTCTACACCTCGGGCACGACGGGCGAGCCCAAGGGCGTCATCCACTCCCACAACACCAACTACGGCATCACCCGTGCGTTGGTGGAGACGATGGCGCTGGGGGCGGATGACGTGGTGTGCCTGCCGTCGCTGCTCACCGCGTCGAGCGGCTTCACCTACTTGTACCTGATGCCCGTGCTGCTGGGCGCGACGGCCGTCTACATGGACGTCGGGGACCCGGAGCTGACGCTGCGGTGCATCGAGGAGCACGGCGTCACGTTCATGTATGGGATTCCCACATACGTGATGAACGTCATCGCCGCGAAGAAGAAGCGCGGGGGTGACACGTCGTCGCTGCGGCGGCTGTCGACAGGGTCCATCCCCGTGCCTCCGCACCTCATCGCGGCGGTGCGAGAGAGCCTGGGGGTTCCGCTGCACACGCTGTGGGGGATGACGGAGAACGGGGCGGTGACGATTACGCGGCGGGACGACCCGCCGGACTGGCCGTCGAGCAGTGACGGCAGGCCCGTGGAGTGGATGGAGGTGAAGATTGTCCCCGCGCTGGCGGAGGATGGCTCGCCCTATCCGGAAGGGACGGGGCGGCTGCTCGTGCGAGGCGCGAGCCAGTGCCTGGGCTACTTCAAGCGCGAGGATATCTATCGCGCGTGTGTGGACGCGGAGGGGTGGTTCGACACGGGGGACCTGGCGCGCGACGACGGGCGCGGTGGCATCCGCATCGTCGGGCGGCTCAAGGACGTCATCTTCCGCTTTGGCCAGAAGGTCCCCGTGGTGGAGGTGGAGTCCGCGCTGTACTCGCATCCGAAGGTGCGGGAGGTGGCGGTCATCGGCCACTCGGACGACCGCATCGGCGGAGAGCGGGTGTGCGCGGTGGTGGTGGCTCGCGACGAGACGCCCACGCTGGACGAGCTGCGCAACCACCTGAAGGGCCTGGGCATGTCCAACCAGTACTGGCCGGACCGCCTGGAGGTCGTCGAGGAGATGCCCAAGACGCCCTCGGGGAAGATTCGCAAGTACCTGCTTCGTGAACGCTTGAAGGGTCCCACCGCGAAGGTGGGTTGAGTGACGCGCCATCAGCCAGAAGGGGAGCACACGTGAGCACTGACACGAGCACCACGCCGCTGATGCGCCAGCTCGAGGGGTACTGGCGCGAGTTGCTCGGGGCGGATGTCGTGAGGCCCGAGGACCACTTCCTGGAGGTGGGGGGCAACTCGTTGATGGCGACGATGCTGGCCAACCGCATCGAGGAGGAGCTGGGCATCCAGCTCTCCATGGTGGACCTGTTCAACACGTTGGAGCACGTCACGACGGCCTGCGAAGAGCTGCTGCGCGAGCAGGGCCGCACCTTCCCGTCGGCCTGAGCCGAGCCAGCCCAGTCACTGGAGCACCCGCCATGCGGCGGGAGCCTGGGCGTGTGCCTTCGAGTCACCGAGATTCACTTCCTGGAGTCGAGGTTCCAACATGTCCGCGCATGAGTCGAAGCCCGCGAGTCCTCGGGTCCGCAGGCCCCCGCCGGTGGTGGCGGTCCGCAGGGACGGGCCCCTGCCGCTGTCCTTCGCGCAGCGGCGGATGTGGTTCCTGTCGCGGATGGACCCATCGGGCTTCGCGTACAACGCGCCCTTCTTCTCGCGGCTGAAGGGGCGCCTCGATGTCGCGGCCCTGGAGCGGGCCCTCGCCGAGGTGGTCCGTCGGCACGAAGCGCTGAGGACGACCTTCGTGGAGGTGGAGGGCGAGCCCGTGCAGTGCATCGCGCCGGACGCGCCGGGGGTGTTGGAGGTGGTGCGGCTGGAGGGCCCGGAGCGTGAGAGTGAAGCCCGGAGGTTGGCGGAGGAGGAGGCGCGGCGCCCCTTCGACTTGAGCGTGGGGCCGATGCTGCGCACGCGCCTTTTGCGGCTGGATGAAGAGGAGCACGTGTTGCTCCTGACGCTGCACCACATCGCGTGCGACGGTTGGTCGCTGTCGTTGCTGGAGCTGGAGCTGCGGGCGCTGTACGCGGCGTACGTCGAGGGACATGAGCCCAAGGTCCCCCTGCTGAAGGTCCAGTACGCGGACCATGCGCTGTGGCAGCGCGAGTGGCTGACGGGGGAGGTGTTGGAGGAGCAGCTCGCGTGGTGGAGACAGCATCTGGCGGGGGCATCGCCGGCGCTGGAGCTGCCGGTGGACCGGCCGAGGCCCCCGGTACAGTCCACGCGTGGCGCGGTGGTGGGCGTGCCGTTCCCGCCGGAGCTGATGCGGACGTTGGAGGCGCGCTGCAAGCAGGAGTCGGTGACGCCGTTCATGTGGCTCCTGGCGTCCTTGCAGGCCGTGTTGTCGCGGCACAGCGGGCAGCGGGACGTGGTGGTGGGAACGCCCATCTCGGGGCGGAACCGGCGCGAGGTGGAGGGACTCCTCGGCTTCTTCGCCAACACGCTGGCGTTGCGCGTGGACGTGGAGGGGAGCGAGCCCTTCCAGGGGTTGTTGAAGCGGGTGCGTCAGGCGTGCCTGGGGGCGTACCAGCACCAGGATGTGCCGTTCGAGAAGCTGGTGGATGCACTGCGGCCCGTGCGTGACTTGAGCCGCTCGCCGCTGTTCCAGGTGCTGCTCGTGCTCCAGAGTGCTCCGCCGTTGGTGCGGCTGGCGGGAGTGGAGTCGAGGGACCTGGACTTCGAGCCTGGTGTCGCCAAGTTCGACCTCACGCTCTTCGTGCGCGAGACGCCCGAGGGGTGGGTGGGGCTCTGGGAGTACAGCACCGCGCTCTTCGATGAGGCGACGGTGCGGAGGTTGGCGAGCCACTATGTGGCGTTCCTGTCGGGCGTGCTGTCGACGCCCGCGTTGAGCGTGGGGCAGGTGGAGCTCCTCGACGAGGAGGAGCGGCGGCAGGTGTTGGTGGAGTGGAGCGGGCGGCAGGTAGCGGAGCGTCCGGCGGAGTTGGTGCACCGTGGGGTGGAAGCGCAGGTGAAGCGCACGCCCGGCGCGGTCGCGGTGACGGATGGGCGGGAGTCGCTCACGTACGAGCAATTGGAGCGGCGGGCCAACCAGGTCGCGCACCACCTGCTGGCCATGGGGCTGCGCCCTGGCAGCACGCTGGGGTTGTGCCTGGAGCGAAGCAGTGTGGACATGCCGGTGGTGGTGCTCGCGGCCTTGAAGGCGGGGGTGACGTATCTCCCGCTGGACCCGGTGTATCCACCGGGGCGGCTGGCGCAGATGCTCGCCGACGTCGGCGCATCCATGGTGTGGGTCCATGCGTCGCTGGAGCACGTGCTACCCACGGAGTGCACGGCCCGCCGGGTGCGGTTGGAGGACGAGGCCGAGCGAATCGCGGCGAGGCCCACCGATGCACCGCGCTGGGAGCTGTCTTCGGAGCTGCCGTGCTACGTCATCTTCACGTCTGGGAGCACGGGGCGGCCCAAGGGCGTGACGATGTCCCATCGGGGCGTGAGCACGCTGGTGGAGTGGCAGACGGGGAACACGTCGGCACGAGGGGCGAGGACGCTCCAGTTTTCCTCGCTGAGCTTCGATGTGTCGTTCCAGGAGATGTTCTGCACGTGGAGCGAGGGGGGCACGCTGGTGCTCGTCTCGGGAGCGACGCGTCAGGACCCCGCGTTGTTGCTGGCGCACATGCGCGAGCACCGCGTGGAGCGGCTCTTCCTTCCGTACGTCGCGCTCCAGTCGTTGTGTGAACGGGCGCGGTACGAGACCGCGCTGCCACCGTTGAGGGAGGTCGTGACGGCGGGTGAGGCCCTGCATGTGACTCCCGCGTTGGTCTCGTTCTTCGAGCGGCTGCCGGGGTGTGTGTTGGAGAACCAGTACGGCCCGACGGAAGGACACGTGGTGACGGCTTGGAGAGCCCAAGGCGCGCCCTCGACGTGGCCCGCGCTGCCTCCGGTGGGAAGGCCCATCACGCTCGCGACGGTGTACGTGCTGGATGCGTGGGGAGCGCCGTGTCCCGTGGGGGTGACGGGAGAGGTGTACGTGGGGGCGCGGAGCCTCGCGCACGGTTACTGGGGGCGCCCGGAGTTGACGGCGGAGCGCTTCGTTCCCGATGGCTTCCACCGAGGAGAAGACGGGCGGCGGCTGTACCGCACGGGAGACCTGGCGCGGTGGTTGCCGGACGGAAACCTGGAGATGCAGGGCCGGGTGGACGAGCAGGTGAAGGTGCGTGGCTTCCGGGTGGAGCCGGGCGAGGTCGAGGTGGCGTTGAAGGAGCTGCCGGGCGTGGGGGATGCGGCGGTGGTGGTGAGGACCTCGGAGCGGGGTGACAAGCAGCTGGTGGCCTTCGTGGTGTTCACGCTCGCGTGGGACTCGGAGGAGCTGAAGCGGCAGCTCGGGAAGCGGTTGCCGGAGTACATGGTGCCCGCGGTGTTGATGCGGCTGGACGTGTTGCCGTTGGCGCCGACGGGCAAGGTGGACCGGCGTGCGCTCGCGGCGATGGAGGTGGCGCGCGGCGATGAGGGGGCTGGATACGAGGCACCACGTGACGCGCTGGAGCGGATGTTGGTGGAGGTCTGGGGCGAGGTGTTGGGCCTTGCATCCGTGGGCGTGCGGGATGACTTCTTCGCGCTGGGCGGCCACTCCCTGCTGGCCACGCGAGTGGTGTCCCGGCTGAGGGATTTGTTGGGGCACGACGTCCCCGTGCGGATGTTGTTCGAGTCGCCCACCGTGCGAGCGCTGGCCGAGCGCGTGAGTGTCATGGGAGGCCGCTCGAGACTCCCCGAGCTGAAGCGAGAGGAACGCAGGGAGGACCCGCCGTTGTCCTTCGCGCAGCGGCGCTTGTGGTTCCTGGCGCAACTGGACGAGGGGGGACATTCGTACAACCTGCCATTCGTTGTCCGGCTTCAGGGGCCCGTGGAGTTGAAGGCGCTGGAGCGGGCCCTCGTGGAAGTGGTGCGGCGGCACGAAGCGCTGCGCACGAGCTTCGTGGAGGTGGATGGCGAACCCGTGCAGCGGGTGAGCCCGGACGCGACGCTGTCCCTGGGTGTGGAGTTGCTGGACGGGACGGAGGACGTGGAGGAGGCGGTGCGGCGGCGCGTGGTGCGAGAAGTCCAGGTGCCGTTCGATGTGGCGCGAGGACCGCTGCTGCGAGCGACCGTGTTGCGCACGGGAGTCGATGGCCACGTGTTGATGGTGGTGTTGCACCACCTGGTGGCGGATGGCGGGTCGTTGGGCGTGCTGAGCCGGGAGCTGGAGGCGCTGTACGGCGCGGCGTTGAAAGGTGAAGCAGCGGCCCTGCCAGAGTTGCCCGTGCAGTACGCCGACTACACGCTCTGGCAGCGAGGGTGGTTGCGGGGAGACGTGGAGGCCGCGCAGCTCGCATGGTGGGGCGAGGCGCTGAAGGGAGCGCCGCCCGTGTTGGAGTTGTCCACGGACCGGCCGAGGCCCGCGGTCCAGACGTATCGAGGGGCCAGCGTGCCGGTGTGTCTGCCGGTGGAGCTGAGCGAGTCCTTGCGGTGGTTGGGCCGGAGGGAGGGGGTGACGCTGTACATGACGCTGTTGGCGGCGTTCCAGGTGTTGCTGGCGCGCTACAGCGGGCAATGGGACGTGGTGGTGGGGACGCCGGTGTCGGGGCGCACGGCGAAGGAGACGGAAGCGCTGGTGGGCTTCTTCGTGAACACGCTGGCGCTCAGGGCGCGGCCGGAGAAGGAGGGGACGTTCCAGTCATTCCTTCGCCAGACGAAGGAGCATGTGCTGGGTGCGTTCGCGCATCAGGATGTGCCCTTCGAGAGGCTGGTGGAGCACGTGCGTCCGGAGCGGGACTTGAGCCGCTCGCCGCTGTTCCAGGTGCTCTTCACGTTGCAAGAGGCAGCGCCGTTGCTGTCGCTCCCGGGAGTCCAGGCGAGCCCGTGGGACTTCGCGAGCACCATCGCCAAGTTCGACCTGGAGCTGTTGCTGGTCGACGCACCAGGAGCAAGCATCGAGGGTCAGCTCATCTACAACGCGGACCTGTTCGAGCCCGCGACGGTCCAGCGCGTCGCGGAGTGCTTCATCGAGCTCTCGCGCAACCTGGTGGCGAATCCAGAGGCGCGGCTGTCGTCGCTGTCGCTCCTGCCAGAGGCCACGCGTCAGCGGATGCTGGTCGAGTGGAACCAGACGTCGGTCGAGTTCCCGAGAGAGACGTGTGTCCATCATCTCTTCGAGGAGCAGGTCGCGCTGCGGCCGGACGCGGTGGCGCTGGAGTTCGGCGAGCAGCGGTTGAGCTACCGGGAGCTGGATGCCCGGGCGAATCGGTTGGCCTGGGCGCTGCGGGCACGGGGCGTGGGCGTCGACACACTGGTGGCGGTGTGTCTGGAGCGCTCGGTGGAGCTCATCGTGGCGTTGCTGGGCATCCTCAAGGCGGGTGGTGCCTACGTGCCGCTGGACTCCAGCTATCCGGCGCGGCGCTTGGAGCAGATGCTGGAAGACTCCGCGCCCAGGTTGTTGCTCACGACGCGGGCGTTGTTGGAGCAACTGCCCGGGGCGCACCTGCCCGAGTTGATGTTGCTGGAGGACTTGCGGTGGGAGGAATGGCCCGCGACGGCATCGAGGATGCCCGTGTCAGGGCGGAACCTGGCGTATGTGGACTTCACGTCGGGGAGCACGGGGCGTCCCAAGGGCGTGGCCGTCGAGCATCGAGGTGTCCTGCGGCTGTTGTATGGCGCGCCCTACGCGCGATTGGGGCCGGAGGAGACGTTTTTGCTCATCGCGCCCATCTCCTTCGACGCGTCGACGTTGGAGGTCTGGGGGCCGCTGTGCCTGGGAGGCAGGCTGGTGGTCTTCCCACCGCGTTCGCCCAGTGAGCTGGACCTGCTGACGGACGTGCTGCGACGTCACTCGGTGACGTTGCTGCATCTGACGGCGGGGTTGTTCAGCCAGATGGTGGAGCTGGAGATGGAGGGGCTGAAGGGCGTGCGCCAGCTCCTGACGGGTGGCGACGTCGTGTCAGCGCCGCACGTGAGGCGCGTGTTGGAGGAGCTGCGGATTCCGGTGACGGCCTGCTACGGGCCGACGGAGAGCACGCTCTTCACGTCGACCCATCGGATGACGCGAGTGGAGGACGTCGGGGCCGTGGTGCCCATCGGCCGGCCGATTGGAAACACGCAGGTGTACGTGTTGGACGGAGGCATGGAGCCGGTGCCAGTGGGCGTTGCTGGCGAGTTGTTCATCGGTGGCGACGGCCTTGCTCGGGGCTACCTGCGCCAGCCGGATGTGACGGCGGACCGCTTCATCCCCCATCCATTCAGCACGGTGCCGGGGGAGCGGCTCTATCGAACAGGAGACCTGGCGCGCTGGCGAGTGGATGGCGTGTTGGAGTTCCTGGGCCGGCGAGACAGCCAGGTGAAGGTGAGGGGCTATCGCATCGAGCTGGCCGAAGTGGAGGCGGCGCTGCTCGCGCACCCAGCCGTGAAGGAAGGGCTGGTGGTTGCGCGGGATGGAGCTGGAGGCAAGCGGCTGGTCGCGTACTTCGTGGAGCAGGGGGAGACACCCGACGCGCCGGGCGTGAAGGAGTGGCTGAAGCAGCGGCTCCCCGAGTTCATGGTGCCTTCGGCGTTCGTACAGTTGGACGCGTTGCCGCTGACGGCGAATGGAAAGGTGGACCGGAAGGCGCTGCCATCACCGGAGCAGGAGGGGATGGGCGGGGATGAAGTGCAGGAGCCTCGGAGCGCCATGGAGTTGTTGGTGGCGCGTATCTGGATTCCGCTGTTGGGTGTGGCGCGCGTGGGAGTGAAGGACGACTTCTTCGCGTTGGGTGGGCACTCGTTGTTGGCGACGCGAGTGGTGTCTCGATTGAGGGAGGCGTTGGGCCGCGATGTCCCGGTGCGGACGTTGTTCGAGGCGCCCACGCTGGAAGCCCTCGCCAGGCGATTGGAGTCGATGAAGGGGACGGTATCGGGGACGGCGCGAGTGCTCCCTCCGTCCCGAGTGCCTCGAAGCGCGGGAATGCCGTTGTCTTTCGCGCAGCGACGTCTGTGGTTCCTCGGCAGCCTGGATGTGGGGGGCTATTCGTACAACCTGCCCTTTGTCGTCCGCCTGCGCGGTGCGCTGGACGTGGCCGCGCTGGAGCGCGCGTTCACGGAGTTGGTGCGGCGGCACGAAGCGCTGCGCACGACCTTCGCGGAAGTGGAAGGTGAGCCCGTGCAGCGCATCGCCTCGCCGGAGGTCGTGCGGTTGCAAGTGGTGCCCGTGGAGTCACGGAGCGGAGAACCACTTGCGGTCACCACGCGGCGCCACGTCGAAGCCCTGGCGCGAGAGTCCTTCGACCTGACGAAGGGCCCGCTGATGAGGGTGACGTTGTTGAAGGAGGGGGAGGGGGAGCAGGTGCTGGTGGTGGTGGTGCACCACATCGTGGCGGACGGGTGGTCGATGGGTGTGATGGCGAGGGAGGTGGAGGAGCTGTACGGGGCGTACGTGAAGGGGGAAGAGGGGGCGCTGGAGGAGTTGGGATTGCAGTACGCGGACTATGCGGTGTGGCAGCGGGAGTGGATGAAGGGGGAGGTGTTGGAGGAGCAGTTGGGGTGGTGGAGGGAGAGGTTGAGGGGAGCGCCGGAGGTGTTGGAGGTACCGGGAGACAGGGCGAGGCCGGCGGTGCAGGGGTACCGGGGCGCGAGTGTGGCGGTGAGGATGAAGGAGGAGTTGGCGGAGGGGTTGAGGGAGCTGAGCCGGAGGGAGGGAGTGACGCTGTACATGACGTTGCTGGCGGGGTTTCAGACGCTGCTGGCGAGGTACAGCGGGCAGTGGGACGTGGTGGTGGGGTCGCCGGTGTCAGGGAGGACGGTGAAGGAGGTGGAGGGGCTGATCGGGTTCTTCGTGAACACGATGGTGGTGAGGACGGAGGCGGGAGGAGAGCTGACGTTCTTGGAGATGATGGGGAAGGTGAAGGAGTCGGTGTTGGGGGCGCTGGGGCACCAGGAGGTGCCGTTCGAGAAGTTGGTGGAGGCGATGAGCCCGGCGCGAGACATGAGCCGTGCCCCTCTGGTTCAGGTCGCGTTTGGTTTGAATGGTCCCGCGCGATTGCCGCGGCTGCCCGGCGTGAGTGCGTCGGAGGTGGAGTACGAGCCGGGCATGGCGAAGTTCGACCTCGCGTTGTCGGTGCGAGAGGACGCCGAGCACCTGACGAGCTTCTGGGAACTCAACACGGACCTGTTCGACCAGGAGACCGTGGAGCGAATGGCGGCGCACTACCAGCAGTTGCTGGAGGCCGCGGTGCGGGCGCCCGGCGCGCGGCTGAGCGCGCTCCCCATGACGGGGCATCGGGAGGTGCCCGTGAAGAGGGCCATGACCGCTCCGCCGTCGCGGAAGAAGGAGCGGTGGGTGCCGGAAGGCTTCATCGCGCCGAGGACCGCCATCGAGGAGTTGGTGGCGGATACGTGGGCTCCGTTGTTGGGGATGAAGCGGGTCGGCGCTGAGGACCACTTCTTCGACCAGGGAGGGCACTCGTTGCTGGTGATGCAGGTGGCCTCCCGGCTGCGAGAGGTGCTGGGGCGAGACGTCCCCGTGCGAATGCTCTTTGAATCACCCAAGCTCTCCGAGCTGGCCCGCCATCTGGAAGACCTGGTGAGAGGAACTCCGGGCCCCGCGCGTCCGGCGTTGCTTCCCGCGCCGCGCTCGGGAGCCTTGCCGCAGTCGTTTGCTCAGCAGCGCTTGTGGTTCTTGGACCGACTGGAGCTGAACAGCCCGCTCTACAACATCGCCTTGGCGATGAAGTTGGAGGGAACGCTCGATGTGGGGGCGTTGGAGCGAGCCTTCAACACCGTGGTGCGCCGTCACGAAGCACTGCGGACGACGTTCCGTCAGGACGAGCAAGGCGCGGTGCAGTGCATCCACGAGTCGGTCACGTTGCCGTTGACGGTGGTGGACCTGAGTGAGCTTTCAGGAGTGACGCGGGCGCAAGAAGTGTCGCGGCTCGTCGCGGAGGAAGGTCATCGCGCGTTCGACCTGACGAAGGGCCCGCTGATGAGGGTGACGTTGTTGAAGGAGGGGGAGGGGGAGCAGGTGCTGGTGGTGGTGGTGCACCACATCGTGGCGGACGGGTGGTCGATGGGTGTGATGGCGAGGGAGGTGGAGGAGCTGTACGGGGCGTACGTGAAGGGGGAGGAGGGGGCGCTGGAGGAGTTGGGATTGCAGTACGCGGACTATGCGGTGTGGCAGCGGGAGTGGATGAAGGGGGAGGTGCTGGAGGAGCAGTTGGGGTGGTGGAGGGAGAGGTTGAGGGGAGCGCCGGAGGTGTTGGAGGTACCAGGAGACAGGGCGAGGCCGGCGGTGCAGGGGTACCGGGGCGCGAGTGTGGCGGTGAGGATGAAGGAGGAGTTGGCGGAGGGGTTGAGGGAGCTGAGTCGAAGGGAGGGAGTGACGCTGTACATGACGTTGCTGGCGGGGTTTCAGACGCTGCTGGCGAGGTACAGCGGGCAGTGGGACGTGGTGGTGGGGTCGCCGGTGTCAGGGAGGACGGTGAAGGAGGTGGAGGGGCTGATTGGGTTCTTCGTGAACACGATGGTGGTGAGGACGGAGGCGGGGGGAGAGCTGACGTTCTTGGAGATGATGGGGAAGGTGAAGGAGTCGGTGTTGGGGGCGCTGGGGCACCAGGAGGTGCCGTTCGAGAAGTTGGTGGAGGCGATGAGCCCGGCGCGAGACATGAGCCGCGCTCCGCTGGTCCAGGTGGTGTTCCAACTTCAGAACGCCTACTCGGGAGACCTCGCGTTGCCCGGGCTCAGGCAGCGGCAGATGGACCACGGGCTCCGGTTCGCGAAGGTCGACATCGCGTTGAGCCTTCAGGAGACCTCCGACGGGCTCGTGGGAGAGCTCGACTTCAGCAGTGACCTGTATGACGTGGCCACCATGGCTCGCTTCAGCGAGCACCTGGTGAACCTGTTGGAAGGCGCGGTGGCGGAGCCGTCGTGCAGGCTGCGCGACCTTCCGCTGTTGAGTGCGCCCGCGAAAAAGGTGCTGCTGGCCCAGGGGGGCCGCGAGGCGCCTTTCGAGGGCGAGTGCCTCCACCGCATGTTCGAGGCGCAGGTCGCGAGGACACCCGACGCGGTCGCGGTGACGATGGACGGGCAGGTGCTCACGTATGTGGAGTTGGACCAGAGGGCTCGCAAGCTGGCCCGGCTCCTGCGTCAGTGGGGTGTGCGGCCGGACGTGGTGGTGGGGCTGTGCCTCGCGCCGAGCTTCGACTGGGTCGTGGCGGTGTTCGCCATCCTCAAGGCCGGAGGCGCCTACCTGCCGATGGACCCGGACCATCCACCCGAGCGGCTCGCGTACATGTTGGATGACGCGAAGGTGGCGCTGTTGGTGTCGAAGTCCGCGGAGGCGTCATCGCTCGCGTACTCAGGTGCCACCGTGCTGCTGGATGAAGTCGGTGAGCTGGCGGAGGTGCGGGGCACGGAGGACCTGGCGCCAGAGGTCACGGCGAGGAATCTGGCCTACGTCATCTACACATCCGGGAGCACGGGGCGTCCCAAGGGGACCCTGTTGGAGCACCGGGGGGCGGCCAACCTCACCGAGGCCTTTGGCCCGGCGCGCGGTGGCATCGGGCCTGGCGAGCGGGTGTTGCACTTCGCTCCGGTGAGCTTCGATGCCTCGGTGGCGGACCTCTTCCCCACGCTGTTGAATGGCGCGACGTTGTGCCTGGCGCGGCGTGAGCAGATGGCGGCTGGGAGGCCGCTGGCGGAGTTGCTCGTGCGGGAGCAGGTCACCTCGGTTGCTTTGCCACCGTCGGTGCTGGCGCTGCTTCCGGTGGGGGACTATCCGTCGCTGCGAGTCATCGTCTCCGTGGGTGAGGCGTGCAACACCGAGTTGGTCGCGCGATGGAGTCCGGGCCGCCTCTTCGTGAATGGATATGGCCCGACGGAAGGCACGGTGTGTGCGACCCTGGCCGAGTGCGTGGCGGGAGAGCGGCCCACGATTGGTGTTCCGCTGCGCAACGTCGTGACGAGGGTGATGGATGAAGCGGGGCAGTTGGTGCCGCCCGGCGTCTGGGGAGAGTTGTATCTGGGAGGCGTGGGATTGGCGCGAGGTTATCTGGGCCGGCCGGAGCTGACGGCAGAGCGCTTCGTTCCAGACCCCTACGGCGTGGGAGGACGGCTGTATCGAACGGGCGATGTGGTTCGCATGCTCGCCGATGGGCGGCTCGAGTACCTGCGGCGTGCCGATTCGCAGGTGAAGGTGCGCGGTGTCCGTGTCGAGCCGGGGGAGGTGAGCGCGGCGCTCGCGACACTCCCTGGAGTCCGCTCCGCGGTGGCGATGGGGCGCGAGGACACGCCAGGAGAGCGCAGGCTGGTGGCGTATGTCGTTCCGACGGATGACTCCGCGTTGACGGCGGACGTGCTGCGGACCGGGCTGAAGCGTTTGTTGCCGGAGCCGTGGATTCCGTCGGCCTTCGTGTTGTTGCGTGAGCTGCCCCTCACTCCGAATGGAAAGCCGGACTGGAAGGCGCTGCCCGCGCCGGAGTCACATCGTCCCGAGCTGAGCGCTGGCTATGTCGAGCCTCGGGATGGGATGGAGCAGCTCCTCGCTCAGCTCGTGGCGGAGGTCCTGAAGCTGGACAGGGTGGGCGCTTCGGACAACTTCTTCGACCTGGGAGGGAACTCGCTCCTGTTGCAGATGCTCCAGATGAAGCTGGAGGAGCGGCTGCGGCGCAAGGTGCCCTTGGTGTTGCTGCTCCAGTTCCCCTCGGTGCGGGCGCTCGCGGCTCAGCTTGGCTCCACCGAGACGGAGCCGCAGGCGCCGAATCCCCCCGCGGTGGCGGCAGGGGACAGGCGTGAAGGGCTCCAGCGCCTTGCCCGTCAGCGCCGTCAGCGCCCGGGCTCGGATTAGCGCAGCAGGCGCGCCAGCTTCGCCGCGAGCACCTCGAGGTGAGGTGCTTGCAGCATGGAGTAGTGGTCACCCGCGGCGACGTCGACGCGCAGCGCGGAGCCCAGGTCCATCCATCCGAGCTCCGGGTGTGGAGGGAAACCCGGAGCGAGCTCCCGCGCGCGGAAGAACTGGAGCTCGCTGCCCTCCCATGGCGGGGGTGTGTAGAGGCTCATGGCCCGCGAGTTCGCGCGCAGCACGTCGAGCTGTCGCCGGGCCTGTTCCACATCGGTGAACACGCACGTGACACCGTCGCGCGCCTCTTCTTCCTGAAGCAGGTGGAACTGCTCCTCCACGGAGAGCCCGGCCGGCCACTCGGTGGTGGGATTGAGGTCTCTTCTCACGCGAAAGGTCCGAAGCGTGAGTTGGTCCGCGAGCTCCACCGGGAAGTGTCCGGGAGGCGGTGTGTCCAGGAGGGCGCAGAGAGGAACGGTTTCGCCCGCGAGGGACAAGCGGCGCGCCATTTCGTAGCTGATGGCGCCGCCGAGGGACGCGCCGATGAACAAGTACGGACCCCGAGGGCGCACGGTGCGTAGGGCGGCGAGGTAGTGCTCCGCCATCTGCTCCACGGTGGTGTGGCACGAGGCGCCCTCTTCGAGTCCGACGGACGCGAAGCCGTAGCAGGCGCGACCGGGAGCGAGGAGCCGAGCCAGCTCACGATAGAAGAGCACCTGGCCCCCGGCCGCGTGCACGAAGAAGAGCGGTGGCCCGAGATGTCCCTCCTGGAGTTGCACGAGACAACGAGGTGCCAGGGGGCGCGCCTCGTGCTCATGGCGACTCCCGACGCGAGCGGCGAGGCGCGCCACGGTGGGGAGCTCGACGATGTCCTTGAGTGAGAGCCGCGCTCCGAGCCGGTCCTGGATGCGAGCACTCAATCGCAGCGCGAGGAGGGAGTCGCCACCCAGTGAGAAGAAGTCATCGTGGATGCCGAGATTCTCCAAGTGGAACGTGAGCCAGAAGCACTCGAGCAAGACCCGCTCGGTCTCGTCGCGAGGGGGCGCCCCGCGCGTGTTCTCCGCGTGAAGCGTGATGGACGGCGCGACTTCGCGAGGAGGTTGCGTGCTGGCCGTGGGCGTCTCGGCGGGCTCGATCCAGAATCGCTCGCGGTCGAAGCTGTAGCCCGGGAGCGTGACCCGGTGGCGCCGCTCACCGGCGCGGAATTGTTTCCAGTCGATGGAGATTCCCGCGAGCCACGCTTCACCCAGGGCGGTGAAGGGGGATGGCGCCTGCTCGGCGGAGGAGTGGTGCGGCAGCGTGGAGACCACGGGCTGCGAGGTGCGGCTGGGATGCCGTTTCACGAGCGAGGTCAACGAAGCGCCGGGGCCCACTTCGATGAAGGCGCGTTCGCCCGAGGAGAGCAGCAGGTGGAGTCCGTCGGAGAAACGAACGGTCTCCCGCAGATGCCGCCGCCAGTACGAGGGCGCGGTGACGTCTTGTGGCGTGAGCCAGCGTCCGGTGAGGCTCGACACCACGGGCAGCTTGGGCGCGCGAGGCGAGAAGCGGGAGACCACCCGCTCGAAGTCCGCGAGGTGAGGTTCGAGCATCGCCGAGTGCGCGGCGTGACTCAGGTGCAACCGGCGTGACTCGATGCCTCGTGCCGCGAGCGCGGCCTCCAGTGCCTCGAGCGCATCGAGCGGGCCTGAGATGACGCAATCAGAAGGTGAGTTGAGTGCCGCCACGGACAGTGGCCCCGTGACAAGTGACTCCACCTGGGAGAGTGGTGCGAGGACCGCGGTCATTCCGCCCGGCGGGAGTCGCTCGAGGATGCGTCCGCGCGCGGTGACGAGCTCCAGGGCCTCTTCCAGCGTGAAGACCCCCGCGAGACAGGCCGCCACGTACTCGCCAAGGGAATGGCCGAAGAGGGCCGTGGGCTGAACGCCCCAGGACAACCAGCGCTGAGCCAGGGCCCAGTCGCAGGTGAACAGCGCGGCTTGTGTCCAGAGGGGGCGCGCGAGCTCTCGGGCCGCCGCGTCGTAGCGTTCGGGTGAAGCGAACATCACCTCGCGCACGTCGCCGCCGAGGGGGCCCTTGAGCAGCGCGGCGCAGCGGTCGATGGCTTCGCGGAAGACGGGCTCACGAAGCAGCTCGGCGCCCATGTTCACCCGCTGCGCCCCTCCGCCCGGGAAGAGGAACACGGCGCCGCGCTGTTCCGTCGCATCGAAGAGGGTGCTTCGAGGTTGCTGCCCTTCATCCTGTTGTCCCAGGCGGGAGGCCGCGTCCTCGAGGGTGCGCGCGGTGACGAAGCGGCGCCACTCGAAGCGGTGACGTCCCACCTGGAGGGTGTGCGCCGCATCCGCGAGGGAGACTCGAGTGGTGCGCAGGTGTTCGGCCAGCTCGGTGGTCATTCGCTTCAGCGCGGCTTGAGAGCGGGCGGACAACACGAGCAGCTCTTCGTCGGCTCGTGCGGGAGCACTGCGCGCGACGGGGGCTTCCTCGAGCACGACATGCGCGTTGGTGCCGCCTGTTCCAAACGAGCTGACACCCGCGCGACGAGGACTGGGGCTGTCCCACGCGCGAGGCGTGGCCACGACGTAGAAGGGACTGCCGTCCAGCTCCAGGAGTGGATTGGGTGTGTCGAAGTGAAGCGTGGGCGGGAGCTGCCGGTGCTCCAGGGCCAACACGGTCTTGATGAGTCCGGACATGCCGGAGGCCACATCGAGGTGACCCAGGTTGGTCTTCACCGAACCCAAGCCGATGGAACCCGGAGGCACGCCCTGGAAGACCTGCTTGAGCGCGGTGACTTCAACAGGGTCGCCCAGTGCGGTTCCGGTGCCGTGGGCCTCGATGTATGAGATGGAATCGGGCTCGACTCCGGCCAGGGACAGCGCGTCACGGATGGTGGAGGACTGGCCCGAGACGGAGGGCGCCATGAAGCCCGCCTTGGCGCTGCCATCGTTGCCAACAGCGGAGCCGAGGATGACCGCGCGAATCGGGTCTCCGTCCGAGACGGCGTCTTCAAGGCGCTTGAGCAGCACCACACCCACGCCATTGCCCGGCACGGTGCCCGCGGCCTGGGCATCGAAGGCGCGGCAGCGTCCATCTGGTGAGGAGATACCTCCTTGTTGCGCGCGATACGCCCTCAACTGCGGTGAGCGCACAGCGGTGCCTCCCGCGAGCGCCATTCGGCACTCACCCGCGAGGAGCGCCTGACTGGCGAGGTGCACCGCGGTCAGCGACGTGGAGCAGGCGGACTGGACAGTGATGGCGGGCCCGGTGAGGTTCAGCTTGTAGGCGACGCGTGTCGCGAGGAAGTCGCTATGGGTCCCGAGGATGCTCTCCGCCCAATCACTGGAGCGACGCTCGACGTTGGGCAGGACGTTCGTCAGCAGATAGGTGCTGAGCGAGGCACCGCCATAGAGCCCCACGGACAGCGGTTGAGTGCGCGTGGCATACCCGGCGGACTCGAGCGCCCGCCAACAGCACTCCAGGAAGAGGCGATGCTGCGGGTCCAGCTGTTCGGCTTCGCGCGGCGAGTATCCGAAGAATCGCGCATCGAAGAGGTCGGCATCCTCGACGACGCCAGCCGCGGCCACCCAATCGTCGCCCGATGGGAATCCAGCCTTCTCACGCTGCTCGGCGTCGAGCACGGTGACGGAGTCCACGCCTGAGATGAGGTTGGACCAGAATCGCTGCTCATCGGGAGCGCCCGGAAAGCGGAGCGACAGGCCGATGATGGCGATGGCCGACGGGTTGAGTGACTCCGGAGGCGCGTTCTCGTCCATGCCTGGAATAGAGCATGGCTGACACTGCCAGTTGAGCCCGGAAGACTAATTAATCAATGAAAAAAGCGCTGTGTCTGGATGACACGAGGGCGTTTCCAGTGAGGCTCAAGGGTTTGAGTTCACGGCGACACGCAGGACGTCTTCATCGGACCGCCGCGGTGTCCGTTGCCACCAGACCAGCAGGGCGAAGGCGACCAGGTGCGCGAGCGCGATCTCCGGCCACGCCGCCTCAAGGGGAAGGGGGCGCTGCGTCCACGGGGGCGAGGAATGGCACTGCCGTCAGGGCGCAAAAGCACCCGAGCCAGGAGACGACTTCACAGGTCCGATGGAGGAGCCCGCGACGCGGGCTTGAACCCACCCTCAAGACATCCTGGAGGGTGCGGTAACCCCTTCGACGCCACCACACGATGGGAGGCGCGACGAAGAGCAACAGCACCGCCGCGAGAGTCAGCACGTACGAGGGGCTCACGGGCGAATACGAGCCGCATTCGCTGATCGTGAACTGCATCGGCAGTGTCCCCTCGTACGAGTACGCCGAGCGGCTCAGTACCGCCGCGTGTGCGAATCCGTCGAAGCACCTCGCACGCGCCAGACCGTGAGCCGCTGCGAGTTGGTGTGGCTCACCACCATGCCATCCTGCTGCATCTGCTCCAGCAGTCGGTTCGTCTTGAGGCGATCCAGCCCCACGGCCTTCGCCAGCTCGTCACCGGGCATGCCGGTGATGTTGCGGCGCAGCTCGTTGACGATGGCCTTCTTGAACTCGTTCTTCTGCAGGCCGTCCAGGTCCTGCGTCCTCCACGCCTGGAGGATGCCCGCGGCGATGAGCACCAGCGCGAGGATGGCCACCAGCGGGTAGATGATGTGGCTGTTCTGCTCCAGCACCTCGAAGTAGCTCGGCGAGATGGAGGAGACAGGACGGGTGTAGTCCGGCGCCGCCTGGGCGAGCAGACCGGAGAGCTGCGAGGTCATGACAGAAGAGGTCAACACGGCCCCCCGATGTTAGGGGGAGCCGTGCCCGCCCGGCAACCGGGACCCGTCGTCAGACGACGCCCATGGTCTCGGACGCACCTTCCGCGAACAGCGTGGTGTCCGCCTTCGCCAGCAGCGTGGTGATTCCCTCTCGAGTCTGGGCGCTGATGGCCACCCCGCCGCGCGAGCGCAGCAGCGAGTCCACCTCTTCCGCTCCGAGGAGGTCCGCCTTGTTCCACACCATCAACCGGGGCTTCTCCATCAGCCCCAGCGACGAGAGGATCTTCTCCACCGCCTCCACCTGCTCGTCGCGCGCCGGGTCCGCCGCGTCCACCACGTGCAGCAGCAGGCTCGCGTCGTACAGCTCCTCCAGCGTGGCGCGGAAGGCCGCCACCAGGTCCTTGGGCAGGTCCCGGATGAAGCCCACCGTGTCGGTGATGATGACCTCTCGCTCCTGCGGGAAGCGCAGCCTGCGGCTGGTCGGGTCCAACGTGGCGAACAGCTTGTTCTCCGCCAGCACCTGCGCGTTGGTGATGGCGTTGAGCAGCGTGGACTTGCCCGCGTTGGTGTACCCGACGATGGAGATGACCGGCAGCTCGCGGCGGTTGCGCTGCGCCCGCCGCACGCTGCGCTCACGTCCAATCGTGTCGATGCGCTTCTCCAGATGGGTGATTCGCTCGCGCACCCGGCGACGGTCGATCTCCAGCTTCGTCTCGCCAGGGCCTCGGCCGCCGATTCCGCCCGCCAGCCGGCTGAGCGAGTCGTCGCTCTGCACCAGCCGAGGAAGCCGGTACTTCAGCTGCGCCAGCTCCACCTGGAGCTTGCCCTCGGCGCTCTGCGCGCGCTGCGCGAAGATGTCGAGGATGAGCTGCGTGCGGTCCAATATCTTCAGACTGGTCGCCTCGCCGATGTGGCGCCCCTGCGACGGGGTGAGGTCCTTGTCGAAGATGAGCAGGTCCACCATGGACTGCATCGAGCGCAGGTTCAGGTCCTCCAGCTTGCCCCGGCCGATGAGGTAGCGAGGGTCCGCCTCGCGCTTCACCTGGAGCACGCTGTCCACCACCTCCACGCCCGCCGTGCGCGCCAACTCCTTCAGCTCCGCGAGGCTCGCCTCCGCCCGGCCGCGGTTTCCATCCAGGCACACCGCGACGAGGATGGCCTTCTCCCGTCCGCTCACCGCGCGCGCCGCCGCCTTGCGGCTGAACTCCTCCTCGAGCGCGCCCAGCGTATCCACCAGGTCGGGCTGCTCCTGGTGCACGGAGGGGAGGGTGGCGACGTGCCAGAACTCACCGGTGCCGTTCTCCGGCACGAGGTAGGCGTAGTGCAGCACGCTCGGAAGGCCCTCGTTCCCCACGCCGACGGCGGCCACGCAGTCCAGCCGCAGCAGCGCCAGGTCCGTCAGGTCGTCCTTGGTGAGGGGCTCGCTCTTGAGATGCGTGTGGACCAGCCGCAGGCCACGCAGACGCACCTGGCCCGCGCGAGCACGGCCGATGTCGGGCAGCTCCAGCTTGTGGGCATTGCCGACCACCACATGCTCGATTTCGCCCTTGCGATTGATGAGCACGCCCACCTGGCGGTTCGTCTCGTGTGACAGCTCGGTGAGGTGGCGGGCGAGCTCGGGTGAGACGATTTCGTGCGGGGACACCCGTCGGCGGAAGGTGTTCCGCAGCCGATGTTGCTCGTTCGCCTTGAGGCCCAGGGTGTTGCCGTAGATTTCCTTCAAACCTTGCTCTCCCGACGAGGGCCGGCCGCCCCCATCCATTCCGGCACTTTATACGGAGCCTTCTCCAGGTGGCTGACACACTGGCCCTCCAGCCCGAGAGGCGGGAACCTTACTGAACACACGGACCTTGCCCGCTGTTTCCATTTCCGTCCTACGCTGCGGCGCGTGAGTCACTCGGGACGTAACGCCCTGCGCGCCGCGAAGCGCGTGGTGGTGAAGATCGGCACCAACGCCCTCACCCATGCCACCGGCCGCTTCAACCGCGAGCACTTCGAGGCGCTGGGCAGGGACTTGCTATGGGCGGCCCAGGGCCGCGAACTGGTGGTGGTCTCCAGCGGCGCCATCGCCCTCGGCGTGGAGCGGCTGGGCTTGTCCGCTCGCCCTCGCGACATCCCAGGCAAGCAGGCCTGCGCCGCGGTGGGGCAGAGCCGGCTGATGCAGGCCTACGAGGACGTCTTCGGAGGGCAGGGACAGGCGGTCGCCCAGGTGCTCCTCACCCACGAGGACATGCGCGACCGTCGGCGCTACCTCAACGTGAAGCACACGCTGGAGCGGCTCCTGTCCGCACACGTGGTGCCGGTCATCAACGAGAACGACACCGTCTCCGTGGACGAGCTGAAGTTCGGCGACAACGACACCCTGGCGGGACTGGTGGCGGGCGTGGTGGAGGCGGACGCGCTGGTCCTCCTCTCCGACGTGGATGGACTGCACACGGCGGACCCTCGCCGGGATGCGAACGCGAAGCTGCTGGAGACGGTGGAGGAGGTGACGCCCGAGGTGCTCGCGCTCGCGGGAGGCACGTCGAGTGGCGTGGGCACTGGCGGCATGGCGACCAAGGTGCGCGCCGCCTCGAGCGCCGCGGAGCAGGGCATCCGCAGTGTCGTCACCTCGGGCGCCGTGCCCGGCCGGCTGCGCGCCGTGCTGGGCGGCGAAGCCGTGGGCACCCTCTTTGAGCCCACCGGGGCACGCAGGGGTTCTCGCGCCGCGTGGATCGCCCATGCGCTGCGGCCGCTCGGCACGCTTCGAGTGGACGCGGGCGCACGCGACGCCATCGTTCAAGGCAAGCGCAGCCTGCTGCCCAGTGGCGTGCGGAGCGTGGAGGGAGACTTTGATCGCGGCGACCCCGTGGATCTGGCGGACGAGTCCGGCGAGGTGTTCGCGCGAGGTCTCGCGTCCTATGACGCCCAGGAACTCCGGCGCATCGCGGGGCGGCGCACCTCCGACATCGAGTCGGTCCTGGGCTACCGCTACCTGGATGAAGCCGTGCACCGCGACGACCTGGCGGTGCTCTAACTTCGGAGGAGGCGACTCCCAGCGGGGAGCCGCGTGCCGCTAGATGGACCAGGCGGAGGAGCCCTTGCCCCCCGCCGCGTTCAACTCCATCAGCGCGCGGAACTCCGGCGAGTCCACCTTCATCAGGAGCAGCGACACTTCCAGCTCGCCCGGAACACTGCCGAGCTGCAGTTTGCGCTGCTGGCCGTGCAGGAGCGCCAGCTCCTGGTGTCCCTGGGTCTCCGGCAACAGCAGGTCCAGCTTGAGCAGGAACGACTCGCCATCCGCGCGAGGCTCCAGCACCAGCCGGTAGTCCGCGAGCGGAGCACCCGGGCGGCGGCGCTCGGCGCGCAGCGTGCGTCCCGTCTCTCCCAACAGCTTGGGCCTGGCCACCAGCCGGCCTTCCCGCCAGACCTCGACGGCGAAGTAGAGTGGCTCGGCTTCGGCGGAAGAAGGCATCACCGCGCAAGCCAGCCCCACCAGCAGTGCCAGCCCGGCAACCACGTCACGGAAGGTGCGGTTCATGGTGAAGTCCCTTCTGATGCTGGCGCAGGAATACCCCAAGTCGCGCCCGGAGTGCGAGCTCTCCTTGGGAGGTCCTGGATTCTCTACTCAATATACAAGAATCTTACTTTTGAATACCTGCTTGTGTGTTCAGTCTGGGCCAGATATCAGCCCGACGCATGCGCCCCGGACGGTCGTCCCCCCCATCTTTCCAGCCAGGCATACGCCCCTTCCTTGACCCCCCGGGGTCCGCCCGGCATCGTCGCCGACCTTCCCGAATGGACCGCACCGAACGCATCCTCGACCTCGTGGCCCTCTTGCTCGACGCGCGCGAGCCCATCTCATGGGCCGAGCTGCGCGAGCACTTCCCCGCTGACTACGGAGGCTCGGATGATGCCGCCGAGCGCAAGTTCGAGCGGGACAAGGCGGAGTTGGTGGAGCTGGGCTTCCCCCTCACCTACGTCCAGGGCGATGACGAACGCCGCGACGGCTACATCGTCGACCGCGACGCCTACTATCTGCCAGAGGCGGACCTGACCAAGGAGGAGCTGGCCGTGCTCTATGCCGCGGGCTCCGCGGCGCTGGCGTCCGGCGTCTTCCCGGGCCGCGATGACCTGGCGCACGCGCTGCGCAAGATTGGCTTCTTCGCGGGCCAGTCGCTGCCCACGCCCAGGGTCCGCATGGAGCTGGGCGCGGTGCAGGAAGGACAGGTGAAGGAAGTCTCCGCCCGCCTGGAGCAGCTCTGGGATGCGTGCGCCGCGCGCAAGTGGGTGGAGATCTCCTACGCCAGTCCCAAGCACCCCAACGCCACCCACCGCCGCGTGGACCCGTATGGCCTCGCGCTGCGCCGTGGCGTCTGGACCCTGGTGGGGCACTGCCACCTGCGGGGTGGGCTGCGCACGTTCCACGTGCACCGCGTCCGTGAGCTGAAGGTCAACACCGCGCGCCCGCGCACGCCGGACTTCCAGGTGCCGGAGGACTTCTCGCTCGACAACCACGTGGCGTACTTCCCGTGGCAGCACCGCTTCCACGAGCCGTTGGAAGTGGTGTTGCGCTTGTCGGGACCGCTGGCGGCGCGTGCCTCGGGGCTCTTTCCCGGCGCGACGTTGGAGCCGAAGGGCGAGGGGCTCACGCTCGCGAAGCTGCGGGTGAGCTTCCTGGATGGACTGGCGCGCTTCTGTCTCTCGCTGGGCGCGGACTGCGTCGTGGAGGGGCCGGAGAGTGCCCGGTCCCGGTTGAGGGAGATGGCCGCGCGGGTCGCCAACCGTCACGCGGACGCGCTGGAAGGCAAGGTGACCGCATGAGCAACGTCCACGAGCGGCTTCGCCGCCTGCTGTTCCTGGTTCCGTACGTGTCCAAGCACCCGGGCGTCACGGTGGAGGCGCTCGCTCGCGCCCTCAACGTCAGCCGCGAGGACCTGCTGGAGGAGCTGGACCTGCTCACCTGCGTGGGCCGGCCCCCGTTCAACCCCGACGACTACATCGACATCTACGTGGACAATGACCGCGTCTACGTGGACCTGGACCAGCGGCTGTTCGCGCCGCCCCGGCTGACGGCGGGAGAGGCCGCGGCGCTGGCCGCCTCGGCGGAGCTCTTGCGCCCGGCCTCCGGAGATGCGCTCCAGAGCGCCCTCCAGAAGCTGGAGCGCGTGCTGCCTCCCCAGGTGCGGGAGCGCTACCGCGAAATGTATCGAAAGATTGATGCCTCCGCGGAGGCGCCCCAGGCGCTGGGGCCGCTCACCCGGGCCATCCTCGAGCGGCTGGAGGTGACGTTCGGCTACGCCAGCCCCGGCCGCGCCGCCGAGCCTCGCCGGGTGCGGCCTTATGAGCTGCTCAGCCACCGGGGACAGTGGTATCTCCAGGGCTTCTGTCACACCCGCCAGGACTCCCGCCTCTTCCGGTTGGACCGCATGGAGGACATCGTCATCACCGAAACGCCGTTCGTCCTCCCGCCCGACGCCCGGGCGGATGTCCCCAACCCGGCTCGGAGCCGCTCCGAGGACTCCGTGCGTGTGCGTTTCTCACCCGTGGCGGCACCCTACGTGAAGGAGCGCTTCGGGCAGGACGCCCGGCCGCTCGCGGATGGTGGGGTGGAGGTCCTGGTCGCGGGGGACAGCGAGCGCTGGCTCACGCAGTGGGTGTTGTCGTTCGGCGGCGAGGCGGAGGTGGTGGAACCGGTCTCCGCGCGAGCCGCCGTTGCCCGGGCGGCGCGTGCATCGATAGGATTGTAGGCGCCCCATGCCTTTCCAGCTGACGATCTCCGAGGGAAAAGACGCCGGCAAGGAGTTCGTCTTCGACCAGGACTCCGTGCTCATCGGTCGTACGTCCGAATGCGACGTCGTCCTGTACGACCCCGGTGTGTCCCGCCGCCACTGCCGCCTGTTCCTCGACGGAGACGCCTACAGCGTCGAGGACCAGGGCAGCGCCAACGGCACCCTGCTCAACGGCTCCGCCGTGCAGACCCAGGCCCTGGAGGACGGTGACAAGCTGACCCTGGGGCCGGTGACCTTCGTCTTCACCCTGATGACGGCGGAGTCGTCCACGGGTGAGGAGGAGCTGCCGGCCGGCGCGGAGGACGGCGCGAACAGCACGCGCATCGTCTCCGTGGATGCCCTCAAGCGGCAGCGCAACAAGGGCGTGGCCCTGGCTCCCGACGGCGCGGACGAGAACGCGCTGGAGGAGATGCGTCAGGGGGCCACGCGCAACAACCTGCGCGCGCTGCGGCCCGCAGGAGGCTCGGGCAGTGGTTCCCGCTCGGCCGTGCCCGCGTCGGAGCCCGCGGCCATCGAGCGCGCTGGGAATTCCTCGCCCGCGCCCCGCCGTCCCCCTCCTCGGGAGAACTCGGCGCCCGTGCGCGCGCGTCCCCAGGCCAACGCCGGAGCGAGCGGCCTGTCCGCCGCGGAGCGTGCCCGCATCCGCCGTGAGTCCCCGGGGCTGGTCGCGAGCGCCAAGCTGTTCTGGGCGGATGCCAGCAACGCGGTGCGCGGCGGCGTGGTGGGTGGCGGCGTCGCGGTGGTGCTGGGCATCTTCGGCCTCTTGTACTGGCTGGTGCTGAGCGGCTCGGACACCGGGCCCGTGGGCGAGGAGCCCGCGATTCTCACCCGGCAGCCCATCCGCGACTCGTTCGGCCTGGGCCCGGACGTGACGTGGCCCCGCGCGGACATGAAGATCTTCGAGTGGGAGTACACCGCCGCCACCCGGGCCGTGGTCATCCTCCACTACCAGGCGCAGGGCATCTCCAAGGACGAGGTGATGGTCAGCGTCAACGGCGTGGACGTGGGCAAGGTGCCTCCGGACACGCTGGCCAGCCAGGACCGCGCGCTGGAGATGATGATTCCGTCCCAGCACCTGAAGAAGGGCGAGCCCAACCGCATCGTCTTCGACAACACCAAGAATCCGCCGGGCGAGGACCCCTGGCGCATCTGGAACGTGTGGGTCGAGAGCGCGCTCTTGCCCGAGCTGCTCCCCGAGGAGCTCGTGCGTCAGGCCACCGAGTCCTACAAGCGTGGCCGCAAGAACAACGACACGCCGGACATCGGCGCCCGCAACCGCTACGAGGCGTGGAAGTCCTTCCGCGAGGCATGGCTGATGCTGGAGGCCCACCCGGAGCCCAAGCCGGACCTCTACTACGAGGCCCAGGAGCGCATGAAGGCGGCGCAGCAGGAGCTGGACAGGACGTGCGCCAAGCTGCTGCTCGAGGTGGAGGGCTACTACAACCAGGGCAACTACAAGGGCGCCTCCGCCACCCTGGACCACGTGAAGCAGTACTTCCCCGAGTACGACCAGCCCTGCGCCACCCGCGCCGAGAACAAGCGGTCGGAGTACGGGCTGTAGAAGTCACGGTTTCGCCACGGGTTGTTTCGTCCGCCCGTGGACGTTGACCTGCCCCTGGGGACCGCTTGGGCGGCCCCAGGGGGTTGCCGGCTCGTGAGGGCGTCATCACCGTAGGGACGCCATGCGCGACCTGGAGGCGATGAGCCGGACGGCGGCTGTGTCGGGAGAGGACGAGGCGGACTCCCACGTCGCCCAGGCTTCGGGCCCCCGTGTCCGGCGCGGCATGGAGGGGCCCTCTGTTCCGGGGCTCGATGTGGAGCACTCCCTGGAGGTGAGCCCGGAAGGGGAGCGGTCACCGCCGTGGAGCTCTGGCGTCTCCCCGTTGCTGCTCGCGCGCTACTACCTGCCGCGTGGCCACGTGGTGTCTCGCGGCAACTCCTGCGTGCTGCTGCGCGATGGCGTGGAGGCGTACCCGGCGATGCTGGAGGCCATCCGTGGCGCCCGGCGCTACATCCGCCTGGAGACGTACATGTTCATCACCGACGCCGTCGGTGAGCTGTTCGGCCAGGCGCTCGCGGAGGCCGCCGGGCGCGGCGTCCACGTGAAGGTGCTCTACGACGCGGTGGGCTCGTGGACCAGCCGCAAGGGCTTCTTCGAGGCGCTGCGCCAGCGTGGGGTGGACATCCGTCCCTTCAAGCCCTTCAGCCTGGCTCGAGGGTGGCGCCACCTGGTGCGCCGGGACCACCGCAAGATTCTCGTCGTCGACGGAGAGGTGGCCTTCACCGGCGGGGTGAACATCTCCGCGCACTGGGCACCGGAGGGGCAGGGCGCGGGCTGGCGCGACGACGTGCTGCGCATCGAAGGCCCCGCCGTGCACGCGCTGGAGCGGCGCTTCCTGGCCACGTGGCGGATGATGTTCCAGGACCGCTTCCACCGTTTCGCGCGGGGCCTGCACCGGTGGCGAAAGCGCCCCATGGGCCGGGGACACGTGGGCGTGGCGGTGCTGTCCAGCCGCCGGGGCATCCACCGGGCCTATCTGCACGCCATCCAGCGCGCGCGGCACAGCGTGCTCATCGCCGCGGCGTACTTCGTTCCGGACCGGCGCCTGGTGGCCGTGCTGCGCGACGCGGCCCGGCGGGGCGTGGAGGTGCGTCTGCTCCTCAACGCCCGCAGCGACCACCCCCTGCTGGAGTTCATCTCCCGGACCTTCTACGAGAAGCTGCTGGGGGCGGGGGTGCGCATCTTCGAGTGGCAGCGGGGCGTGCTCCACGCGAAGACGGCGGTGGTGGACGGGGCCTGGGGGACGGTGGGCTCCTTCAACCTGGAGCGGCTGAGCCTGGCCTTCAACCACGAGGTCAACGCCGTCTTCGCCGACCCTCGCCTGGGACGGACGCTGGAGGCGTCGTTCCGCGAGGACTGCACGGGCTGCCGGGAGGTGACGCTCGCGGAGTTCCGCCGCCGGCCCCTGTGGCGCAAGCTGCTGGAGCGCGTCCTGCTCGCCCTGCGGGAACGGCTCTGAGACCTCGGGGGTGTCCCCCCCGCACCCCGTCCGTGACGGACGGGGTGTTGGAGGCGGACACTCCCCAGCCATACGCATGGTTCCGATGAGTGGGGCTGGACCCTTGCTGGGGCAACAGTCCATCGCTGGATGCGCATGCAGGAACCCTTTGCAACGCGTCAACAGCGAGCCTAGAAGGTCCCACATCCTGCGCACGGAAGGACGGCACCGCACATGACCGACAGTTTCGGTACGAAGTCCAAGCTCCAGGTGGGCTCGGCGACCTATGACTTCTTCAGCCTGAGCAAGCTGGCCAAGGCACATCCTTCGGTGGAGCGGTTGCCGTTCTCCCTGAAGGTGCTCTTGGAGAACCTGCTTCGCAACGAGGACGGTCGTGTCGTCAAGCGGGAGCACGTCGAGAAGATGCTCGCGTGGGACCCCAAGGCCACCCCGGACGTGGAGATCTCCTTCCACCCCGCGCGCGTGCTGCTCCAGGACTTCACCGGCGTGCCCGCCGTGGTGGACCTGGCCGCGATGCGTGAGGCGCTGGCCTCCATGGGCGGTGACCCCGGGAAGATCAACCCGCGCAACCCCGCCGACCTGGTCATCGACCACTCGGTGCAGATCGACTCCTTCGCCACGACGGCGGCCTTCAAGGAGAACGCCGAGCTGGAGTTCGAGCGCAACCGTGAGCGGTACGCGTTCCTCCGCTGGGGCCAGAGCGCGTTCAAGGGCTTTGGCGTCGTTCCGCCGGACATCGGCATCTGCCACCAGGTCAACCTCGAGTACCTGGCGCAGGTGACGTTCCGCCAGGGCTCCACCGTGTACCCGGACACGCTGGTGGGCACCGACAGCCACACCACGATGATCAACGGCCTGGGCGTGGTGGGCTGGGGCGTGGGCGGCATCGAGGCGGAGGCCGCGCTGCTCGGCCAGCCCATCACGATGCTCATCCCGCAGGTGGTGGGCTTCAAGCTCACCGGCAAGCTGCCCGCGGGCGCGACGGCGACGGACCTGGTGCTCACCGTCACGCAGATGCTTCGCAAGAAGGGCGTGGTCGGCAAGTTCGTGGAGTTCTACGGCAGCGGCCTCAAGGGCCTGTCCCTGCCGGACCGCGCGACCATCGCCAACATGGCGCCCGAGTACGGCGCGACCATCGGCTTCTTCCCGGTGGACGAGGAGAGCCTCAACTACCTGCGCTTCACCGGCCGCCCCGAGGCCGCCGTGGCCCTCACCGAGGCGTACGCCAAGGAGCAGGGCCTGTGGCGCAAGGACGACGCGCAGGACCCCCTCTTCAGCGACACGCTGGAACTGGACCTGGCCACCGTGGTGCCCAGCCTCGCGGGCCCCAAGCGCCCGCAGGACCGCGTCCCGCTCAAGGACATGAAGGCCGGCTACGAGAAGTCGCTCGTGGAGATGCTGGCCGCGGGCAAGAGCAAGGGCGAGGACGACGAGGGTGGCGGCAAGGCCAAGGCCCCCGCGGCGGAAGTGCCGCCCGAGCGGCTGGCGCAGACCGTCACCGTGAAGAACGGCCGTGAGAGCTACCAGTTGGGCCACGGCGCGGTGGTGATTGCCTCCATCACCTCGTGCACCAACACCTCCAACCCGGCGGTGCTGGTGGGCGCGGGCATCCTGGCGAAGAAGGCCGTGGAGCGCGGCCTCAACCCGAAGCCCTGGGTGAAGACCAGCCTGGCGCCGGGCAGCCGCGTCGTCACCGAGTACCTGCGTGACGCGGGCCTCTTGCCCTACCTGGAGGCCGTCGGCTTCCACGTCGTCGGCTACGGCTGCACCACCTGCATCGGCAACTCCGGTCCGCTGACGGAGCCTGTCGCCAACGCCGTCGTCGAAGGCGACCTGGTCGTCGCCGCGGTGCTCTCCGGCAACCGCAACTTCGAGGGCCGCATCAACCCGCACGTGCGCATGAACTACCTGGCCAGCCCGCCGCTGGTGGTGGCGTACGCGCTGGCCGGCGAGGTGGGGTTGGATTTGGACAAGGAGCCGCTCGGCACGGACCCGAACGGACGCCCGGTGTTCCTCAAGGACATCTGGCCCACCAACGAGGAGATCCAGACCCTCATCCGCTCCGCGGTGAAGCCCGAGCAGTTCCGCCACCAGTACGCGCACGCCATGGAGGGCGACGCGCTCTGGCAGCAGCTGCCCGTGGGCAAGGGCTCCACGTTCCAGTGGGACGCCAAGTCCACCTACGTGCGCAAGCCGCCCTTCTTCGAGAACCTGCCGAAGGAGCCCAAGGCGACGCAGGACATCAAGGGCGCGCGCGTGCTGGCGCTCCTGGGTGACTCCGTCACGACGGACCACATCTCGCCCGCGGGCAACATCGCGAAGACGAGCCCGGCCGCCAAGTACCTGATGGCCGAGGGCGTGGAGCCCAAGGACTTCAACTCCTACGGCGCGCGCCGCGGCAACCACGAGGTGATGGTGCGCGGCACCTTCGCCAACATCCGCCTGAAGAACCTGCTGGTTCCCGGCGTGGAGGGTGGCGTCACCGTGCACATCCCCACCCGCGAGCGGATGAGCATCTACGACGCCTCCATGAAGTACCAGGCGGACGGCACGCCGCTGGTGGTGCTGGCCGGCGCCGAGTACGGCACGGGCTCCAGCCGTGACTGGGCCGCCAAGGGCACGCAGCTCTTGGGCGTCAAGGCCGTCATCGCCAAGAGCTTCGAGCGCATCCACCGCTCCAACCTCGTCGGCATGGGCGTGCTGCCGCTGCAGTTCGAGGCGGGCCAGGACGCGCAGTCGCTGGGCCTCACCGGCCACGAGACGTTCGAAATCACGGGCGTCGCGCAGGACCTGGCGCCGCAGAAGAAGCTCACCGTGAAGGCCACGGGCGAGGGCGGCACCAAGGAGTTCACGGCGGTGTGCCGCATCGACACGCCCAACGAGCTCGACTACTACCGCCACGGCGGCATCCTGCAGTTCGTGCTGCGCCAGCTCGCGAAGGCGTAGTCAGCACAGACAGAGACCAGCACCGGCTTTCCTCGGCGGGTGCTGGGCTCGCACCGCGGTCCGGAGTGCCCTCGTGGCGCTCCGGACCGTCGTGTTTCAGGGCTCTCGCAGCCGCGCCCAGGCGGCGCGGTAGCGGGCGAGCCGTTCGGTGTCCTTGGCCGTCACCGCCGTCAACCGGCGCACGTCCATGTTGTCCTCCAGGTCCGCGAGCTTCACCCGGCGCGCCAGCGCGTCGGGGCGCAGCCGCTCGATGAAGGCCTCGTAGGACTCGTCCTTCCGCCGGGTGAGGCCCTCCAGCGCGCGCAGCACCGGTTCCGGATAGCCGCGCTCGCGCAGGCGCTCCAGCGTCCAGGGCGTGTCCTCCACCACGTCGTGAAGGACGGCGACGGTGCGCTCCTCCTCCGTCTCCAGCTTCAGCATCAACCTCAGCGGGTGCAGCACGTAGGGCTGGCCCGCCTTGTCCCGCTGTCCGCGATGCGCCTCCACCGCGAGCGCAATCGCATCTTCAAGCGTGGGCATTCCAGGGTCCTTCCAAGAGGGGGATGGTCCCCATCCTCCCACGCCCGCGGCGCGAGCGCGCGCGGGAGATGAAGGGCCCCCTCGTCAGTTGCAGTTGCCCGCGCCCGTGCCCGTGTTTCCCTGGGAGCAGTTGGTGCCGCCGCCGCCGTTGTAGCTGAGCAGCCCCTCCAGCGCGAGCGTGGACGGGTCCTGGGTGCCGTCGCTCCGGCGCGGGCGCAGCGTCTTGGAGATGCAGATGGCGCCCACCAGCGCGACCTGGTCATTGTCGCGCCGCCAGTCGGTGGGCAGCGGGTCGAACTCGTCCTCGTTGTCGCGGATGTAGAGGAACACGTCCATCTCCCCATCGCCGTCCACGTCCGCGAAGAGCTCTGGGTGCGCGGTGAGCAGGGCGGACGACTTCGGGTCGGCGGGCGTGGGGTTGAACGACGAGGGCACGGGGTCGTAGCTGCTCGGCGCGGAGAGGAAGCTGTTCCAGCTCGCGTAGTTGCGCCCGTAGTAGCTGCGCGCGAGTTGGAGGCCGCTCTCCGCGCAGCTCTGGCGCTGGCCGGCGCGTGCGTGGGAGACGGCGCGCACGCGCTCTCCGCCCGCGTACATCATCAGGCTGCCGACGAGCCCCAGCAGGATGAGGACGAGCATGACGACGACGAGCAGCGTGGCGCCGCGAGGAGAGGGATGCAGGGACTTGCGCATCGCGAGGCTCACAGGTTGGCGGCCGCCAGGTTGGGCAGCTCCAGACGGCGGGTGTAGAGGCTGCGGTAGAGACCATCCGCGACGACGGGGGCGGGCGGCGTGAAGTTCTCCACGGCGATGGGCTTGTCGTCATCCAGCACGGCGGTGCTCTGGGTGTTGCGGCGCTGGTTGCGGCCGGTGGCCACCACGTTGATGCGCACCGCGCGAAGTCCTGGCTTGAAGTCCGGAGACAGCCCGTGCTCCCACGTGTAGCGCTCCGGGTTCTCCTCGCCCGTGGAGTCGAAGCCGAACGCCACCTGCAGGTTCTCCACGTTCTCCTGCACGAGCATGGGAGGGCTGGTCGCCGCGTCCACATCCGAGAAGGGACGCCCCATCGAATCCACCAGGAGCCGTCCGTCCGCGCGCATGAGCGACGGACGTCCCGACGTGGGGTGTGGGCCGATGAAGAAGTGCACCAGCCGCACGGGATACACGAGGTCTCCCACCTGGTAGCCGCCCTTCTCCGGCGCGTTGGAGAAGCCGCTGACGCCAGACTCGGCGTACTGCACCTGGCCGGGAGTCCCCGGGCTCTGCGGAGTCATCACGACGGTGGAGAGGAGGGCCGCGCTCGTCATGTTGCTGACGAGGTGGAGTGAGTTCGCCTTGAGGCTCTGCGTGCAGTTGACGCGGATGACCCCCGTGCCAGGGCGCACCACGGAGGCGGCGGCGCCTGGCGTGACACACGGCTCGCCGAGGTAGTTGCGGTCCGGCACCACCAGCCACAGGTCGTCGGTGCTGGAGGCGCCGTCGCTCCCGAAGATGGCGTTGATGCGCGCGGGCGCGCCTCCTCGTGAGGTCCAGATGCCGCCCGGCGCCCCCGCCCCCGCTTGCCGCACCATGTTCATGATGGCCTCGCCGGCGAGCCGGGAGGCGTCATGGCTGTCCGCGGTGTGCTCCGTGTTGTGGATGATGCGGCTGCCGGCGACCACCAGCGCCGAGGCGGCCGCGATGATGATGGCGGAGAGGACCAGGGCCACCATCACTTCAATCAACGTCATCCCGCGCGAGGTTCTCATTGGACGAACACCTCGTTGTGCGCCTGCGCGCGCTCGGCGGTGTCGCCCTTGCGCACCACGCGGGTCCACACCGTCACCGGCCGCGAGCCGGGAGGCAGGAGCGCGGACGCGGCGGTGGGTGGGTCTTTGGGCAGGCCCTTCGTGACAAGCATCTCGCGGCAGTACGTGCCCTCGGGCAGCGAGGCGTGGTTGCAGGCCGTGCCCGCGGCGATTCCGGTGAGGGGCTCCACCAGGCCGGAGGCGGACAGCTTGAAGTACGCGCCGCTGCTGGGGTCCCCCGCCACGGCGGGGCTCGGGTCTACCTTCCACGGCGCGGCGCCAGGCGCCAGGTCCGTGGGGAAGGTGCTGGGACGGTCCACTGCCTCGTTGAGCAGCGGCCCCTTGGAGGCCAGCCACAGCCGCTGCGTGCTCGCCTCGAGCAGCAGGCGCTTCACCTGGAGCAGTTGTCCGTCATGCACGTCGCGGGAGGCGAACACCATGCCGCCCACGGCGCCGACGGAGGCGAGCGCCAGCACCGTCATGGCGATGAGCACCTCGATGAGGGTGGCGCCCCGGCGGAGCGCGCGAGAGTCCTGGCTCATTCGAAGAACCTCTGGCTCCAGTTGAGCAGCCGGAAGATGAAGCCGCCCTGTCCGTTGACGCGCAGTTCCTCGTTGGGGCTGGAGGGGCCCTTCGTCCCGCTGTTGTCGATGCGCGTGTTGGTGATGCGGCTCACCTCGAGCCCCACCACGTAGTCCGAGGACCCGCTGCCCGTATTGCGGTGGTACACCGCCACGCCGCCGAAGTTGGCCAGGCTCAGTCCTGGCAAGGCGGTGGCCGCGGTGCTGGCCGAGGTGGCGGTGTCGCCCAGGTCGATGCTCCACGTGTTTCCCGCGGTCTTCGCGTCGAGCGACATCAGGTCGCCCACCTTCCCTTGCGCGGTGGTGAAGTACGCGGTGCGGCCCGCCACGGTGATGTTCCCGTACAGGTGCCGTGGAGCGGCGAACGTCAGGGGGAAGGGCGGCGGCTCCTGAAGCACGCCGGACTGAGAGGCGAGCGTGTTCGCCTCGGAGGCCGTCACGGGGGCGCCGTCGAGTTTGGTGCCGTTGGTTCCCAGGGGCAGCCGGCGCCTGCGGTCCAGCAGCGCCAGGTGGAACTGGCCCGCGACGGTGGGCTGCACCCAGTCCACGCCGCCCGTTCCCACCATGGCGATGAGCTCACCCTCATAGCCCTTGAGGGCGCTCCCCGACTCGATGGACTGCGGCAGCCGGGCCAGCGCCACGTTGGTGGTGATGGGGCGGCGCTGGGTGTCGGTGGAGCGGGTGTCCAGCGCGGGGTACTTGCAGGGCGCCGCCGTGGAGCATGCGGGGCCCAGGCGCGCCACGTTGACGTTCTGCCCGGTGGCGCCGTCCAGTTCCCACAGCCGTCCCTCCATGTCTCCCACGTACAGGCGCGCGGCGCCGCCGGTGTCCGTCAGCACGGTGGGCGCGGTGGGCGCGGAGTTGTCCACCCACGCCTGGGTGTAGTCCTGCTCCCACTGCCACAGCTTCTGTCCGGTGGCGGCGTCGATGGCGAAGACCTCCATGCCGTACGTGGGTGCGCCGCTCGCGCCCGAGCTGCTGGAGGCGACGAAGACCGCGTAGGTGGGCTCGAGTCCCTGGCGCACGACTCCCACGGACAGGCCACGCGTGCCGCCCAGTCCTCCGTAGTTGTAGAGGCCCGTGGGCAGCCGGCCCGGGTCGGACTGCGGCGCCATCAGGAAGAGCGCGTTGCTCTCCTTCCACTTCACCGCCCAGTCCACGCCGCCCGTGTCACGGTCGGCCAGTTCCACGGGCGCATGCGGAGGGAAGGCGCCCGTCTGGAAGTGGCTGCCCACCAGGTGCCACAGCAGCACCGGGCGCAGCGGGTTGGTGATGTCCATGGCGAACAAGTCCCGGCCCGTGTTGCCCACGTTGGCGACCAGCACGGTGTGCCACTCGCGCTTGCCGCTGCCGACGAAGTCCGCGAAGACATCCATCACCACCGGCGCGCTGTTGACGCGTGCGTTGTTGCTGCGCAACCACGGCAACTGGGTGGCGGGGATGAAGCTCCACAGCTCCGTGCCCGGCTTCGGCGTGGTGCCGCTGCGGAAGCTCGTGCTCCAGTCCGTGGGGAAGGCCGAGGCCGCGGGGCTGATGTTCGGGAACGACAGGGAGTCCGCCGGGCCGTCGTACCGCGCGCCGCCCGACACGTAGAACGCGTGGAGCTGGCCGTCCAGGCCCGCCGCGTACGCCACGGTGGGGCGGGGCGCGACCCGGTCCGGAATGTAGGCGCTGGACTTCACCACGGCCGGAGACGAGTGCACGAAGCCGCCCAGATGCGCGCGGTTGTCCGCGTCTTCGTTGTCACACTGGCTGTCGGACGGCGTGAAGATGGGCGTCGACGTGCCGCCGCTCTTCGAGGTGGCGACGCAGTATCCACGCACGCGCTGCAGCATCTGCTTCACCGTGTTCAGGTCCGCGGCGAGCCTGGCCTTGTTGATGGTCTCCGTGCTCACGCCGAAGTCGGAGCCCGCGAGCTGCTCGGTGTACTGCACCGCCTGCTGCAGGTCGCACACGCCGTCGCCCGTGGGCGTGGTGATGAAGTCGAAGCGCGATGTGCCATCTGGGTTGGTGGCCTCACCCAGCTTGAGCACGTCCACGCAGCCCGCGGTGAGGGCGGTGCCCGCCACGTTCTGCGGCTTCCAGCCCACCTGCATCACCCCGCGAGGCGCGCGCAGGCCGGTGCCGAGCGTCGGATTGGCCGTCACCTGTCCGCCGAAGTACGTGAAGAGGTTGCGGGCTCCGGGCAGGGGCAGTTGGGCGTCCGCGTCCCAGAGCGTGGCGGCATCCAGGTCGCTCTCGCCCGTGGCGAGCGCGTCACCGCCGATGAGCGAGTGCGCGCGCAGATGGCCCGGGAAGAAGGGGAACACCCAATGGGCGGCCTGGGTCGGGGTGAAGGTGTCGGCGCCCGGTGGGTAACCGGAGACGGCGTCGTAGGTGGCCGCCAGCACCAGCGCGCGCGACCCGTCGGTGTCGCTGCCGTTGGTGTCGTCGAAGGCGACGGGCGCGGAGAGCGCGCGCTCGCTGCTCAGCGGCTCGGAGCCCAGGTTGAGCAGCGTGTTGAGCACGACGCGCGTTCCGGCGACGCTCTTCTGGTAGTCGTGGCCCGCGAGGTAGACGATGGTCGCCTTCTTCGGGTCATTGTCCTTCTGGTTGAAGGAGAAGAAGTCGTGCCCTCGTCGGCTGTCCCCGCCCACGTCGGTGACGTTGTCAAAGACGTGCGTGTCCTCGTACTTGAACCAGCTCACCGCCAGACGGCGCACACCGTTCTTGTAGGTGGCGCGATAGTTCTGGGTGTGACCCGTGACGCTGTTGAGGCTGAAGTCGCCCATCTGCGAGAATGGGTCCCCGGGGTTCGGGTAGAGGATGCATTGCTCGCGGTTGGTCAGCGGCAGGGCCAGGTAGTCCGGGTCCGTGCAGTTGCGGCCGTTCCAATTGCCACCATTGGTGAGCATGTTCTTCTCGAAGCCGCTCTCGCCCTGGAAGTGGGAACTCGTCACCGCCGTGCCATTGGCGCGTTGGGTCGTCTCGTAGGACCAGATGCTCGCGCACTCGGCGAAGAGGCCGTTGCCGCGCTGGTTGGTGAAGTACGCGATGTTGTTGAGGACGTTTTCGCGCTGCGTGCCGGCGCCGTCTCCGTTGGGCTTGTATTCGGCATGTGAGCTGTTGCCGATTTCCCAGTGGGGCGCCCAGAACACCTTGTAGCGGGGCTTCTTGGTGACGGGGTCCAGCGCGTTGAGCAGGCCGTACGTGTGGGTCGCCGTGGAGATGAGGTCCTTGTTGGCCTGGATGGCGTCGTAGATGAGGCCCGGATTCTTGCTGTTGCGGTTGCAACTGGACGTGGTTCCCGTGGGGCATCCGCCCGCGCCCGGGAAGTCCAGGCCCGCGTTGTTCAAGTAGTCGTCCAACATGCCGCCGAGCACGCTGCCGCTGTCGCCCAGGTCCAGCAGCGCGATTTTAGGCGGGACGCGGTTGATGCGGCGGGCCACCGGCGCGGAGAACTCGATGGTGGCCTGGTGCATGCGGACGTGGTGGCAGCCGCTGCCGGTGGTGAAGGTGGTGCATTCCGGGGTGCACTTGGTGCGGAACTTCGCCGGAGACTCGGCGCCCCCGGTGGTGCTTTCGGACCTGATGAAGTCGATGACGCGCTTGGCATCCGCGGCGTCGATGATGAAGGAGCCGCCCATGTATCGAACGGTGTTGAAGCGCGGGCCCGAGACGGTGTTGTTCAGCGTCGTGGCCGTGAACTGAGGACGCGCCACCGTGGACGTGGTGGCGAAGTTCTCGATGTCCCCGTTCGGGTACATGCCGCTGGTGGGGAAGTCGGTGCCGTAGTCCACGGGCACCACCGGCTGCTCCGTGTTGTTGGTGATGGTGAAGTCGCAGCCGTCGTTCCACTTCGGGTCGGTGGTGGGGGCGGGCGCGGTGTGGCGGTTGGTGGGCACGCACCGGTTGGGCGACTTCTTCAAGTCGTTGATGGCCAGATACACCGTCACCGGCTGGTCCGCGTTCAGGCCTCCAGGCTGGTTCTCCAGGAGGATTCGCCACACCAGGCCGTAGGCCGAGAGCGCTCCGCAGCCGCGCTGGAAGGTGGCTTGCTCGGGGATGATGAGCGAGCCGCGACTGAACGTCATGATGTCCGTCGCCGAGGCGGGCAGCGCCATCAGCAGCGACAGGGCCAACAGCGCATGACGCAGCGCGCGGGAGGGGGGCCGAGGAGTCATGGGAGGTGCTCCCACCGAGGGGTAGAATGACCCTGACTGGGTCAGTGGGGCCTCCCGTCTGCACGCCATATGCCCAGGAGAGGACACAGGCGCTCCCAGCAACCCCTTGGAACTTCTCAGTGCGACTGTAGGGATTCGCACTCGCTTGCTATGCAAACTTTGCGAGTCCGCAAACTGTTTCGTAGCAACGCCTTCATGCCCCTGGGGGCCGGGCCCGGACTACCAGTCGCCCTTGCCTCGCAGGGACTTCTTCTCCGACGTGCGCTTCTTGCCCTCGAGCCGCCGGCGCTTGGCGCCCGCGCTGGGGCGCGTGGGGCGGCGGACCTTGGGGACGAAGGTGAGGGCCTTCAGGCCCTCGCGCAGACGCTCCAGGGCGACGCCCTTGTTCTGGATTTGACTGCGGCGCTCGGTCGCGGTGACGGACAGCTCGGTGGCGCCGTGAGTGAGTCGCACGCCGCTGGCCGTGGTGTTGCGGTGCTGTCCGCCAGGACCGGAGGCGATGAAGTAGTCCACCTCGCACATCTTCAGCAGACCCTCGTCGTCGAGCGCGAGGGCCTCCAGTGCGGCTTGGCGGCGTGTGGGGGAAGTGGTCATTGCGTTTTCCTGAAAGGTAGCCCCCGACGCGGTGCCCGTGCACCGACTGACTGTGCCCGCCAGGCTCGCGGCCGTTCCCCAGAGCGCTGTTCCTTGAGGACCTGGGTGCTTCTCGTATTGAGGTGCAGATAGTCTCAATTTGATATGGGTGGTGGGGCTAGGTTATGGGGCCTCAAGTAAATCCAGGGGGTTGAGGGTTGGCCCGGGCGTTGCTTTATGGGTGGTCATACGCGGTTGATGCTTCAGGAGAACGAACATGGCCCTCAAGACCTGGCAGTTGGACACGACCCACACGACGATCGGCTTCATGGTGCGCCACATGGTGGTGGCCAAGGTGCATGGCCGCTTCACGCGCTTCGAGGGGAAGGTGGTGGTGCCTGGGGAGGACCTCGCGCAGGGCTCGGTGGAGGTGAAGATCGACGCGACGAGCATCGACACGGGGGTGGAGCAGCGTGACAACCACCTGCGCTCGCAGGACTTCTTCGACGCGGGCGCGTTCCCGAAGCTCATCTTCCGCAGCAAGCGCGTGCAGGACGCGGGCAAGGGCCACTACCGCGTGGTGGGTGACCTCACCATCCGCGACGTCACGCGCGAGGTGGTGCTGGAGACGGAGCTGCTCGGAAAGGTGAAGGACCCGTGGGGCAACGAGCGGCTGGCCTTCCAGGCGAGCACCAGCATCGACCGGAAGGACTTCGGCCTCTCGTGGAACCAGGCGCTGGAGGCAGGCGGGCTGTTGGTGGGGGAGCGTGTGGATATCTCGCTGGACGTCCAGGCGGTGGCCGTGGCGGCGGAGAAGGCCGCGTGACGAAGCGTGCGGCGGGACGTCCGCTGTCCCGCAGGTCCGTGTTGGGCGGCGCGGTGGTGGGAGGCATGGGCCTCGCGGGAGGCGGACTCCTGTCGGACACCGCGACGCGAAATCGGGTTGATGCATCTGAGTTGCAACTGAAAGGGAAGGGGAGGCAGGCGATGATCTACGTTCGGAATGCAGAGGAAAGAGGCCATGCCAACCACGGCTGGCTGGACACGCACCACACGTTCTCCTTCGCGGACTACTACGACCCGGACTTCATGGGGTTCCGCACGTTGAGGGTCATCAATGAGGACACGGTGGCGCCCCATCAGGGGTTCGGGATGCACCCGCACCGGGACATGGAAATCATCACCTACGTGCTGGGCGGTCAGGTGGAGCACCGCGACAGCATGGGGACGAAGGCGGTCATCCAGCCCGGTGAGGTGCAGCGGATGAGCGCGGGGACGGGCGTGGTGCACAGCGAGATGAACAACTTCTCGGAGCCGCTGCACATGCTGCAGATCTGGGTCCTGCCCAGCCAGAAGGGCCTGCAGCCGGGCTATGAGCAGAAGGCCTTCGACGCGAAGGAGCGTCAGGGGCGCTTCCGGGTGGTCGCCTCGCCGGATGGACGAGACGGCTCACTCACGGTGCACCAGGACCTGGTGCTGCACGGCACGCTGCTGGGCGCGGGGGAGTCCGCTCGCTACACGCTGGCTCCGGGCCGGCATGTGTGGCTGCAGATGGCGCGGGGCTCCGGCACGCTGAACGGCGTGAAGCTGAAGGCGGGGGACGGGGTGGCGGTGTCGGACGAGGACGCGTTGGTGCTCACCGCCGAGACGCCCGTGGAGGCGCTCCTGTTCGACATGGCGTGAGCGCGGACATGCGGACGTGAATCGGGCCGGGTGGCGAGGACTTGAAGTCCTTGCTCCCGGCCCTTTTCCTTTCCAGCTTCCGCGCGCGCTTCAGCGCACGTTGACGGTGAGCCCCATCTTGGCCTGGCGGCCGTCCTCGCTGGTGGCGATGACGGTGATGGGCACGGGGAGGCGCGGGGAGCTCTCCGTGGTTTCAATCAGGAACCGGGCGGAGGTCTGCTCGCCCTGGACGACCATCGGCTTGGCCAGGACGCGCTTCGTGGGGGACTCGATGGTCAGCGTCACCGCGCCGGTGAAGCCGTTGGTCCGGGTCACCTGAATCCCCGCGAGCTGGTTCTGTCCCGGGAAGAAGTCGAGGGTCCGGTCCTCGGTGGAGATGGAGAAGCCCTCCGCGGCCACCGGCGCGGGGAGGACCACCACGTACAGCGTCGCGCCCGAGGCGATGTCCTTCACGGAGTCCTTGGCCAGGAGCAGCGTCTGCTGCGCGCCGGAGACCTGGATGTTCGACGCCACGGCGACGGTGACGGGGACGGTGATGGTCTGCGAGCCCTCGGGCAGGACGACCTGGGGGGACAGCGTGATTCCCTCGGGGGCGGTCACCATGTCGACGCGGAGCTCCCCGGGCTGGTCTCCGATGCGGTCCACCGTCAGGTCGAACTGCTCCGACTCACCCGGCGACAGGCTGACGGTGTCGGGCAGCGTGAACCGGACCCGGTAGTACGGCGAATCGCTGTTGCAGGAGGTGGCGAGCAGACATCCGAGGAGAAAGAGGCTTCGGCGGAGAAGGGGCATCATGTTCGAGGACCTCCTGTGACGGGCCGCAGCATGGGACGACGGCCCCCGTCGAGCAAGCAGGCTGGGAGACGAGCGTGCGCGGTGCGACACGGGGAAAGCAGGGAGTGCACCGCCGGCGAAGGCGAGTGTGGGCCGCTCAACCTGTGAGGTCCCGGGACATTCCGCGCGAGGGCGTGAACGGGATTTAGACCTCGGAACGGAGTCGTTCGTTCATAGGGAGGAACGCGCGCGCGGCCTTCCTTTCCGACCTCCCTCACAGCCCTTCCTTCTTGGAGTACGCCATGGACCTCAAGTCCCTGTCGCGGACCGTGCTCACGGCCGCGCTCGCCACCACCTTGTCCGCAGCCCCCGCCTTCGCCGCCGCACCTCCCGCGAAGGAGCCTCCTCCGGTCGCGGTGAAGCCCGCCCAGGACCAGGTCCAGGCGGAGAAGAAGGCGCCGGCGTCCCGTCCCGAAATCGAGGTGGTCTTCGTGCTCGACACCACGGGCTCGATGAGCGGGCTGCTGGAGGGGGCGAAGCGGAAGATCTACTCCATCGCCTCGGGCATCGCGCAGGGGCGGCCCACGCCGCACCTGAAGATTGGACTGGTGGCGTACCGGGACGTGGGGGACGACTACGTCACGAAGCGCTTCGACTTGAGCGATGACCTGGACACCGTCTTCGCGAACCTGCGCCGCTTCACGGCGGATGGTGGCGGTGACACGCCCGAGCACGTGGGCCGCGGCCTGGGCGAAGCGGTGTCGAAGTTGTCCTGGAGCCAGGACCGGACGGTGATGAAGGCCATCTTCCTGGTGGGTGACGCGCCTCCCGCGCAGCGCAACGACGACTGGGATTTCAAGCACTGGTCCAAGCGCGCCAAGGAGAAGCACATCGTCGTGAACACCGTGCGGTGTGGCATGGACGAGGAGACGATGACGGCGTGGAAGTACGTGGCGAAGCTGACCGATGGCTCCTTCGACACCATCGAGCAGTCGGGAGGCATGGTGGCGGTGGCGACGCCTTACGATGACGAGCTGGCGAAGGTGAACTCCGCGCTGGCTTCGAAGACGCTCTACACCGGCAAGGCGGAGGTCCAGGCGGAGAACATCGCCCGGGCCCAGGCCATGGCGGAGCTCGCGCCGGAGGCCGCGTCGGACCGCATCAGCTATCTGCGCAAGACGCGCCGCGCGGAGGCGGCCTCGGGAGCGGGGGCCGCCGCCGCTCCGAGCAGCGCGCCCGTGGCCGTGGGTGGCGCGGTGGACCTGGTCGCCGCGCCGGAGAAGCTGGCCAGCGTGAGCTCCGACGAGATGCCCGCGGAGCTGAAGGACCTGAGCGCGGAGGCTCGCACCGCGAAGGTGAAGCAGCTGGGCGACGAGAAGAAGGCCCTGGAGGCCAAGGCCTCCAAGCTCGCCGAGGAGCGCGAGGCGTGGCTGTCGAAGAACCGTCCCGCGAAGGAGGACGCCTTCGACGCCAACGTGATGAAGGGCGTGAAGGCGCAGGCCGCGAAGTACGGCGTGTCGTACTGATTCTGGTGGGATGAAACGGGGATGACTTGGGGCCGCGGTTCGCTGTCATGGCGTCCGCGGCCCCGGGTCTATTCGCGCGTCACGGCCTGGAGGATGACTTCCCGCCGCCGCTCCAGCAGGCGCAGCGCCAGCGGCAGGGTGAGGCGGTACAGCACCAGATAGAGGCCCGCGCACAGGGCAATCAGCGCCGCGGAACCCCACGATGGACCGTCCTGTCCCGCGAACCTCAGGGCCCAGCCGAACGGCATGCACCCGGCGCTGGCCGCGAGGATGCCCAGCATGGACGCCGTCAGCGGCACCTTGTCTCGGCGCTTGAGGCTCGCGTGGAACTTCACGGGGAAGTACAGCGACAGGAAGTTGCCCGCGGCCAGCAGCACCGGAAGGACACCCGCCACCGCGGCGAGCGCGCAGACGATGTCCACCACCGACCCGAAGCCGAAGTACACCCGGTAGAAGAGCGCCACCAGCACCGCCATGCCGAGCGCCGCCGCGGCTTGCACCCGGTTCTTCGCGCGCAGCACGTCCGACAAGTCGAGCGGCGCGGCGAGGAACGCCGCGAAGCCCTGTCCGTCATACGCGAAGGTGTTCTGGGAGAACGTCGACGCAATCACCACCGCGCCGTAGATGCACAGGCCCCCCATCAACCACGCATCCGCGGAGCGGCCCAACAGGAAGACGAACAGGTCCCGTCCAGACAGGAGCTTCAGCAGGATGGCCAGGATGAAGGGCACCGACGCGAGCAGCCGCGCGCGCGGATTGCGCCACAGGTCGAGCGCCTCGCGGGTCACCAGCGTGGAGAAGCGCGTGCGCGTGCGGGCGAAAGGGTTGCTGTCCTGCGAGTCCTTGAGCTGTGGCCCCGCGCGCCCGGCCTGACGGTGGAAGCGCATGAGGAGCATGTACGCCACCGCCATGCCCATGGCCGCGAAGAACAAGAGACCCGCCGCCTCCACCATGGCCACGCGAGGACGGAACCAGGAGAGCTGCGCGAGCCCGTCCCCGAAGAACCCCGGAGGCACCCGCCCCAGCGCCACCGCCGCGTTGATGATGAGCGTCATGTCCAGCGCGTCGACGCCGGACGTCCCCACCTGCGTCAGCCACGACGTGTCGATGGGCGGGATGAACGACGCGGCGATGAGGAACACCAACAACCCGCCGCCCATGATTTGCGCGCTGTGCTTCTCGCGCAGCACGTTGATGACGGCGTACAGCGCCACCCGGCTCCACGCCGCGCACAGCAGCGCGAACAGCACATAGAGCACCACCGCCAGCCAGGGCGCCCACAACCGGTTGATGGAGACGAAGCCCAGCGCCGCGCCGGTGAGCGGGGCGTAGAACACCAGCGCGCGCGGCTCGAAGAGGCTGGCCACCGTGGAGGCGATGAGCAGGCGGAAGGGGGAGATGGGGAACGCCGCGTAGCGGCTCAATTCCGAGTGGTCATCCACGCCCGCCGACAACAGCGGCCACGTCACCCACACGGAGAAGGTGACGAAGCACAGCAGGTTGAGGATGAAGTACGGCCACACGTCGCTCTGGGCCACGGGGGCCAGCCGCATCAGCCCGTAGAAGAACAGGCCGAAGAACAGGCCCGGCGCGCTCGACGCGAGGAACGCTCCCACGGCCAGGAGGCGGCTTCGGCCCGGTCCCTGGTTCAGCCCGATGTTGAAGCGCAATCCCCACAAGAGCCACAGGTGGCGGAAGAAGCCTGGAACGGCCGGGCGGCTCATGCCGGCTCCCGCAGCGCCACGACGGGGGCGGGGGCTTCGCCATAGAAGGACAGCCGCGCGTTGCGCGAGGCCGGCACCGCGATGAGCTTCTCGAACACCGCCTCCAGCGAGGGGCTGTCGTAGCGCTGCAGCAGCGAGGGCACCGTGCCCTGGTCCAGCATCCGCCCGCCCTGGATGATGCCCGCGTGGGTGGCCAGCCGCTCGGCGATCTCCAACACGTGGGTGGTGAGCAGCAACGTCACGCCGCGCCGGCTCAGCTCGCGCAAGAGCTCGCGGATGACTCCGGCGGCCAGCACGTCGATGCCCTCGAAGGGCTCGTCGAGCAGCACCAGCTCCGGCGCGTGGATCAACGCCGCGGCGATGGCGAGCCGCCGCCGCATGCCCTTGGAGTACTCCGAGACGAGCGCCCCCGCCTTGTACGTGAGCTCCGTCAACTCCAGCAGCTCCGCCGCGCGCGCCGCGGCCTCGTCGCCATCCAGGCCGTACATGCGCGCGCAGAACGTGAGGTACTGCCGCCCGGTGAGCCGCTCGAAGAGGCTCAGCTCCTCCGGCACCACGCCCACGCGCCGCTTCACCTCCATGGGCTTCTTCACCGCGTCCACGCCCAGCATCCGGATGGAGCCCGCGTCGGGCCCATGCACACCCGTCAGGAGCGCGATGCTGGTGGACTTCCCGGCGCCGTTGGGGCCCAGGTACGCGTAGAAGGCGCCCTTGGGAATCTGAAGGTCCAGGCCATTGAGCGCGGTGAAGCCACCGAAGCGCTTGAGCAACCCGCGCGCGTCGACGGCCAGGTCATCGGAAGGGGAGGGCGTCATGAAGGAGCGCCATCTCACCCGACCCCGCCCCCCGGCGACAATCCTCACCCCGACCGATGCGTGGGGTCCTCCGCCTCAGTGCACGAAGGCCATCTCCGGCGGGCCGACGATCTGCTGCACCGTCAGCCGCACCTTGTCCAGGTCCACCGGCTTGGAGATGTAGCCCGCGGCGCCCACCAGCTCCGCCTCCCACTCGAAGCCGTAGCCCGAGATGATGATGATGGGCAGGCCCCGCGCGCGCGGCATCTTCTTCAGCGCGTCCAAGAGCCCCCAGCCGCTCATCACCGGCATGCGCAGGTCCAACAACACCGCGGCGGGCATGTCGCCCTCCAGGTGGTCCAGCGCCTCGCGGCCGTTGGTGGCCTGGACGGTGCGGTAACCCATCTCCTCGAGGGCATCGCAGATGAGCGCGCGGTGGCTCGCATCGTCATCGACGACCAGGATGTGGGACATGGCAGGGCCTCAGAGGGGAGCTGCGGCGTCTCGGACCGCGGGATTCTATGGGCCGCAAGATGGGAACGGTGGTCCCATTCCGGAAGGGGTCGCTCCACTTTTCAACAGCCAACCACCCTCGGGATACAGGCCCTCTTGCCTCGAGTCCCAACGGCCCCCGCCTCGCTTGGCTCCACCACCTGGGGTCTTGCGCGACACGGGATGAAGCACCCGTGCTCGCGCGCGGCCGGCTACTCCTGGGGCTTCTTCTCCGCGTCCCCGGGTTCGTCCGTGCGACGCAGATACGTGTTGTGCTGGTAGCCCTGGCGCGACAGCCGCTGCGACTCGATGGCGTCGGCGACCTTCGTGCACACCTGTCCCAGCAGGCGCAAGGACTCCGCCAGCAGCTTCTCGGCGTGGTCCTGGGCGTCAGCGGGGGCGATGGTCGTTCGCTCTTTGCGGAACAGCCCTGGCAACTTCATCCCCCTGAATCTAGGAGACCGCGACGCCCTGCGCCACCGCCCCAACCGTCACCTCCCGGCCCCCAGGGACCTCCTCCTGCCGGGGAAGCGGCGCCACCCCGCTCCCTTAACCGGATTGACCAACCAGCAAATTTACATTTTTGAGCACTCACGGCCGGCCCACCCCTCGGGAACCCCTGAACTGTCGTGTAACCCTTTGGAATTCAAGGGGCTTAACGAATTTTCAAGAGGGGGGATGACAGGAAGTTAATTCGCCCCTACATTGCGAATCGTTGCATGGGCTGCGGAGGACTTGCGCATGGCTTACGACGGCGAGCTGGTGAAGATGCAGAACGGTCGCTGGGCGCGGTTCCAGCGCTGCCAGGTGTACCGCCCGGGCGTCACGGACGCGGGCGAGACGATGCTGTTGATCGCCGTGGAGCTGGAGGAGCGCTATCAGCTGCTCCTCGACGGAGCGGCGGACTCGCTGGCCCAGTACCGCTACCAGGGCGTGCCCGTGCAGGTCCGGTTGGATCCGGAGGCGCAGGCCATCACCCTTCAGCCCGAAGTCGCCGCGTCCGTACCGGCCGTGCACTAGTCCCGCGCTCCTCGTGAGCGTGACGGTGCGGGTTTGACGGATTCACAACACAAGGGGCCTCGCGATTCACATCGCGGGGCCCTTTGAATTTACAGCGCCTTGCGAGGTGCGTCAGCGGCCTTGCAGCCAACGCGAGTACGCCCCGAAGTCGTAGCCACGGCCCAGGAAGTCACGCACCAGGTCCGCGGCGTCCTTGGAGCCGCCCGGTGCCAGCACGGTGTCGCGGTAGCGGTGGGCGGTGGTGGCGTCCATCATCCCGTGCTGCTCGAAGGGGGTGAGCAAGTCTCGCGCGATGACGAGCGACCAGAGATACGAGTAGTAGAGCGCGGAGTAGTCGCCGTCGAGCTGGGTGAAGGCGAGATGGGCGTAGGTGCCGTCCACGGCGCGGAAGGGCAGGTAGCGCTCCTGGAGCTCCATCACGAGCGGCGTGGAGTCGTCGGTGTCCGCCGGGTTGGTGTCGTCGTGGAGGTGGAGGCTGACGGCGGCGTAGAAGAGTTGCTGGCGGACCCACAGCCCCTTGCCGAAGGAGTCCGCGCGGCGCATCCGCGAGATGAGGTCCTCCGGCATGGGCGCGTCCGTGTCGACGTGGCGCGCGAAGCGCTGGAGGGACTCCGCGCTCCAGGCCCACTCCTCCAGCACCTGGGCGGGGGCCTCCACGAAGTCTCCCTCGGTGCGTGTGCCGGACAGGCCCGCCCACCGCGCGCGGCCTCCCAAGAGGTGGTGCATCAGGTGGCCGAACTCGTGGAAGAACGCCCGCACCTCGGAGTGCTGGAGCAGCGCGGGGCGGCTGCCGGGGCGCGGGAAGTTGCACGTCAGCACGCCCTCGGGCAGTGACTTCCCCTCTCGGCCCACGGCCAGGTCCCACTGCGCGGCGTGGGTGTACTTGCCGGGGCGCGGGTGCATGTCCAGGTAGAAGCGGCCTCGCCGCTCGGTGCCTTCGTAGACGTCCCAGACCTCCACGTCCGGATGCCACACGGGTACATCTGTCACCCGGTGGTAGGTGAGGCCGAACATCTGGGAGGTGAGGTCCAGCACGCCCTGCTTCACCCGCGAGTATTCGAAGTAGGGCCGCAGCTCGCGGGAGTCGAAGCGGAAGCGCTCCGCGCGCACGCGCTCCTCCAGCCACGCCTGCTCCCAGGGCTCCACGCGGGTGGCGTCGGGCACGTCCCTGCGCTTGCGCTCCAGCAGCGCGGCGTACTCCTCGCGCATGCGCCCGGCGACGGCGGCGGCCAGCTCCTCGATGAAGTTCGCGGCCACCTGCTGCCGGCGCACCATCTTGTCTTCTGCGGCATAGGCCGCCCAGTTCGGATAGCCCAGCAGCGTGGCCAGCGCGTGGCGCGCATGGAGCATCCGCGCCAGCGTGTCCAGGTTGTGAGGATGCCCCCGGCGCCGGCCCAGCCGCCACAGCGCCTCGCGCGTGGACGCGTCCTGGGCGTACGTCATGAAGGGGCCCATGTCGGCGGAGTTCGTCGCCAGGCGCACGACCCCATCCGGGCCCGGTGGGTGGGTGCGGACGTAGTCCTCGGGCAGCCCCGCCAGCGCGGCCGGGGGCACGTCCAGGTTGCGCACGTCGTCGTGGATGTGCCGGCTGAACTCCTGCCCCAGCACGATGAGCTCCTCCTGGAGTTCGCGCACGCGCTCCCGCGTGGCGGTGTCCCGGTCCACTCCCGCGCGCTTGAAGCCGCGCAGCACCCGCGCCACCCAGCGGCGCGTCACCGCGTCCTGATGCTCCAGGTCGAGCGAGGCCAGGGCGTCATAGACGCGCCGGTCCAACGAGATGTCCGTGCGCACGCGCTCCACCGCCTGCTCACAGCGCTCCGCCGCGGCCCGGAAGGCCGAGTCCGGGTGCACGCTGGCGCCAATGCCCGAGCGCCCCACGGCATCGTCCAGGAGCGCGATGGCGTCGTCATACGTGGTGAGCACCTCCTCGGCCGGCGCGTGCTCGGGCCGAGGAGACGTCAGCCTCGCCACGGCCTTGCGCACTTCCTGGATGTCCCGCCGGCACGCTTCCATGAAGCGCTCGGGAGTGGCCGCGAGCAGCAGTCCGGCCCTGGGGACGAGCGACGCGTGCACGCCACTTGCGCGTTCCGATGTCCGGGCCGATGAGCCCAGGCACCCCACGAGCATGAAGGCGGCGACGATGACGAACGTGGAACGCAAAAGGCCCTCCCGAACCGGATTGTGGAAGCGGCGGCGGCGCCTGGGGGCAATCCCGTACGCGCTTCGCCTGAAAGGACGGATAGGGGTGTGGTTTGTTGCAAATATTCAACCCGATTGGAGTCGGGTGGAAAGGAATCCTGTCCTGAAGGGTGATGGAAAACGGGCGTGGAATGGAAGGGGGAGGCTCAGGCGCCCACCTGGAGGAAGCGGGCGGCGTTGTCGCTCGCGACGCGCCGCACGATGCGCTCGGAGAGGCGGGCCTTGGACAGGAGGTTGGCGACGCGGGCCAGTCCCAGGATGTCGCCCGCGCCGTCTCCGGCGTCGGAGTTGAGGACCAGCCGCTCACTGCCCAGCCGGTGGACCAGGGCCACCGCGCGCTCGGCGGCGAGGGCCTCCGGGTGCAGCGTCAGCCCGGCCCAATGCCCCACTTCCAGGATGGTGCGCACGGTGCGCGCGGTGGCGTGGTCCACGAGGACACGCGAGGGCAGCACCCCGGACTGGCGCAGCAAGGTGAGGATGCGGCGCGTGTGGCGCTCCTTGTCGGTCAGGGGCGTGTGGACGATGACGCGCAGCTTGAGGCGCCGCGCCAGCGCGAGCTGCTCCAGGAAGGCCTCCTCTTCTTCTTCGCCGCCCACGTGCAGCCCCGTCTCGCCGAGCGCGACGACGCGGCCGCCCTGGAAGTAGTCGGGCAGGGTGGAGAGGACCTCGGACAGGCCGCGCCTGGGGATGCAGCGGGGGTGGACACCCAGCGCGGCCCAGGCGCGGATGCCCACCTTCTCCAGCCGGGGGAGTTGGCGCTCCACCACATCATCGAAGTGTCGCAGGAGCCCCTTGGACGTGGGCTCCGGGAAGTGATGCGCCACCACGAGCGCCCGCTCCACTCCGAAGAAGCGCATCGATTCGAGGTCCTGGTCGCTCAGGCTCTCGGGGTGCAGGTGCGCGTCGAAGATGGGCAGAGGCTCGGGCACGCGTTCAATCCTGTCCCATGGCGAAGCCCTCGTTGCGAGGGTCGCTTCCAGAGAAGCGCAGGCCTGTCTTCGAGTCGATGAAGACGGCCTCCGCGTCACCCCATTGTTCCACGCGGCGAACCTTGTGGCCCTTGGCCTCCAGCGCCGACAGCGTGGCGGGCTCCAGGCCCCACCGGTCCACCCACATCTCGTCGGGCAGGTACTGGTGATGGACCCGGCCCTCGCCCACCGCGCGCGCCACGTCCATGCCGCCGTCGATGATGTTGCTGATGACCTGGATGACGGTGGTGGGGATGGTGGAGCCGCCGGGGCTGCCCACCGCCAGCATGACGCGCGTGGGCTCGTCCTTGGAGAACACCAACGTGGGCGTCATGGAGGACTGGGGCACCTTGCCCGGGACGATGGCGTTCGGCTCTCCGGTGACGAGCCCATACGCGTTGGGCACCCCCGGCTGCGCCGCGAAGTCATCCATCTCGTCGTTGAGCAGCACGCCTGTGCCCTTGGCCACCACACACGAGCCGAAGCCGTAGTTCACCGTGGTGGTCATTGCAACCGTGTTGCCATTCTTGTCCATGACGGAGATGTGGGTGGTGTTCTTGCGCTCCGGCTCCGGCGTCAGCGTGGCGGGCTTGTCCGTGAGCGTGGAGCCCTGCGTGTTGGGCGACTGGGGGAGCAGCGAGAGGCTGGATGTGGCCTTCTTCGCGTCGATGGAGCCAGCCAGGTCCGCGATGTGCCCCGGCGACACCAGCCGCGCGGTGGGCACGTCGGAGAAGTCCGGGTCGCCCAGGTACTTCGCGCGGTCCACGTACGCGCGGCGCACCGCCTCCACGTACAGGTGCACCACCTCCGGGTCCTTCAGGGCGAAGCCCTGCGGCCGCAGGATTTCCAACGCGCCCAGCACCTGGATGAGCGCCACGCCGCCCGCGCTGGGCGGAGGCATGGTGAGGATGCGGTGGCCGCGGTAGCTGCCCGCGAGCGGCTCGCGAGGGCGTGTCTTGTAGGACGCCAGGTCCTCCATCGTGAGGATGCCGCCGCCCGAGCGCACCGTGTCCACGATGCCCTGGGCCACCGGCCCCGTGTAGAAGCCCTTCGCGCCCTGCTTCGCGAGGGTGGTGAGCGTGCGAGCCAGGTCCGGCTGGCGCACGAGGTGCCCCACCGGAGGCACGTCCATCTCTCCCCGCGCGTTCTTCAACAGGAAGATGCGCGAGGCCTCCGGGTCCTTGCGCAGACACTCCAGCCGTCCCTCCGTCATGGAGCGGTAGCGCGGCGTCACCCACAGCCCCTTGCGCGCCGCCTCGATGGCGGGCGCCAGGACGACGGACGGGGGCAGCGTGCCGTGCGTCTTGAGCAGCTCCAGGTAGCCGGCGACGGCGCCCGGCACGGCGACGCTCAGCACGCCATCCGTGGACAGCGCCGGTACCACCTTGCCGTCCTTGAGGAACATGTCCCGCGTGGCCGCCTTGGGCGCCACCTCGCGGAAGTCCAAGGCCCGCGTCGCGCCGGACTTCGCGTCATGCACCAGCGCGAAGCCGCCTCCGCCCACACCCGAATGGTAGGGACCGACGACGGCCGCCACGAAGGCCGCGGCCACCGCCGCGTCCACCGCGTTGCCGCCCCGGTCCAGCATCTTCAGCGCCGCCTCACTGGCCTGAGGATAGGCCGTGGCCACCACGCCGCCCCGGTATGGCCGCGCCGCGGATGCCGCGCACGCCAGGAGCAACACCGCCACCGCCAGGCCTCGCGACACCTGCGCCCGCGCGCTCTTGCGCGAGGCCTGCCTCTCCACGCTCGTCTCGTTCAAGGGGTCCACCTCTTGGGGAAGGTGCAATCAATACCTTGAGGCTGGCCTTCGTCGCGGGTGATGTGTTACCCGGCGGACAATCACCCACACTTTGGGGCCGGGACTCGAGGACGCCAGTCCGACTACACCTCTCCCGGTATGCACGAACTGTCCGCAGCGGACCATGATTTCAACTCGGCAAAACTTTTCCTCTTGGATTGTTCTCCAGGAGGGTGCATCCTCCCTCCATCATGAGTCGCGACTGGGGGAGCAAATGAGCGCACCGGTCTCATCCGATAAAGCGACCCGCTCCGGGTCGGTTTCGCCCTCCGGACGAGTGACGCTCTTCCTCAAGCCGACGTTTGGAATCACGGTGAAGAGCAACGCGCTGTGTGTGGCGGTCAGCGCGAAGCCCCAACCCGAGAACACCTCCGAGAGTTCTGATCAGCGCGCGGTTGACGGCTCGATTCCCTGTCCCTAATCCTCCGCCGCATGACAGGTCTGTCGGCGGTGGTGTTGTGTGCGGGCAAGGGCACGCGGATGAAGTCGAAGAAGGCCAAGGTCCTTCACGCCATCCTCGGAAAGCCCCTGTGCGCCTATCCCCTCAAGCGAGCGCTCGAGCTCGGTGCCACGTCGGTGGTGCCGGTGGTGGGCCATCAAGCGGAAGCGGTGGAGACGGAGCTGCGCGCCCTGTTTCCACAGGCGCCGCTGCGCTTCGCGCTCCAGCGTGAGCAGCGGGGGACGGCGGACGCGGTGCGCTCGGCGGAAGAGGCCCTGAAGGGGTTCTCCGGCCGGGTGCTCATCCTCTACGGCGACGTGCCGCTGCTCCGCCGCGAGACGCTCTCCGCGCTTCTGTCCGCGCACGACGCGTCGGGCGGGGTGCTGGCGATGGTGACCACGGTGCTGGAGGACCCCACCGGCTACGGCCGCGTGCTGCGCGAGAATGGCCGCGTGGTGCGCGTGGTGGAGCAGAAGGACGCGACGGCGGAGCAGCGCGCCGTGCGCGAGTGCAACGCGGGCATCTACTCCGTCGACGCGGCCTTCCTCTGGAAGGCCCTGGCCGAAATCAAACCCAACAATGCGCAGGGCGAGTACTACCTGACGGACCTGGTGGAGCTCGCGGCGAAGCAGGGCGAGGTCGCAAGCGTCGCCGTGGACGCCACGGAGACCGCGGGCGTGAATGATCGGGTGGAGCTGGCCGCGCGGGCGCGGGTGCTCCAGCGGCGCATCAACGAGGCTCACATGCGCGCGGGCGTCACGCTGGTCGACCCGGACACGACCTTCATCGAAGAGGACGTGGTGGTGGGGGCCGACACGGAAGTGGGCCCAGGTGTGACGCTGATGTCAGGTTCCGTCATCGGACAGGACGTCGTCATCGGCCCGGGCTGCGTGGTGAGCGCCTCCACGGTGGCGGATGGCTCCGTGCTCAAGCCCTACTCCGTGCTGGAGGAGGCGAGGGTGGGCGTGCGGAACGTCATTGGCCCGTTTGCTCGCCTGCGTCCAGGAACGGAGCTGGCCGAGGATGTGCATCTCGGCAACTTCGTGGAGACGAAGAAGGCGGTCATCGGCAAGGGGACCAAGGCCAACCACCTGACGTACCTGGGGGACGCGAAGATTGGCGCGGGCTGCAACGTGGGGGCGGGCACCATCACCTGTAACTATGACGGGGTGAACAAGAGCCTCACGGAGCTGGGGGATGGGGTCTTCATCGGCTCGGACACTCAGTTGGTGGCGCCGGTGAAGGTGGGGGATGGGGCCTACGTGGGGGCGGGAACGACGGTGACCAAGAATGTGCCTCCGGGGAGCCTCGCTGTGTCTCGTGCGCCACAGGTGACGAAGGAAGGCTGGGTGGCCGCGAAGAAGGCGCGCCGCGCGGCGAAGGGCGCCTGAGTCCCGGCGTGGCTATTGCTTGGGGGGCCGCCTGGCAGGCGCCCCTCGGAGAATGATGGGTATCCCTCGGTTTGCTCCGGCGGGCGTGGGCGAGAGAGAGAGGTCAGAACATGTGCGGGATTGTTGGTTACGTCGGTGACAAGGAATCGGCCCCCATCCTGGTGTCGGGGCTGAAGAAGCTCGAGTACCGAGGCTATGACTCGGCGGGCGTCGCGGTGGTCAATCGCAACCAGCTCAACGTGGTGCGCGCCACGGGGAAGCTGCGCAACCTGGAGAACCGGGTGGTGGCGGACCAGCCGCAGGGCCGCATCGGCATTGGCCACACGCGGTGGGCCACGCACGGGCGCCCCTCGGACGAGAACGCGCATCCGCACACGTACAAGAATGTCGCGGTGGTGCACAACGGCATCATCGAGAACCACCTGGCGCTGAAGGAGCAGCTCCGCGCGAAGGGGCATGTCTTCTCCTCGGAGACCGACACGGAGGTCTTCGCCCACCTCATCTCGGATGAGCTGGAGGCCGGCAAGGAGCTGCCGGACGCGGTGCGCGGCGCGCTGGAGCATGTGAAGGGCACGTACGCGCTGGCGGTGGTGAGCGCGACGGACCCCCACCGCATCGTCTGCACGAAGAACGCGTCGCCCATGGTGCTGGGGCTGAGCGAGGGCCAGAACTTCATCGCCAGCGACGTGCCCGCGGTGCTCGAGCACACGCGCGACATCGTCTACATGGAGGAGGGGGACCTGGCCGTCGTCACCGCCTCCAGCGTGGACGTCTACACGCGCCAGGGCCAGAAGGTGAACCGCCCCACCCGCCGCATCGACTGGACGCCGATGATGGCGGAGAAGGGCGGCCACAAGCACTTCATGCACAAGGAGATCTTCGAACAGCCTCGCGCGGTCGCGGACACCGTGCGTGGCCGGATGCTCCTGACGGAGGGGGATGTCCACTTCGAGGGCTGGAACCTCACGCCCGAGAAGGTGCGCTCGCTGTCGAAAATCACCATCCTGGCGTGCGGCACGTCGTGGCACTCGGGCGTGGCCGGCAAGCACATGATTGAGACGCTGGCGCGGCTGCCGGTGGAGGTGGAGCTGGCGAGCGAGTTCCGCTACCGCGACCCCATCGTGGAGAGTTCGCACCTGGCCATCGCCATCAGCCAGTCGGGTGAGACGGCGGACACGCTGGCGGCGTTCAAGGAGGCGAAGGCGCGCGGGGCCACGGCGATGGCCATCTGCAACGTGATTGGCAGCGCGATGACTCGCGAGGCCGAGTTCTCCGTGATGACGAACGCCGGTCCCGAGATTGGCGTGGCGTCCACGAAGGCGTTCACCACGCAGCTGGTCGCCCTGTACCTGCTGGCGGTGAAGCTGGGCCGCATGCGCGGGACGCTGTCGGTGCAGTCGGCGCAGGAGCACCTGACGCACCTGACGCAGATTCCGAAGATGATTGAGGACGTGCTCAAGTGTGAGCCGGCCGTGAAGCGCGTGGCGCGTGAGTTCATGAACGCGCAGGACTTCCTCTTCCTCGGCCGCGGCCCCATGCACCCGGTGGCGCTGGAGGGCGCGCTGAAGCTGAAGGAGATTTCGTACATCCACGCGGAGGGCTACGCGGGCGGCGAGATGAAGCACGGCCCCATCGCCCTCATCGACGAGAAGATGCCGGTGGTGGTCATCGCGCCCAAGCAGCCGCATGTGGCGTACGAGAAGATCATCGGCAACATCGAAGAGGTGCGCGCGCGCGGCGGCCAGGTCATCGCCGTCATCGACGAGGACGACGCGCAGGTGGGCGGGCTCGCCAACCACGTCATCCGGATTCCGGCGGCGTGCGCGCTGCTCGCGCCCGTGATTGCCACGATTCCGCTGCAGCTTCTGGCCTACCACGTGGCGGAGATGCGCGGGAACGACGTGGACCAGCCGCGCAACCTCGCCAAGAGCGTGACGGTGGAGTAGCCGCTCGTCTTCCGCGGACGCCGGCGAAGTGCTCGAAGCCCGGGTTCCCTCATGAGGGGCCCGGGCTTCTGTCATCGGGCCTGACCGGTGGCCCTGCCGTCCACCGGGTGAAGTTGTCGGTGACGTCGCTTTGAAGCGCACCCGGCACCGTGGATACAGTCGCCCCGTGTCGGACGCCACGCGCACACCACCTCCCACGTCCCGGTTGGACGAACGGCTGGACGAGGAGCTTCGAGCGGACCTCGCCTCGTGGGCGCCGCCCCCGCCCGAGCACGTGGCGCGGCGCACGCCCCCGGTGGAGCTGCCCCTGCCGGTGCTGGTCCGCGTGGAGCAGGCCCTCAAGGCGCCCGAGCCTGAGCGGGCCGAGGCCGCGAGCAAGCTCAACGAGGTGCTGACCCAGTTCGCGAGCGGCGGAGGCGAGCGCCAGGTGGCGGACACGCTGCACCGGCTCCTCGCGGGCGGAAAGCTGGAGGGGCTGGTGGACGCCGAAGGGCGCTCCTGCCGGGCCGTGGCGGTGGAGGCGCTTTTGTCCCTGGGCTTCCCATACGCGCTGGAGGTGGAGCCCGATGACCTCAGTCACCTGCGCGCCAACACCTCCTCCCGGCCCCGGCGACGCAAGGGCCCCCTCGACTTCGGGCCTGGGGTGACGGCCACGGTGTTCGTGGGTGGCGCCGCCGCGCAGCTGCTCGAGGAAATCCTGCTGCCCAGCCGGGCCCCCGGCACGCTGACCCTCCAGGTGGGCCTGGGCGTGCTGGCCCTCCTGGCCTTGTTGCTTGCCCCGCCCCGCACTCCCGTGTACCGCGTGGGCCTGGGACTGATCGCCCTCGTGTCGGGCTATTCGCTGCTGCTGGCCCTGGGGAACTGGGGTGTGCAGGGGGGCCTGTGGGTCGGTGTGGCAGGCCTGGTGGCCGCCCTCCTGGCGTCCTTCCGCGAGAGCTGACCGGTAGAACTCGGCACGGATGTCAGAGGGGTGGACTAGGGTCTACCCATCGCGTACTAAAAGCGCGTTCAGGTGAGCCGGGGTGGCTCGCCAATACAAGGAGCTCAAGAGAAATGGCCGTGAATCAAGAGAAGGAAAAGGCGATCGAGCTGGCGATGTCCGCGGTGGAGCGCCAGTTCGGTAAGGGTTCGATCATGCGGCTCGGCAACGACGAGCCGCTGATGCGCGACGTGCAGGCCATTTCGACGGGCTCGATTTCCTTGGACATCGCCCTGGGCGTGGGCGGTGTTCCCAAGGGCCGAATCATCGAGATTTTCGGACCGGAATCCTCCGGCAAGACGACGCTGTGTCTCCACATCGTGGCCGAGGCGCAGAAGCGCGGTGGCATCTGCGGCTACGTGGACGCCGAGCACGCGCTGGACGTGGGCTACGCGCGCAAGCTGGGCGTGCGCACCGACGACCTGCTCCTGAGCCAGCCGGACACCGGTGAGCAGGCGCTCGAAATCGCGGAGATGCTCGTTCGCTCCGGCGCCATCGACGTGCTGGTGGTCGACTCCGTGGCCGCCCTCGTTCCCAAGGCGGAACTCGAGGGTGAGATGGGCGATGCGCACATGGGCGTGCAGGCGCGCCTCATGAGCCAGGCGCTGCGCAAGCTCACGGGCACCATCGCCAAGAGCCAGACGTGCGTCATCTTCATCAACCAGATCCGCATGAAGATTGGCGTGATGTTCGGCAACCCGGAGACGACCACGGGCGGCAACGCGCTGAAGTTCTACGCGTCCCAGCGCCTGGACATCCGCCGCATCGGCGCCATCAAGAACGGCGAGAACGTGGTGGGCAGCCGCACGCGCGTGAAGGTGGTGAAGAACAAGGTCGCGCCTCCGTTCAAGGAGGTCGAGTTCGACATCATGTACGGCACGGGCATCTCGCGTGAGGGAGACCTCATCGACCTGGCCTCGAACGACAACATCGTGGAGAAGAGCGGCAGCTGGTTCTCCTTCAACGGTGAGCGCATCGGCCAGGGCCGGGAGAACGCCAAGGACTACCTCAAGGAGCACCCGGAGGTGTCGCGGGCCATCGAGGCCCAGGTGCTGGAGAAGTACGGCATCACCAAGGGCGCTGCCGCGCCGGCCCCCGCCGCGGAAGAGGCCCCCGCCGAGGGCGCCAGCGAGAAGCGCCAGCGCGTGAAGGCCGTGAAGTAGCCGCGGGCCGCGCGTGAGGGGTTCCCACGAACCCCTCGCTCGAGTGCCCTCAAGCTCTCCGGGGCTGTCCTCCAATGCAGGACGGCCCCGTTGTTTTTCACGCGGTCGGCACGGGTGGAGTGCGGCCACGAGTGCTGACACGCCGCGTTGTGAAGAGGGCGTGGCGTGGATGTTTCCAGAGGGGTGGAAGAGGGCTTTAGACTCGCGCGCGCCGGTCTTCAGCCGTGCCCACTCTTTCGGAGTCTCGCCTTGTTCGACAGATTGAATCGTCGCAGCTTCTTGCAGGCCGTGGTTGCCGTCGCGGCAAGCACCTCGTTTGGATGTTCCGAGGAGGAGTCGTCACAAGACGGTTCGAAGTACTTCCCGCAGTCCATCTGCTCGGGAGACCCGAGGCCGGACAGCGTGGTGCTCTGGGTGCGCGCGGTGGACCCGGACAACGCGGGCGCGGACACGCAGGTGCGGCTGGAGGTGTCCACGAACAAGGAGTTCAGCAGCCGCGTGCTGGACAAGCGCTTCACTGCGCTGGCCTCCAATGACCACGCGCTGAAGGTGAAGGTGACGAACCTGTCGGCGCGCACGACGTACTACTACCGCTTCACCTTCGAGAAGGGCGGGGAGACGTACTCGACGGCGCTCGGCCGCACGCGCACGGCCCCGGCGGCGGGTGATGACGTCTCGGTGAAGTTCGCCTTCGCCAGCTGCCAGGACTACATCGGCCGGTACTACAACTCGTGGCTGAAGCTGCTGAAGCTGGACGAGGACCTGGACTTCGTCGTGTTCCTCGGCGACTACATCTACGAGACGACGGGCGACTCGTCGTTCCAGACGCCGACGTCGACGCGCTCCATCGAGTTCAGCGAGCCGGAGTCGGCGCTCAAGCACGGCACGGGCCTGATGGCCTTCTACGCGGCCAACTCGCTGTCCAACTATCGCGACATCTACAAGGCCATCCGCTCGGACAAGGTCATCCAGCAGGTGCATGAGCGCTACCCGTTCATCGTCATGTGGGACGACCACGAGTTCTCCGACGACAACTGGGGCCCCAACGCGACGTACACGGATGGCCGCGCGGCGGAGCTGCAGGTGGAGCGCAAGAAGAACTCCGAGCGCGCCTTCTTCGAGTACCTCCCCCTGGACAACACGCAGGCGGGCGAGGGCGCCATCGACGTGGCCTCCGCGCCGGTGTACCCGAACACGCTCATCTACCGGGACTTCGAGTTCGGCAAGAACCTGAAGATGGCGGTGTCCGACTTCCGCACCTTCCGTCCGGACCACCTCATCCCCGAGGACGCATACCCGGGCCGCGTGGCGGTGACGGCGGAGGTGCTGGCCACGGTGCTCCCGGGCCTGCCGCCGCAGGTGCAGGGGCTCTTGCAGACGGAGACGTTCGCGTACGTGAACATCGACGCGCCGGAGTTCGCGGCGCAGAAGGCCGCGCTGGTGGGCGCGTACGTGGCGGAGGCGACGAAGGCGGGCCTCACGCAGGGCGACGCGACGGAGAAGGCCCAGGTGTGGGTGAAGGAGGGCCAGGCGCTCTTCTACATCAACCAGGTGCTGCAGAAGGTGAACGCGGCGCGGGTGGCGGCGGGTGCGCCGGCGATTCCGCTGATTCCCACGGCGGGAGCGCCTCGCGGTCTGGCCTATGTGCACATGGGCAAGGCCGGGCTGTTCGGCATCCAGGGCTCGCGCTACATCGTCGTGAAGCCCATCTTCGACCTGTTCGCGGCCATCCGCTACGCGGGCTCGCGCGGCGCCTCCGAGGACGCGCTGGGCCAGGCGCAGCAGGCGTGGCTCCAGAACCAGCTCAAGGCGACCAACACCTGGAAGATTGTCGTCAGCTCCGTGTCGATGACGTCCATGGTGTTCGACCTGTCCCAGAAGATGGACATCCCGGACCCCACGCTGCGCCAGACGTTCTACTTCAACGCGGACCAGTGGGACGGCTTCCCCACCAAGAAGCAGGAGCTGTTGAAGTTCATCCGGGACAACCAGGTGCAGAACGCGCTGTTCATCTCCGGCGACATCCACGCGTCCTTCGCGTCGGTGGAGGGCGGCGTGCCCACGTTGACGACGCCCGCGATTTCGTCCGGCTCCATCAAGGAGCTGGCGGGCAAGGCCGTCATCGGCGCGGGTTATCTGCAGGGCAGCGCCGTGCACCGGTACGTCGTCGCGGAGCTCAACGAGTCGCTGGCCGCCGGCAACCCGGGCATGCGCTTCGTGAATGGTGACGCGCACGGCTTCGTGATTCTGGAGCTCAAGGGCAACGAGGCGCTGGCCTCCTACCACCTCATCCCCAGCACCGAGGTGGTGAAGGACTACTCGCTCAAGACGGACGCGGAGCTGGATGCGCGCTTCACGCGCGTGGACTTCCGCGTCACCCACGGGGCCATCACCAAGCTGTAAGCCGCAAAGGACGTGCTCCCCGGGCCCGTGTCCGGGGAGTCACTCGAGGGCCGCGCCGGAAGCCGAGTGCTTCTCCGGTGGCGGCCCTCGTTGTACTCCGGCCTTGAATCCCCAAGACAGGGGCCTATGGTCCCAGGGCCATGAGCCCCTCCGACCTGCACCTGGTTCCCGCGCGGCCCGAGCATGTGGACTACTGGCGGGCCCTGCGCGCGCAGGCCTCCGCGCGCCGCTACGTGGACACCGATGACGACACCCAGGAGACGCTGTTGAAGCGCATCCTGGAGGCGGGGGCGCTGACGGACCCGCGCGCGAAGGGGTTTCGTTGGTTCGCGCGGTACGAGGGCCAGTGGGTGGGCACGGTGTCCGCGCGGGACGTGTCGCGGGAGCAGGGGCGGGCGCAGCTGGGCTACATGATGGACGAGGCGCACCACGGGCGCGGGCTGGGCTCTCGCGCGGTGGGCCTGATGTTGGACCAGCTCTTCTCGCTGCCGTTCCTCCAGCGGCTGTGGCTGACGACGCTGTCGGAGAACCAGGCGTCGCAGGGGCTGGCGCGCAAGGTGGGCTTCACGCTGGAGGGGACGATGCGTGCCCACGCCGTGTTGAGAGGTGAGCGCAAGGACCAGCAATTCTGGGGCCTGTTGCGCTCGGAGTGGACGGGGCGTCAGCGCGGGTGACGTGCGCTGGGAGCCGCGTGGGGGCCGGGTTATAGAAGCGGCGTCATGCACGCCTACGCCGCTGAGCTGTCACAGGAGCTGGGTCTCAAGCCCGAGCAGGTGGACCGCACCCTGGCGCTGAACGCCGACGGAGCCACCGTTCCCTTCATCGCTCGTTACCGGAAGGAAGTCACCGGAGGGCTGGACGAGGTTCAAATCCAGACCATCCTGGACCGGGCCACCGAGCGCGCGGAGCTGGACTCGCGCCGCGACACGATTCTGCGCTCCGTGGAGGAGCAGGGGAAGTTGACGCCGGAGCTGGCCAAGGCGCTCAAGTCGGCGAAGACACGCACCGAGCTGGAGGACCTGTATCTGCCGTACCGTCCCAAGCGCCGCACGCGCGCGGCCATCGCCCGCGAGCGCGGTCTGGAGCCGCTGGCGGACCTGCTGTGGAAGCAGGAGGGCAAGCGCGGCGAGGACGCGGACGCGAAGGTGCGTGCGTTCGTCAACGCGGAGAAGGACGTGCCGGACCTGGCGGCGGCGCTGGCGGGGGCTCGCGACATCTGCGCGGAGCGGATGAGCGAGGACGCGGGGCTGCGGCGAGAGTCTCGCGAGGTGTGTGCGAAGCGGGGCACGCTGCGCTCGGACGTGGTGCCCGCGAAGAAGGGCGAGCCCACCAAGTTCGAGAACTACTACGGCCACGAGGAGCCGCTGTCGCAGGCCCCGTCCCACCGCGTGCTGGCGTTGCTGCGCGGTGAGGAGGAGGGCGTGTTGAAGGTGAAGCTCAACATGCCGGATGACGAGGTGAAGGCGCTGCTCGCGGGTCGGGTGGTGACTCGGCCGCAGTCGCTGTTCGCCCAGGAGCTGCGGGCGGCGGTGGAGGATGGTTGGGACCGGCTGATGGGGCCGTCGCTGGAGTCGGAGCTGCGCGCGGAGCTGAAGGAGCGCGCGGACAAGGGCGCCACCGGTGTCTTCGGTGAGAACCTGCGGCACCTGCTGCTGACTGCGCCGGCGGGGGCTCGCGCGGTGCTGGCGCTGGACCCGGGGCTTCGCACGGGCATCAAGCTGGCGATGCTGGACAACACGGGCAGCGTGGCGGAGACGTTGACGCTGTACTCGGAGCGGAGCGCGGAGGAGCGTGTGCGCGCCGCGAAGCTGCTGGTCGCGGTGGTGCAGAAGCACAAGCCGGAGCTGATTGCCGTGGGCAACGGCACGGGCAGCCGCGAGGCGGAGACCTTCGTGCGCGACACGCTCAAGGCCCTGGGGGTGCAGGTGCCGGTGGTGTCGGTGAGCGAGCAGGGCGCGTCCATCTACTCGGCGTCGGAGGTGGCTCGCGACGAGTTCCCGGACCTGGACGTCAGCTTGCGTGGCGCGGTGTCGATCGGCCGGCGGTTGCAGGACCCGCTGGCGGAGCTGGTGAAGATCGACCCGAAGAGCATCGGCGTCGGTCAGTACCAGCACGATGTCGACCAGGGGCTCTTGAAGAAGAAGCTGGGCGAGGTGGTGGACTCGTGTGTGAACGCGGTGGGCGTGGATGTGAACACCGCGTCGCCGCAGCTGTTGGAGCACGTGTCTGGCGTGGGGCCGTCGCTGGCGAAGAAGCTGGTGGCGCACCGGGCCTCGAAGGGGCGCTTCACCACGCGGCGGGAGCTGCTGAAGGTGAGCGGGCTGGGGCCGAAGACGTTCGAGCAGGCGGCGGGCTTCTTGCGGGTGAATGGCCCGGAGCCGCTGGACTCGAGCGCCGTGCATCCGGAGCGCTATGCGGTGGTGGAGCGCATGGCGAAGGACCTGGGCGTGGACGTGCGCGCGCTCGTGGGCAACGCGGCGCTGGTGCGGAAGATAGACCCCAAGCGCTACCTGGGGCCGGACCTGGGTGAGATGACGCTGAAGGACATCCTCGCGGAGCTGGAGAAGCCGAGCCGCGACCCGCGCGGTGACTTCACCGCTCCGGCGATGCGCGATGACCTGCGCACGCTGGAGGACGTGAAGGAGGGCATGGTGCTCCAGGGCGTGGTGACGAACGTCACGGCCTTTGGTGCCTTCGTCGACGTGGGGGTGCACCAGGACGGCCTGGTGCACGTGTCGCAAATCTCCACGAAGTTCGTGAAGGACCCCTCCGAGGTGGTGAAGGTGGGGGACCGGCTGACGGTGCGTGTGCTCAGCGTGGACCTGGCTCGCAAGCGCCTGGCGCTGTCCGTGCGCGCGGCCCAGGAGGGTGGGGCACCGCAGCCTTCGGGACGTCCCGCGGTGGGCGGCGCGACGGGGGCGGCGCGGATGACGGACCGCGGTGGTGGAGGCAGCAAGGGCGCTTCGGGCTCGCGCCCCAGCGGACCTCCGCAACAGCAAGGCGGCGCGCGCTCGGGCTCCTCCTCCGGTTCGGGCGAGAAGGACAAGAAGGGGCCGGAGCCGTTCAACAACCCGTTCCGCAACCTCAAGCGCTGAGCCCGGAGAAGGGCTTCCCGGTGCGGCGCTGATGCTGGCACCGGGCAGTCCGTAGCGCCCGAGCTGCCCGGAGGCACGAGACCGCCCCAATGGACGGCGTTTGTGCTGCCGGACCGCGTGGCGTCCTCAGTCGAGGGGGAAGTCGCGCACTTCCTCGGTGAGCCGCTGGATGCGCGCGAGCCTCCGCGCATAGCGGTCCGTTCCATTGCGCGTGTCGAACCGCGTGGCGATGTCCTTGGCCTGCTTGAGCATCCACGCGTGCAGCGCCGTCACCTCGTAGCCCCCATCCTCGCGGTGCTCGGGGAACGCCTTCGTCAGCCGCAGGCTCACCATGTCCCGCTCTCCGTCCAGCTTCACCTGCTCGAGCAGGAAGGTGGAGGCGACGAGGAAGATGAACCGGTCATTGAAGCTGCCGTGGTCCAGCGTCCACTCCAGGTGCTTCTCCACCAGCGTGAGCCCTCGCGCGAGGTTGCCCGTCAGCGCGAGGAACTCGATGTGGTCGCCCACCGTGGCCAGGAAGTCGCGGTTCTTCGACACCATCGGGTAGCCGCGCCGGTGCAGCTCCGCCGCCTGCTCGTAGTCGCCGAGCTTGAACAGCGGATAGAGCATCGTGCCCAGCGTCAGGTGCGGAATCTCCGCGCACTTCACGCGCCCCTCGACGATGGGCTTCGCCTTGCGCAGCGCCAGCTCCCACTCGGCCTTCTCGACGTGGTGGTCCAGCTCGTCGTCGAGCTCACACGCGCGGCAGTCCGTCAGATGGTCTCGAGGCGCGGCGAGCCACGCGGTCCACAGCCGGTCCACCTCCGCCTGCGCATCCCCCATGTCCCGCGCCGCCTGATACCGCAGCTTCAACACCGAGCGCTTCCCCGCGTTCACCCGCGTGAAGCACTGCTCGATGTCGTCCAGCGCGTCGGCAATCTGCTTGCGGGAGATGTGCGGGAACTCCTTGATGCGCCCCACCACCCACTTCTGCTTCCAGAGCAGCCCCTCCGGGTCGAAGCGCTCCGGGTCCTTCTTCTGCTGACCCCGGCACCACGCGAAGGCCACCAGGGCCTTGTCCGGATATCCGCCGAAGGTCGCCGCGTCGATGAGGTCGTCGCGCAGGTCGTAGCCCAGGTCCACGTCGCCGTGGGCGTCCGCCATCCGCACCGCTTCCTCCAGCAGGCGGACCTTGCTCTCGCTGGCCTTCTGCCGGTGGGCCCTGTCCCGCAACGCCTGGGCCTCCTCGCGCCAGTCACCCGCCATCAGTGCAGCCCTCCGGAGCTCGTGCCGCCGTCACTCTCGCCACCCGTCCCTCCACCCGTGCCGAGCTGCGCGGAGATGAGTCCCAACAACCCCTGATTCAACAGCGTCATCTCCTGCGCGCTCAGCGGGTGCTGCCCCAGCAACAGGGCCTGCACGTAGAGCATTTCCACCGAGAGCTTCATCATCTTGCGGTCCGTCACCCCCGAAAGCCGCCGCACCACCGGGTTGTGCAGGTTGAAGCAGAGCTGCGCGGGCTCCGCGTTCGCCGCCGCCATGACGCCCTCCAGCACGCTGGCGTAGAGGTCGTCGGACTCGTCCCTCGCCCGCTCCACGTCGCGCCGGAAGCTGCCGTCCTCGTCCGAGCTGAAGAGCGTGGGCACCTCCGCCGGGAAGAACTTCTTCACCACCACGCCGCAGTGGAACGGCGCCAGCACCTGCTCGGCCGTGCGCAGGAGCGGGAAGACGGCGTCCCGCTCGTCCATGGACAGCTCCTCGAAGCTCTGGGGCAGGTCCGCCGACGAGAAGGGCTCCACCTGCGCGTCCGGCATGACGCGCGACAGCTTCTCCAGCAGCGCGGCGTCGTGGGTATACGCCGCGTTGATGATGCACAGCCCCTGCGCTCCGGCCACCCGCGCCACCTGACGGAAGCCATCCAGCGTCGCGGTGTAGCGCACCACCGGATGCGCGCGGCGGTACTCGGTCAGCGTCGTCACCCCCAGCGAGGTCTCGAACGGGAGCCAGCCGATGACGAGCCGGTAGAAGTCATCGTCGTCCAGCGCCAGCGCCTTCACGCTCAACCCGTGCAGGCCAATCAGCCGCTGCAGGGCGCGCGGGTCGTCCTGCGCCAGGTCCATCAGGTACTTGCGCAGCCCTTGTCCCAGCGCCTCTCGGGCCTGGGCCAGCGCGTCGTCCTCGTAGAAGGACTCCCGGCTGGCGGTGGGGCGAAGCGCGTTGGCGTTCACCACGCACTTCACGAAGAAGGCCCACTCCGGCAGCAGGTTCTCCGCGCTCTCCGACAGCAGCATGTGCTTGAGGTACACGCGGTGCTTCTGCCGCGAGTTGAAGTTGGGCGACAGCGGCAGCACGAAGGCCACCCCGTCCACGTCGCCCGCCTGCGAGCGCAGGGGGATGCAGTCGATGAAGTCCGTGTCGAAGACCTCGCGCCCGTACTCGAGCAGCGCCTGACGCCGCTCGGAGGCGCTGCCGTACTCGCGGCGCCACGGCGCTCCATCCGAGTCCAGCCGCTCCCGCTCACCGTTCACCGTGAGCACGATGGGGAAGGGCAGCAGGCTGCCGTAGTGGCGCGCGAGGCCCCGCACCCGCTCCGGGTTGAACCACTCCACCATGTCCGGGCGCGCGACGAGGAACACCTGGGTGCCCGGCTTCTCCAGCGGATGCGCGGACTCCGTCACCGCGTAGGTGCCGTCATGCCGGCCGCGCCACTCGAGGGTGCGCCCATCCCCCCGCGCCGAGCGGGTGACGAGGAGCAACTCGTCGCAGACCATGAAGCACGACAGGAGGCCGATGCCGAACTGGCCGATGAAGTCCTTGCGCCGGGCCTCCAGGGCCTCTCGCTTGGAGGACTCGCCGATGGTGGCGAGGAAGCGGTGGATCTCCTCCTCCGTCAGCCCCACGCCGTCATCGCTGAAGACGAGGGTGGGGGGACCTCCATCCTGTTTCTCCACCAGCTCCAGCCGCACGGTGCCCGTGTGGCCGGGCTCCAGGTGCTGCCGCGCTCGGATGGCGTCGGTGGCGTTCTGGAGCAGCTCTCGGAGGTAGACACCCGGCGAGCTGTAGAGGTGGTGGGATAGGAGGTCGATGACCCCCCGGAGGCTGACTTGGAATCGGTGGTCCACGGCTACCCCCGACGTTAGCCCACGGGACGCCCGGGGCGGAGCAGGAAGCGGGCACTTTCGAGATTGCGGCGGCGGGCCCGGCGAGGCATGTGTCGGCCCGGGGGCAGGCGAGGTGCGCGAGCCCTTGAATGGCCGCCCGGACAGTGCCAAGCGGCGGCCCGGCCGTGGGGATGCCCCGAGAGGGCCCTCCGGCACAGTCGTGTCGTTCGACCCGAGAGAGGACAACCATGCGGAACGAGCTCATGGCAGTCGCGGTGGGGGCGCTGGTGGCTTTCACTGGAGTGGCGCGCGCGCAGGGCGCACCGGCCCCCGTGGCGGCGCAGAAGAAGCCCGAGGCGGGGAAGGCCACGGCCACCCAGGGCAAGACCGAGGCGACGTGGTGGGGCCACGCGGCCTTCGTGTTGCGCACTCCGGGCGGCGCGGTGATTGCCATCGACCCGTGGCTCACGAACCCCAAGGCGCCCCAGGACATTCCGCAGCCGGAGGCGCTGGACGCCATCCTCGTGACGCATGGCCACTTCGACCATGTCGGAGAGACGAAGGCGCTGGCGCAGAAGACGGGCGCGAAGGTGTATGGCTCCTTCGAATTGGTGAGCCTGTTGGGCCTGCCGGAGGCGCAGGGCGTGGGGGCCAACCCGGGCGGGACGTTCAAGGTGAAGGACGCGACGATTCACCTGGTGGAGGCGGTGCACTCCAGCAGCTACCAGTCGGACCCGAAGCAGCCGGCGCAGTACGCGGGGGCGCCCATGGGCTACGTGATTGAAATCGAGAAGGGGCCCACCCTGTATCACGCGGGTGACACGGGGGCGTTCGAGTCCATGGCCCTCATCGCCACCCAGTTCAAGCCCACGGTGGCGATGTTGCCCATTGGCGGGCACTTCACTATGGGGCCGGCGGAGGCGGCGCAGGCGGCCCGGCTGCTCAAGGTCCAGAGCGTGGTGCCCATGCACTACGGCACCTTCCCGTTGCTCCAGGGCACGCCCGAGGAGCTGCGTGGGGCGGTGAAGAAGCTGCGCGGCTCGTCGAAGGTGGTGGAGCTGGTGCCGGGGAAGAGCACGGCGCTGTAGTCCCGGCGGACTCTGTCCGGCGCGGTACTCTTCCGGACTCGTAGAAGTCCCGGTTCTCAAGCCGCTGACTCCGGGCCGTCAATCCCGGGGTGGGCGGGTGGAAACCCGAGGGCGGGTGGGTTACATCCGCTGGACTGCCACGGCGCGGATGACGGTGGGTCCGGGGGTGTTCCGGTGTTGGATTTCAGCAAGGCGGGGTGGCTCGCTCCGCTCCTGAACGAAGCGGTCGCGGCCCACATGGGCGCGCCTGCTCCGGAGGAGACCGCCTTGCGACTGGGCTCGGGTCGTGCGCGGGCCCGGGCGTACCTGCGGCGCACGTTGCGCGCCAGTGGGTTGCTCTACGGCACTCCGGCCGACCCGCCCGCGGCCGTGGACGCTGTCTCGGACCCGGAGCTTCAGGCCGGGGCCCAGGGCGAGCGGTTGTTCCACGCGGTGGTGCGCACGCTGGCCCTGATGGCGCTGGAGCTGGCGCGGCAGGTGGGCGCGCCGGACAGCGCTCGGGTGGAGCAGCTGCTGGTGCTCTTCGCCGTGTTGTCCGGGGAGCTGGCGTTGGCGGAGTCGCTGGCGGAGCGAATCGCGGCGGGCAAGCCCGTGACGAGGCGGCAGGTGGGGAAGGTGGAGGTGGCGCTGCGCAAGCGCGAGCCGACGCTGGCGGGTGACCCTGTCTACGGGCTGGTGTTGCACAACGGCGCGCAGTACGCGGACGCGCAGCTGTTCTGCCGGCAGGCCATCGACTACTTCGCGAGCGGGCGGCTGTTGCGGGAGCAGGCGCGGCGGCGGCTGCACTTCGCGGCGAAGCAGAAGGCGTTGCTGGTGGATGTGTTGACGGGGCTTGCGTGTGTGGACCGGCTGCCGGGGACTCCGGTGCGGCGGGCCATCCTCAAGCAGGTGGAGGACCTGCGGCTGCCGGCGGAGATTGCGTCGGAGCTGAAGGCGGCGGTGAAGCAGTCCTTCGAGCGGCGCCGCTCGGTGCGGGACGTGGTGCGTCAGGTGCGCAGCGTGGACCTGCGGCACTTCCTGCTGGAGCAGACGCTGCTGGCGGCGCTGGTGGATGGGCGGCGCACCCGGCGGGAGCGGGCGTTCATCGACGAGCTGGCGGACGCGCTGCATGTGCCGAAGGAGGAGCTGCGCCGGCTGGAGCTGGAGATGGCCGAGTTCTACGCGCGCCATCGCTCCATCGTGGATGTGTTCACGGTGAGGGACGCGGCCAGCGCCATGGGTGACGACATGGTGGCGGGCATGCAGGAGGCGCTGGAGAAGAACTTCTACCGGCTGATGCAGGAGGTCCGCGAGACAGGGGACCTGGCGGTGCTGCTCACGAAGGTGGCTCGGCGCCAGACGCTCACCGGTGACGAGCGGCAGCGCATGCGCGCGCAGCTCATCGACGTGGCCAAGGCGATTCCCGCGCTCGCCATCTTCGCGGCTCCGGGAGGCTTCCTGCTGCTGGCGGCGCTGGCCAAGGTGTTGCCGTTCAGCTTGTTGCCCAGCTCGTTCCAGGACGATGCGCCCGCCGCGTTTCCGGAGGACGGCGAGGACCCGGGACCGGAGCGCGAGGCGGTGTGAGCGTGGAGGCCTGGCGCTTGGACGCCGGCTTGCACCACCTCCAGGCGTGAGGGCGCTGCCGTTGGCGAGGAGGGTCCCCAGCTTGAGGGGACGGCTCCGGGCCCGCGTGGTGCCCTTGCTCCGTGGGAGGAGTGTCAATGCGCGTACACCAGCGTGACGTGGAGGTCGGTGTTGCCGGCCGCCTGCTCTCGGGGCGGCTGTGTGTTCCGGAGCGGGCGGGCGGCCTGGTGTTGCTCGTCAGCGACGAGGATGGGCCGCTGGGGGCTCCCGTGCGCGAGGTCCTTCACTCCGCCGGGCTGGTGACGCTGGAGCTGGCGTGGCGCACGGCGGACGAGGAGCTGGCCGAGGACTGGACGGTGCGCGAGGGCGCGCATGCGGAGCTCATCGCGTACCGGCTGGAGGTGGCTCGCGATTGGTTGCAGCGTGATGATGTGTTGTCACTGTTGCCCATGGGTTATCTCGGGGCGGGACTGGGCTCGGCCGCGGTGCTCGTGGCCGCGGCGCATCGGCCTCAAGGGGTGCAGGCGGTCGTCACATTGGGCGGCCGGCCGGACCTGGCGGGAGTGTTCCTGCCAGAGGTGCGAGTGCCCACGTTGCTCCTGGGCGCGGGGGACGACGCGGACCGGGTGACGTTGGTGCGCAGTGTGTTGTCGGGGTTGGGGGGAGACACGCGCAAGGCGCTTCAGTTGGTCGAAGGGGCCAGTCGAGGGTTCCCCGAGGTGGAGCCGCGGGTCCACGCGGCACGCATGGCGGCGGCCTGGTTCGTGGACTGCTTCCGCGCCGTGGCGGGACCTGGCGTCGTGGAGTGGATGGGTGGGGACGTCTGATGCGCGCGAGGCCGTGGGTGGGGCGCTGCGTGTGAAGAGGGAGTCCGTCGTTCGATGAACACCCTCTGGCGCCACGTCGAGTCCGTCTTCCGTGTGGAGCGCACGCGCCCTGACCTGGGGGCGGGACTTCGCGCGGCGCTGGCCGTGGGGGTGCCCATGGTCATCGCGGCGATACAGCATCTGCCCGCGGCGACCTGGGCGGGCATGGCGGGGCTCTTCGTCACGCTCGTCGACCGCGGAGGGCCTTATCGGGACAGGGCCGTCACCATGGGGGCGATGACCCTGCTGGGGGCGGTGATGGGGCTCGTCTCCGCGTTGCATCTGTCGGTCTGGGCGTCTGTTCTCTTCACCCTGGTCTGGGTCACCGCGTGTGGCTTTGGCCGCTCGTATGGAGACACGCCGGGATTGATGGGCGTGGTGCTCGCGAACTACACGGTGGTGTCGCTGGCGCTGCCCGCTCGGGACCTGTCGGCCGCGCTCACTCGCTCGGGGTTGTTCATTCTGGGTGGGCTGTGGGCGATGACCCTGGCGTTGGTGTTGTGGCCGCTGCGGCCCTATCGCCCCGCGCGTGTCGCCATCGCCCGTTGTTATCGGGAGCTGGCGGACCGCGCGGAGGAAGTGGGGCGGTGGCCGCTCGAAGGGCCTCTCGCGCCCGTCAATGTGGTCGAGGTGGTGGATTGGGAATCGCGTACGCGTCAGTCATTGGAGAATGCGCGCGATGTGCTTGCGTCCACCCGCCGCTCCCGGGTGGGGGAGAGTGACCGGGGGGAGCATCTGCTCGTGCTGCTCGAAGGCGCGGATGCGTTGCTCGCGTTGCTGGTGGCGCTGCCCGAGACCCTCGAGGTGGCGCCTCGTGAGGCGCGCTACCATGTGCTTCGCGCGGAGATACACCGCGCCTGCGCGGAGCATGCTCGGGACTTGCGCCACATCGCCCTCGCGTTGGAGCAGGAGCGGCAGGAGGTTTCTCCCTCGACGTGGAACCCGGACCGCGTGCGCCGCGCGATGGCCGCGCTGGTGGCGGAAGGGGCACTTCCAGACTCCGCGCGTGCGGCGTACTCGCATGCCATTGCCTTGCTGGTCCGGGTGCGCGAGTACTCGAATGCGCTGCTGGATGTGGCGGACCATCTCGAGGATGGCCACCCCGTCGAGCTGGACCTGCCGGTGGGGCCTCATCCCGCGTCACAGCGAGGCCGGCCCTTGCTGGAGCCGCTTCGGGACAATCTGAGTCCTGACTCGGTCATCTTCCGCCATGCGCTGAGATTGGGTGTCACCGCGGCGCTCGCCACCGCGCTCGTGCGTGTGCTGAAGCTGGACCATGGCTACTGGGTCATCATCACTGTCATTGTCGTGCTCCAACCGTACTCGGGGATGACGTTCCGCCGGGGACTGGAGCGTGCGGCGGGCACGTTGTTGGGTGGAGCGCTGGCGGCGGGACTCGTCGTATTGGTGCGTGACCCCGCCGTGCTCCTCTTCGCCATCATGGCGTTCTTCGCCGTGGCCATCGCCGTGAAGCCGCTCAGTCTGTCGGCCTTCCAGGTGCTCCTCGCGCCCGCGCTGGTGTTGCTGGCTGAAATCCAGACAGGGGATTGGGAGCTCGCCGGGGTCCGTATCTCCAATACCTTGCTGGGGGGGGGACTGGCGCTCATTGGGGCGACGTTGTTGTGGCCCAGCCCCGAGCGCTCGCGATTTCCGGAGGAGGTGGCCAGCGCGTTGCGCGCGGACCGCGATTATTTGTTGAGCGTGGCGGCCGCGAAGTCGGACGCGGAGCCCGAGGTCCGCGAGGCGCGGCGCAAGCTGGGCATCCGGTTGTTGTCCGCCGAGGCATCCTTCCAGCGGTTGATGATTGAATGGCGGGGCTCCTCGCGCCAGCTCGAACCCACCATGGCGTTGCTGGCGTATGCGCGTCGCTTCGGTGCCGCCGTGACAGCCGTGGCCGCGAGTCTGCAATGGCATGGTCGTCACGATTTGTCCCCCGTCGCGAGCTACGCGGGAGGTGTGCTCGAGGACCTGGCGCTCGCGGTGGAGCATCGGCGCGCGCCGTCGCCACTGCCCAGGACCTGGGTGATGGGTGAGAGCACGGATGCGCTGTTCAGCACCCAGATGGAGCGGCTGGTGCGCCAGCTCACCGTGCTTCATCACGCGACCGTGCGCGCGGCGCCCCAGTTGTCTCCATGATGCGGTGGTGAAGCGACAGCACGTCATCGCACGTCGAGAGTGCGTGCGAGGAACGCGGCCTCTTGCTGGATGCGATGGCGAACCGTCTTCACCACCATTGCGGAAGGCGCGCGAGGAGCGACGTCGCTCGGTGGATGCGATGGCAATCGGTCCTCGCCGCCACCAGGGTGGCGTACGCGCGAGGAACGAGGCCACTCGCTGGATGCGATGGCGAACCGTCCCGCCGCTTGCGTGGCCTTGCTCCCGCGAGCCAGGACTCCGTGGCTCGCGGGTCGTTCCCGTCGCTCAGGTGCGCTCGATGCGCATCAGCAACCGGCGGAGGTCCTCGTTGACGCTGGCGAGTTGCGTGACGCCCTGCTCATCCTGAAGCTGCTTGCGCAGCATGGGCAGCGCCCCCTCGCGAATCTTCTTCGCCGCCTCCTGCGAACCATCCACCAGCCAGCCCGTGGCGAGGATGATGGCCAGGCGCACCTCCGTATCGCGCTCGCCCAGTTTCGCCGCGAGCACCGGCGCATGGTCCGCCGAGCCCAGGCGGCCCACCTCGAGCGCGGCGCGCTCCATCAGCGGCTTGCTGGCCTTGTCCATGCGCCCCACCCAGCACGTCGCGTCGCCGGCACACGTCTGGCCCGCCTCCAGCAGCGCCGCGTGCTTCGTCAGGGTGTCCGCCCGCTTCTTGCCGAGGGCCGCCGCGTCATCACACCCTTCATCCCCCGTGGCCTTGCAGTCCGCCGCCGTGCGCGCGGGCTCACCCGTCGCCAGCTTCTGGAGCAGCGCCTGCTCACGCGCATCGCCCAGCATGGCCAGGCCCCTCACCGCGACCTCGCGCGAGTACCAGTCCCCCGTCGCCGCGGCTTTCTCCAGCGCGGGCAGCGCATCACGCCCGCCCAGCCGCACCAGTGCGCGCACGTACGCGTCGCGCACCGTCGGGTCCGTCTCCAGCACCAGCACGGACAGGGGCTTCACCGCCTCCTGTGCGCGCAGGCGCCCGAGCGCGTCCGCGGCCTGCATCCGCACCAGCGCCTGAATCTGCACATCCGAGTGCGAGAACGCGAGCAGCTTGAGCAGCGGCTCCACCGCGCGCTTCTCGCGCAAGTCCCCGAGCACCGTCGCCGCCTTCATCGGATAGCTGGCCGGGTTGACGCCGTTCGTCTTCGCCCACGTGAGCAGCTCCGTGTCGCGCCCCTCCAGCGCCGGGAGCAGCGCGTCCGCGGCGGGCTGGCCCAATTGGAACAGCGCGAAGCTGCTCTCCACGTAGAAGGACTTGCCCTTGCGCTCCTTGGTCAGCATCCGGATGAGCGCGGGCGCCGCGCGGCCGTCGCCAATGTGGCCCAGCGCCTCGATGGCCTTCTTGTTGAGGAAGGGCTCCACCGTCTCATCCGTGGCCAGCGCGATGAGCGGCTCCACCGCCTCCTTCGCCTTCATCGTCCCGAGCACCTGGATGGCCTCGATGCGCGCGTACGTGTCCTTCGCGCGCAGGAGCGGAACGAGCGCGGGCACCGCGCGCACATCGCCGATCGCGCCGAGCGCCGTCACCATCGCCTTGTTCGCCAGCTGCGAGGACATGTCCCCCGCCGCCGGGTCGATGGCCGCCGACAAGGTCTCCACCGAGGACGCGTGGTGCACGTCGCCGATCGCACGCGCCAACGCCGCCTTCACCTCCGGCTTTTTCTCCTGGGCGAGCGCCTCGTGCAGCATGGGCAGGAAGACCTCGGTCACCTGCGTCTTCGTCCGCATCGCCTCGACGACGCGCACCCGGTCTTCCGCGCGCCGGGTCTGCTGCAACGTCCCTTCCCAGTATTCGGGCGTGTTGGGGTCCGATTTGCATCCAGTCAGACAAAGAAGTGCGGCAACACACCACGCTGCGAGGGGGCGACTCATGCTGGCTCCTGGGCGTCTGCGGGGTTGTCCTGTCTTGAGTCGTAAACCTCCTGTCACGAAGGAATCAAACCACCCAGGTCACCTGGGGTACGCTGGTCAACGACATGTCCGATGACCCACACAAGCCATCGCGTCCGGGGCACACCCGCCGGACGTACCTCCTCGACCGGGAATTCCAGCTCAAGTACATCCTGCTGCTGGCCGGTATCGGGGCGGGTGGGGTGGGGATATTCGGCGTCCTGGCCCAGCGCCTCTACGTATCTTCCGTGAGCTCTGGCGTGGATGCGCGCACGTCGCTCCTCTGGCTCACGGCCCTGGGAGCGCTGGGGCTGGGCGGGGTGCTGGGCCTGTTGGGCCTGCTCTTCACTCACCGGGTGGCGGGCCCCGTCCATGTGATGAGCCTCTATGTCGCGGCGCTGGCCGCGGGGCGCTACCCCCGGCTGCGCCCCCTGAGGAAGAAGGATGAATTGAAGCGCTTCTTCGACCGCTTCAGCGAGGCGGTGGACCGCATCCGCCAGCGCGAGGCGGACGAAGCCCACGCCCTGGAGGTCGCCCTGGCCGCGCTCACCCCGCTGGCCACCACCTCCGAGGCGCGCGAGGCGCTGGAAACCCTGTCCGCGCTCCACACGCGCAAGCGTCAAGCAGTGGACAATCCCACCGGGGGCACCTTCAAGTCCGTGACTTGAAGCGTCGCCGCAGGAGAACCGCCAACATCATGAGCAGACCCCGAATCGTCTTCATGGGCACGCCCGACTTCGCCGTGGCGTCGCTCGAAGCCTGCTTCGACCTGGGTGACGTGGTCGCCGTCGTCACGCAACCCGACAAGCCCAAGGGCCGAGGCAACACCGTCACCGCGCCCCCCGTGAAGGAGCTGGCCCTGGCGCGCGGCGTGCCCGTGTTCCAGCCCGCGAAGCTGCGCACGCCCCCCTTCGTCGAGGAGCTGCGCCGCTTCCAACCCGATGTCTGCGTGGTGACGGCCTATGGCCGCATCCTCCCCAAGGACATCCTCGAGCTGCCACCCAAGGGCTGCGTCAACGTGCACGGCTCGCTCCTGCCGCGCTTCCGGGGCGCCGCGCCCATCCAGTGGTCCATTGCCCACGGCGACGCGGAGACAGGTGTCTCGCTGATGGTGATGGACGAGGGCCTGGACACAGGTCCCGTGCTCGCCATGAAGCGGATGCCCATCGGCCCCGAGGACACGAGCGCGACGATGTACCCCAAGCTCGCGGCGCTCGGCGGCGAGGTGCTGCGCGAGTCGCTGCCCGCGTACCTGCGCGGTGAACTGAAGCCCGTGCCGCAGCCCTCGGAGGGCGTGGTGCTGGCGCCCATCATCGAGAAGGACGAGGGCAAGCTCGACTTCAACCGTCCCGCCGTGGCGCTGGAGCGGAGGCTGCGCGCCTTCACCCCGTGGCCCGGGGCCTTCACCACGCTGGGCGGCAAGCTGGTGAAGGTGCACCGCGTGCGCGTGGCGGAAGGACAGGGCGCGCCGGGCACGGTGCTGTCGGCGAGCGGGGAGGGGCTGGAGGTGGCGTGCGGCGAGGGCTCGCTCGTGCTGCTGGACATCCAGCCGGAGGGCAAGCGGGTGATGAAGGCGGCGGACTTCCTCATGGGCCACAAGCTGGCCGTGGGCAGCCAGCCGTTCGGCGCCTAGGCAATGGCGGGGACGGGACGGACTTTTTCGAGTACAGGCGGGTGGGCATGAGATTGCTGGTGTTGCACGGGCCGAACGTGAACCTGCTGGGCGTGCGTGAAGGCACGTCCGGGGGCACGTTGCGGGACCTGGATGAAGCGCTGAAAGCGCGCGCCAAGGCGCTGGGACTGACGCTCCACATCGTCCAGTCCAATCACGAAGGCGTGCTGCTGGACACGCTCGCCTCCGAGCGCGAGGCGGTGGAGGGAATCCTCATCAACCCCGCGGGCCTCTTCGGTTCGTACGCGTTGAAGGAGGGGCTCGAGGCCGTGGGCCTGCCCGCCATCGAGGTCATGCTGCGCCCGTCCGCCCGCGAGTCCGTGGTGGCGGAGGCGTGTGTCCTCCAGGTGCACGGCTCCGGCGGTTTCGAGCCGTACATGGAAGCGCTGGAGACCTTCGCCAGCGGCGTCTTCACGCCCGGCAAGCCCGAGCCGCGCAAGACGTTGGGCCGCAAGCAGGATGACGACGGCGCCGCGCCCGCGAAGTCTTCCGGGAAGACAAAGACGCTGGGCAAGAAGTCGTCGGCCCTGGCGCTGGCTCCGAAGGAGGCGGGCCCGGGCACCAAGACGCTGGGCCGCGGGCCTTCGGTGTCCACGGACACGTCGGAGGCGCGTGCCTCCCAGTCCGGAAAGACGCTGGGGCGCGGGAACAAGGGCGCTGCCTCGGCGACGGAGTTGCTCACGCGAGCACTGGTGCGGCAGAAGGTGTCGGAGCGGCTCGCGGGGAAGCTCACCGCCGCGGAGCTGGCCGCCTGGGCGCGCTCGCGCTACGAGGCCGTGTTGCGCGGGCTTCCCGCGGAGCATGGTCAGAAGCAGATGCTGGAGGACAGCCTCCAGCGCCTCACGTTGTCCCACCTCCCCGCGACGCGGCTCTCGGATGAGCAGCTCGTGGACCTGATGACTCGGCTCGACGAAGGATGAATCCCCGCGCACTCGCCATCCTCGTGTTGGCGCGCGTCCGTGCCACGGACGCCTATCTCAACGTGGTGCTCGACACGATGTTGTCGGAGTCACCCCCCAAGGACCCGCGCGACGCGGGCCTCGCCACGGAGTTGACGTACGGCACCACGCGCCGGCAGCTCGCGCTGGACTACGCCATCACCCGCTTCGCCGACCGCAAGCTGGACGCCATGGAGGACCGCGTGCTCGCGGCCCTGCGCATCGGCGCGTATCAAATCTTCCACACCCGCGTGCCCGCGCGCGCGGCGGTGGCGGAGACGGTGCAGGCGTTGAAGGACGTGGGCCTCGCCCGGGCGGCGGGCTTCACCAACGCCATCCTCCGCAAGCTGGCGGACCTGCCCGCGCCGCCGCTGCCCTCGCAGTCGGACATCGCCCACTACCTGTCCGTGCGCGAGAGCCATCCGCAGTGGCTGGTGGAGCGCTGGCTGCGCCAGTTCGGCCGGGAGCGCGCCGAGGCCATGCTGGTGGCGGACAACCAGTCCCCGCCGGTGGTGATTCGCACCAACACGGCCAAGGTGACACGCGACGCGCTGCTCCAGCAGCTCCAGGACATGGGCGTCGAGGCGAAGGCCGCCACCCTCTCCCCCGTGGGCATCGTCCTTCCGCCCGTGGGCCGGGTGGAGGACGTGTATGGCTATTCGGAGGGGCTGTGGCAGGTGCAGGACGAGGCCGCCCAGCTCGTCGGCGTCTATGGCGCCATCCCCGAGACGGCGCGTGTGCTGGACGCGTGCGCGGCGCCTGGAGGCAAGTCCTGCCATCTCGCGCAGTCGCACGACGTGGTCGCCGTGGACGTGCATGCCCACAAGCTGCGCAAGATTGATTCGGAGGCGCGGCGCCTCGGCCTCTCCTCGCGCTTGAAGGCCTACGCACACGACGCCGCGGAGCCGTTCCCCGAGGAGTGGGGTGAGTTCCACGGGATGCTGGTGGACGCGCCGTGCTCGGGACTGGGCACGCTGCGCCGTCACCCGGAGCTGCGCTACCGCCGCAAGGAAGAGGACATCGCGCGCCTGGCGACGCTCCAGCGGCGCATCCTGGAGAACTGCCAGGAGTCGGTGCAGCCCGGCGGGGTGCTCGTCTACGCGGTGTGCACGATGGAGCCGCAGGAGGGGCAGGACCAGGTGGAGATGTTCCTGCGCAGCCACCCCGAGTGGACGGCGGAGCCGCCCGTGTTGCCGGGCCTCAAGCTGCCGCTCACGCAGGCATACTTGAGGACCCTGCCCGGTCCGGAGGGCTTCGACGGGTTCTTCGCCGCGCGCCTCCGGAAGCTCTACTGAAACGAAGGACTACGCGTCGTCGGTGGGGGGCTGGTTGGCGGCGGACTTGAACGCCTCCAGCACCGCCGCCGAGGCGCGATCCAGGTACTTGCCCTTGCGGATGAGCAGGCCGATGGGGCGGGACACCGGGCCCTCGGCGAAGGGCTTGGCCACCAGCGTGCCGTCCTTCACCTCGCCCTGCGCGGTCGCCATGGGGAGGATGGCCACGCCCAGGCCCATCTCCACCGCCCGCTTGATGGTCTCGACGTTGTCCATCTCCATGATGGGATTGATGTCGATGTTCTTCTCGCGGAAGAGCCGGTCCAACGCCTTGCGCGTGGGCGCCTCGCGGTCGAACGCGATGAAGGGCACGCCGGACAGCGCGGTGAGGCTCACCTTCTGCTTGGAGGCGAAGGCGTGGTTGGGCGCGCAGACCACCGCGAGCTTGTCGTCGCGGAACGGGAGGATGTCCACGCCCGCGCGAGGCTGCGGGTACGCGACGATGCCAATCTCCGCCGCGCCCAGAATCACGTCGTCGTAGACCTGGTCGTTGCGGCGGTAGTTCAGCCGCATGTTGACCTTGGGGTGCGCCTTGAGCAGCAGCTTCTGCACGCTGTTGAGCTCGTGCAGACCCACCGTGTAGATGGTGGACACCGTGCTGGTGCCGGCCACCTCGGTGGCCTGCTCGCGAATCTCCTGCTCCACTTCCGCGAAGCGCGCGAGGATTTCCTTGCACCCACGAAACAACCGCTCGCCCGCTGGCGTCGGCGTCACCTGCCGGGCGCTGCGCGACAAGAGCTTCTGCTCATAGCGGTTCTCCAGCGCGCGAATCTGCTGGCTCACCGCCGACTGCGTGACGTGGTTGAGCTGGGCCGCTCGCGAGAAGGAGCCGGTCTCCACCACATCACAGAACATTTTCAGGGACTCGAGCTGCATGGGCCGCTCCCTACTCCCAAACCTAATGGCCTAGCCACTATTAATTAGCCCGCCTACCTCGCGCCGCCAAATGGTCTAACCCGAAGGGTTGCCCGGCGGTCGGGCATGACAGAGGGGCCAGGCCCGGTGGGGCGTGTCCCCTGGCTCTCAGGGCGTGCTGGGAGGGGAGGGGCGCCAGCGACGCAGCAGGACGAAGAGGGCGGCGCCCAGGGCCACCAGGGCCCCGCCGAAGCGGGTCTGGACTCGGCCCATCTCCTGGGTGGCCTGGCGAATCAGTTCGCATTCGGGGCCGGACAGGCCCGTGCAGTCGGGGGTGCCGAACACACCACGCACGCCCAGGGCCAAGAGGCCGAGCCCGCCCAGGAGCAGGCCGCCGGAGAGCCCCAGCAGCGCGGCGCGCGGGAGGGAAGGCTTGGGAGGCGGCGGTGGGGAGGAGGCCATGGTGGGAGGGTAGCTATAGCCGCCGGTGTGGGCCGCGCTCAACGGGGGCACCCGAGGGCGCGTATGCTGCCGGGCCATGCGAATCCTGTACGGTGTCGTCGGCGAAGGCATGGGGCACGCGACGCGCTCTCGTGTGCTGCTCGAGGAGCTCACGAAGGAGCACGAGGTCCACATCGTCGTCTCCGGCCGGGCCCAGGACTACCTGGCCAAGCGCTTCCAGAATGTGCACGGCATCTGGGGACTGACGCTGGCGTACGAAGGCAACTCGGTGAAGAAGTGGCAGACGGTGCTGCAGAACGTCACCGGCGCGGTGAAGGGCTGGCCGCAGAACGTGCGCCAGTACTTCGAGCTGGTGTCCGACTTCAAACCCGACGTCGTGGTGAGTGACTTCGAGACGTTCAGCTACCTGTTCGCCAAGACGCACCGGCTGCCCGTCATCAGCGTGGACAACATGCAGGTCATCAACCGCTGCCAGCACGAAGCGTCGCTGCTGGCGGGGTACGAGGACAGCTTCGAGACGTCGCGCGCCATCGTGAAGGCGAAGCTGCCGGGGGCGTTCCACTACCTCGTCACGACGTTCTTCTATCCGCCCACGCGCAAGCGCCGCACCACGCTGGCCCCGTCGATTCTGCGCCCGGAGATTCTCGAGGCGAAGTCGGAGCCGGGGGAGCACCTGCTCGTGTACCAGACGTCGACGACGAACACCGCGCTGCCGCAGATTCTCAAGGCGGCGGGCATTCCCTGCCGGGTGTACGGGCTGCGCAGGGACCTCACCGAGGACCTGGTGGATGGCAACCTCACCTACCGCCCCTTCAGCGAGCAGGGCTTCATCGACGACCTGCGCACGTCGCGCGGAGTCGTGGCCAGCGGCGGCTTCACGCTGATGAGCGAGGCGGTGTACCTGCACAAGCCCATGCTCAGCATCCCGCTGGAGGGCCAGTTCGAGCAGATCATCAACGCCCTGTACCTGGAGAAGCTGGGGTACGGGATGTACGTGAAGGCGCTGACGGTGGAGGCGCTCCAGGAGTTCCTCTCGCGGCTGCCGGGCTGCGAGGAGTCGCTCAAGGGATACGAGCAGGAGGGCAACACGAAGATGATTGCCGGACTGCGCGAGCAGTTGGGCCTGGCCTACGAGCACCGCGGCCACTGGGCCATGGAGATGGCGCAGGACTGACGGACGCGGGCTCGCTTCAGTGGAGCGGGACCTCGCCCTCGTTGTTCCGCTCCGCCGCGCGGCGTGACAGCTCCGTGAGCCAGGAGCGTGTCAGCGGCGTCTCGCTGTCGGCGCCCGCGTGGGTGTCCTGGCTGCTGCCCTGGGGCAGCTGGCGGTTGACCCAGGCGAGGACCGAGGCGGTCAGCTCGGGCGCCAGGGCGCGCCCCACCGTGGCCAGCTTCGCGCTCAGCCCCAGCACGACCTCCGAGTCACCTCGGCGGCATGCCTCGAGGATGCGGCGGGCCGCGCGCTCGGCGCTCATGGAGAGGCCCGGCAGCGAGTCGCCCACGGCGAACCATGCGTACTCGCCCTCGTGCTGGCCCTTGAAGCGGGCGTTGCGTGCGCTGCCCGTGCGCATCAGCCCGGGGCAGACGGTGGTGACGAAGATTCCGTCCTGGCGCAGCTCCGCGCGGAGCGCGTCCGACAGGCCCACCAGCGCGAACTTGCTGGCCGAGTAGGGCGCCAGGTGCGGGATGCTGAGCCGTCCGCCCACGGAGGTGATGTTGACGATGCGGCCCTGGCCCCGCCGCTTCATCTCCGGCAGCACGGCGAGCGTCGTGTACAGCGGCCCCCACAGGTGCGTGTCGACGGCCTCGCGGAAGTCCTCCAGCGTCATGGACTCCAAAGGCCCCACCTGGATGACGCCCGCGTTGTTGATGAGCACGTCCACCGCGCCCCAGCGCTCGTGGATGGCGCCCACCAGGGCCTCCACCTGCACCTGGTCCCTCACGTCGCAGCGCCGGGTGAACACCTGGGCCCCGGCGCGCTCCAGCTCCTCGCGGGCCTGCTCCAACGATGAGGCGTCCCTTCCGCACAGCGCCACCCTCGCGTCCTCCTTCGCCAGGCGCCGCGCCAGCACCAGCCCCAGTCCCCGAGAGCCTCCGGTGATGAGCACCGTGCGCCCCTTGAAGCGGTAGGGCTCGCGCGTGAGCACCTTGCGCAGTCCGAGCGCCGCGCCGACCCCGGCCGCGACCATCGTGCTCAGGGTGAAGCGGGAAGCGTGTCTGTCCTTGCGCCGGTCAGCCATGGGAGGACCCTCCTGGGGACTTCAGTGCGCGGGAGCCGCGGCCGAGGTGTCGTACTGCGTGAAGCGCTCCAGCAGCGGGCGCACGCGCCGGGCCGCGTCCGGGCCGGTGATGTGGTGGCGCAGCCAGCCGTCCGCGTCGAAGATGAGCCACGCGGGGGTCTGCTTGACGCCGTAGGCCGTCGCCATGGAGCCGTCATCGACGGCGATGGGGTAGGCGAGTCCCTGCTCGCGCGCGAAGGCCTCCACCGCGTTGGTGTCGCGCAGCTCGCGGGCGGAATGGGTGACGTCCACGCCAATGACTCTCAAGCCACGAGGTCCCAGCTCCGCGAGGAAGCGCTGGAGCGACGCGAAGTCATTGGCGTCCGCGTCCGTGGCCATGGAGAAGAAGTGGAGGAGGACGGGGAGCTCGTCCAGCTCGGAGACATGGACCGGGGCGTTGATCCACCCTCCATCCGGGTCCAACAGCGTGAGGGGAATATCGTGCGTGGGCATGCGAGCTCCAGCGAAGGTCGACTGCGAGTGGGCAGGCTCTGGAAGGACGCCCCTCAAGCTATGCACCCACCGTGGTGTCCCTCCGGGCCTCGCCGTGTGCCTGCCCGGTGGAGGACGCGCGGAGCGGGTGGTGCTGGACGCCGGGCCCGCGAGAGGGCAGACAGTCGCTCCATGCGCATCCCCGATTTCAAGCTGGAGCGTTACTTCGCGCGCTGGGAGTTCGCCGCGCCCTATTCGCTGTGCTCCTCGGACATCGAGGGGTGGAAGATGAAGGAGCTGCTGGCGCTCGCCGACTCGGACGCCCTGGCGCGGTGGGAGGGGCTGACGCTCGGCTACACCGAGGCCCCCGGGCTGCCCGCGCTCCGCGACGAGATTGCCGCGCTCTACCGGGGGGTGTCCTCGAACGAGGTGCTGACCTTCGCGGGGGCCGAGGAGGCCGTCTTCGTCCTGATGAACGTGCTGTTGGGCGCGGGGGACCACGCCGTCGTCACCTGGCCTGGCTACCAGTCCCTCTACGAGGTCGCGCGCGCCACGGGGGCGGAGGTGACGCTGCTTCCCCTGAGGGAGGAGGATCGTTGGGCGTTCGACGTGGAGGCGCTGCGCCGCGCGCTCAAGCCCCATACGCGGCTGGTGGTGGTGAACTTCCCGCACAACCCCACCGGCGCGCTTCCGGACCGCGCGACGTTCGAGGCGCTGTGCGCGCTCTGCGACGAGCGCGGCATCTACCTGCTCTGCGACGAGGTGTACCGGTTGCTGGAGAACGACGCGAAGGACCTCTTGCCCGCCGCCGTGGAGCTCTCACCGCGCGCCTTCAGCCTGAGCGTCATGTCCAAGGCCTTCGGGCTCGCGGGGCTGCGCGTGGGGTGGCTCGCCTGCCGCGACGCGGACGTGCTGCGCCGGTGCATGGCGTACAAGGACTACACCACCATCTGCAACAGCGCCCCCAGCGAGGTGCTGGCCCTCATCGCCCTGCGCGCGAAGGAGCGGGTGCTGGCGCGAAGCCGCGCGCTGCTCGCGTCCAACCTCTCCCTGCTGGATGCCTTCTTCACGCGCCACGCGGACACCTTCCACTGGGTGCGTCCGCGCGCCGGCAGCGTCGCCTTCCCCCGCCTGCTCCGGGAGATGCCCGTCGCGCGGTTCACCGACACACTCGTGCAGAGTGAAGGTGTGTTGCTGTTGCCAGGCGATGTCTATGACTTCCCTGGCAATCACTTTCGTCTGGGCCTGGGTCGCGCGAACCTCCCCGAAGCCCTGTCGCGGCTGGAGCGATTCATTTCCAACCCAGGCTGAGGCCCTCCCGGGACGGTGAGGACGAGACACGAACCTCTTGTTTCAGAGGGCGACGCGTCGCGTCAGGTTTTGTGACCGATTCTTGGTTTTCGTGTTCTCGACCTTTTACATCCCGAGATTCTAGAGTGAGGGCTTCCCCCAATACTCCAGAGCCGGAGGCTTTCACGATGAAGAAGCTGATGGGTACGGCGGTTGCCGCCGCCACGATGTTGATGAGTACACAGGCGGCCGCCACCAACTACACGCTGTGGATTCACGGCCGAAACGGTGGCTCCACGCAGGCGGGTAACTACAGCGACTTCAGCTACTGGGGCCCGGCGGGCACCGCGGCGGGTGTGAACAAGAAGGCGGTGAACTGGAACGGGCGCGAGCGCATTGGCGGGCAGAACGCGCGCGTGCGTGACGCGCTGGACTGCTTCTGCACGGGAAACAACTGGTGCTACGTCGCCGTGCACAGCGCGGGCGACCTCCAGATTGGCTATGCGCTGTCGCTGTATGGCGGCTCGGCGCGATACAAGAAGGACGCGGCGCCCAACGCGAGTGGTGTGTGTGGCAACACGGACGGCACCACGCAGACGGGCTGGAACATCAAGTGGGTGAACGTGGCGTCCGGCGCGGGCGGCGGGAGCGAGCTGGCGGACGTGGGCGAGTGGGCGATGAACGAGCCGCTGGTGAGCGACCTGGTCACCACCACGGCGCGCGCCATGTACAACCACAACACCACGCGCAACGTCTGGTTCTACATGTTCGCGGGCGCCAAGGGCACGCTGTACTCGGGCATCCTCCCGGGCCAGGACGACGAGGCGGTCTCGTACCACTCGACGGGCGGCGTGTCGGGCAGCTCCGGCAGCTCGCAGTGCAACCCGGGTGACTGGTTCTGCGGCGGCACGCTGAGCACGGGCACGGCGAACACGAGCGATGGCCGCGCGAAGTGGAGCTTCCACACGGTGTCGCTGCGTGACGACGGCGAGGCTTTCAACCACTACGCCAATGGGAACTGGGGCGGCATTGTCGCCAAGGTCCGCGAGGACGTGGTCAAGTACGCGTACTGAGTCCCATGTCGCCCAACAGCTCCGCTCCTCCCCCCGTCTCCCGCGCCCGTCGTGCCGGGTGGTTCTTCTTGTTCATCCCCCTGGTGCTGGGCGTGGTGGGGTGGTGGAGCTGGGGTGGAGCCGTGGGCGCGCCGCCGTCCTCGATGGAACCGTCGCCCGTCGAGGGCGCGCAAGCGGGTGGCGCTCCGGTGGAGGCTCCGCCCAAGGTGGGGCCTTCGGGCGCGGGCGCGGTGGTGGTTCGTGGGCCGTCACCCAGCGCCCAGGATTTGAGCCCCGTGAGTCCCGAGCAGCGTGAGCGGCTGGCCCTGCGAGAGCTGTGGGGCGAGCGGCTGGAGCGCGCGAAGCGGACGCTGGAATCCTATGTGGCGGCCACGCGGTATCCACCCCAGTCGCGCTCCCTTCGCGAGCAGCCGGACCAGGTGGAGATGGCGGAGCCGGAGCGCACGCGCCCGTTGAGCCGCGAGCATCCGGATGTGCAGCTGCGTCTCAAGCAGGACCGGGTCTTCGTGGTGGGGGACGAAACCGTGCGTCTCTTCGTCTCGTGCGAGGACGCGCAGCGCTCGCCCAGGCCCTGTGAGGTGCTGTCCGCCTCCGCGCACGAGGCCGAGCACATGGGGAGCGCGGTGCCTCCCATCCCCGTCGCCTTCACCGATGACGGCGCGGTGGGTGACGCGCTCGCGAGAGACGGCATCTACACCGGGACACTCCAACCGTCGAAGCAGGGCTTCCCGCTGTACTCGGGCACCATTCGCGTGAATGTGCGGGTGCGCTCGGGCAAGGCGGAGGGGATGGCGTTCCTGGACATCCTCTACACGCACGCGGTGCCGGCGACCTTCACGGGCCGGGTGCGCGAGGTGTTGTCGGAGGGGTCGCTGCTGCTCTACCTGGGCATCCACGTGCGCAAGGCGGGGCGGTACGTGGTGGCCGGGCGCATGGATGACGAGAGTGGTGTCCCCTTCGCGCACGTGTCCTTCAACGAGGAGCTGAGGGAAGGGCCGCAGGAGGTGAAGCTCACGGTTTTCGGGAAGCTCATCCTCGACGAGGTGCCCACCTTCCCGCTGAAGCTGCGGGACGTGGAGGGCTTCCTGCTCAAGGAGACGGGCGACCCGGACCGCGAGCTGATGACCGCGCTGCGCGGCTACGTGCACACCACGAACGCGTACCCGGCTTCGTCCTTCTCGCCCGCCGAGTGGCAGAGCGAGGAGCGCACCCGGTACATCGACGAGTACACGCGCGACATGAACGAAGCGCAGCGCAACTTCAACGCAACCTTCGAGCAGCGACCGCCCCCGTGATGTGACGCTCGCGGTGAGGTGGCCCCATTCACATGGGGCACGGCCTCAGACCGCGTTGGAGCCTTCGGGAACCAGCAGGGAGGGGTCCACCTGGACGCTCTCGACCGCGTCCTGGATGGACGCCGCCGCGTGCTGGGTGGAGGGCGGCGTGGCCGTGTGGGTGGCGTCCATCTGGAGGGAGGGCTCCACGGTCTGCGCCACGGCGTCCACGCCCTGTGCGCCGAGCGCCGCGGTGGTGGGGAGGCTGGCCGCGACGGGGTTCGCCGCGAGCGAGCCGAGCACTCCCGCGAACGCCGCGTCCGTGGGGCTGGGCTCATCGGGGACCAGGGTGCCCAGGTCGCTCAGGTCCGCGAGGAACTCCTGGGGACCCGCGGGCTCCACGGACACGCTGCTCCACGCGCTCGCGGAGGTGTTCCAGACGGAAGACGGTTGCTCCACCGCGGCGGAGGACGTTCCGGGCGCGTCGAGCCCGCTGATGAGCGAGTCGTCGTAGGAGTCCAGGTCCAGGTCCAGGTCCAGCGGCGAGGCGGAGAAGTCCGAGGCGCCGGGCGAGCCCAGCATCGAGAGCAGATCCTCCGGTGAGTCCAACTGCGTCGAGGAGGCGTCCAGGTTCTGGAGCTCCCAGGAGGCCTGGTCCGGCGACAGGATTTCGGACGCGTCCGGGGCGCTGGGGCCCGTGCGCCGGGACGTGGACGGGACACCGGGCTCGCGAGGGGCTCCCAGTGAAGAGGGAAGCTGCGCGCCCAGCAGCTGCCCGTAGCGGGGCGCCGAGGCCTCGAAAGAGCTCTCGCCGGAGAAGACGCGCAGCGCCTGGTGCTCCAGCTCGCGCGTGGAGCCGCTCTCCTCCACGTCGCCCAGCTCGAACGAGGCGAGGAGCGCGTCGGCGCCGTCCACCTGGAAGTCGCTCTCGTCGGAGAATCCCCGGCGCACCTTCTCCACGGCCTGGAGTGAGTCGCTCCGCTCGGGGCCGGACACCGGCGCCACGTCCGTGTCGAGCGACGTTCGCCGCAGGGCGGACATGATGCTCGAGGACAATCGGCGGATGGACGTCATCGGTCACCTTCCTGGGGCTACACGTCGGGCTGCATCCGCATTGTCGCGGGGGCGGAGAATAAGTTGTCGGCGGCCCCCCAGCGGCTCCTTTCCCACCTGGGTGAGGGGGCGGGCACCCATCACCTGTGGGGTCGTCCCCCCTCGTACTGGACAACGTTTCGGGGTGGAGGGCACTTGCAACGTCCGCCATCCAACGAGTGCGGGGGGCGTCCCGAGGTCTTCTGGCACTCACGCTGCTGGTGCCCCAGAAAGAGAGGTATCCGTAGCGGGTGCCCACCTGGGGATGGGTGCTGGCCTTCCGCTTGCTGGTGAGAGGCCCGAGGAGGCGGTGTCATGCTGCGTTTTGAAAGCGCGGGACAGACCCATATCGGTCGGCGGCCCCACAACGAGGACTCCTACTGTGTCCTGCCGGAGCTGGGGTTGTTCGTGGTGGCGGATGGGCTGGGTGGACAGGAAGGCGGCGAGGTGGCGAGCCGCTGTGTGGTGGATACGTTCGCGGGCCTGGGCCAGCGATGGGAGCAGGAGCATGAGGCGGCGTGGCCGGAGGTAGCGGACCCCCGCCGCTCGAGGGAGGAGAACCTGCTGGCGGCCTGCTCGCAGCTGGCCCAGCGCAACCTCCAGGCGCAGCGCGTGGGGCGGCTGAGCGAGATGGCCTCCACGGTGGTGGCGCTGGCGGTGGGCAAGGACGGCGCCGCGGTGGCCCACGTCGGCGACAGCCGCCTGTACCGCCTGCGCGGAGGACGGCTGGAGTCGCTGACGCGGGACCACTCCTTCATCGAGGAGCTGCGCGAGGTGGGCATGGAGCCGCCGGGAGGGGCGTCCAACTGGCGCCACCTCATCACCCGGGCGCTGGGGACGGACAACGCGGAGCCCACGCTCCAGCGGCTCCACGCCGAGCCCGGGGATGTCTTCCTGTTGTGTTCGGATGGCCTCTACGAGCCCTTGGGCATGGAGGGGTTGGTCCGGCGCCTGTCGCTGTCGTCGGCGCGGGAGGTCTGCGACACGCTGGTGGCGGATGCCTTCGAGGCGGGGGGCAAGGACAACATCACCGCCGTGGTCCTTCGCGTCGCCGAGGCCTAGGGCCAGCAAGGGGGGATGGGCGGGTCAACCCCGCGAGCCGGGTCATCCTCGCCTTACTGCGCATTCCTGGAGCTTGGGGTAGGGTGGGTCTCGGAGGATTTTCCGACACCGGAGCGCATGACGCACAGCCTCGCCGCTCGTCTGACCGCCACCATCACCCTGGTCATCCTGGTTCTCACCGCGCTGTGCGTGACACTCACGGGCGTTGTGCTGCGCTCGCGGATGAACACGGCGCTGGTGCATTCGCTTGCCCAGGATGAAGCCGCCTGGAGCCGCCTCGTTGCCCAGGAGGCGAGGACGCTGAGGGTCCTTCTTCGCAGTGCGGCCGCGAATGACCGGCTGCGCTCGCTGCTCTCCGGGGCGGCGGTGGACGCGCGTGCGCTCCAGGCCTTCGCCGACGAGCAGAAGGCGCTCGTCTCGGTGGAGCTGTTGCTCATCGCGAATCCGGAGGGAGGGCTGCTCGCGGGCTCCGCGCCAGGGCCGTTGCCCGCGCTCGGGGCGCTGGTGAAGTCGGGGGTGCCCGGGGTGCTCTTCGTGGGGGACTGGCCCTACTGGGTGGTGTCCCGGCCGGTGGAGGTGGAGGGGCGCGGCGTGGGGTACCTGGTGTTGGGGAGCCGGTTCGATGAGGCGCCGCTGAGGGATTTGAAGGGGCAGCGGGGCGTGGAGTTGTTGCTGCACGCCGGTGGGCGGCTGGTGGCGGGGACGATGGAGCCGGTGGATGCGCGGGCGCTGTTGGTGTCGGCGCGGGCGCGGGCGGAGGAGGGGCGGGGTGAGGTGGCGAACACGCGCTTCCGGGTGACGCACCAGGCGGTGGGCCAGGGGTTGGAGTTGGTGCTGGCGCGCGATGAGCAGGAGGAGGCGTCGCGCTTCGACACCATGGTGCTGCTCATCGTGGGGGTGGGGCTCTTCACGGCGCTGGCGGCGGGTGGGGCCATCTTCCTGCTGGTGCGGCGGTTGACGAATCCGTTGAGGGCCTTGACGGCTGCGGCGGAGCGGGTGGTGGCGGAGGGGGATTTCCGGGGCACGTTGGAGGTGGGCTCGGAGGATGAGATTGGCCGGCTGGCCGCGTCGTTCGCGGAGATGATGGCGCGGCTGCGCTCGCTGCTCATGGCGCTCAAGGGGTCCGCGGAGCAGCTGGAGTCAGCGGCGACGCAGCTCACCGAGTCCGCGTCCGTGCAGAACGAGGCGGTGTCGCAGCAGGCCATCGCGTTGCATGAGGTGCAGCTCGCGGCGCAGCAGCTCCAGGAGTCCTCGAGGTCCGCAGCGCGGCGCGTGGAGTCCATCCAGCGCGAGGCGGAGAAGGCGAGCAGCTTCGGCCAGGCGGGTGAGGAGGCGGTGCGGGGCAGCGTGGGTGGGCTCACGCACATCCGCTCGCACGTCGAGCAGATCGGACGCACCGTCACGGAGCTGCACCAGCGCACGCGACAGGTGGGCGACATCACCCGCACGGTGAAGGACCTGGCGGACCAGTCCAACGTGTTGGCGCTGAATGCCTCCATCGAGGCGGCGCGCAGCGGGGACCAGGGGCGCTCCTTCTCCGTGGTGGCGCGGCAGATGCGTTCGCTGGCGGACCAGTCCGCGGGGGCCACCACGCGGGTGCAGGGAATCCTGGGGGACATCGGCCGGGCCATCACCGACGCGGTGCGCATCAGCGAAGGTGGGGCGCGCGAGGTGGAGGGGGGCCTGGAGCAGGTGCGCGCGGCGGGCGAGAGTCTCCGCTCGCTGGCGGACATCATCCAGAGCAATGGCCAGACGGTGCGCAGCATCTCCGAGGCCGTGCGGCAGCAGGACGCGGGCATCGCGGAGCTGTTCGCCGCGCTCAGCTCCATGGCGGACGTGGCGGACCAGATTGTCGACCGGATGGCGGCCAGTGAGCAGGCCGCTGTTCAGCTCTCCGCCGCTTCCGGAGAGCTGAGCGCCATCGTGGGGCAATACCAGATTTAGACGGGGCCGGGCCTGTCAGCCCAGCTCGCCGCCGTCGATGGCGTGCGCGGCGCCGGTGATTCCACCGGCCGCGTCGGACGCGAGGAAGAGGCACAGCGCGGCCACCTCTTCCGGCTGGATGATGCGGCCCATCGCGTTCATCGAAGCGAGCGCCTCGCGGGCCTGCTCACCCGAGCGGCCCGTCGTCTGCGAGATGGCCGCCGTGGCATTCGTGAACATGTCCGTCTCCACCCAGCCCGGATTCACGGCGTTCACCGTCACGTTCTTCTTGGCGTACTCCACCGCGAGCGCACGCGTGAGCCCCAGCAGCGCGTGCTTGGAAGCGCAGTACGCGGACGTGTACTTCATGCCTTTGACCGCGGCCATGGAGCCGATGTTGATGACCCGGCCGCCTCCGGCCTGCGCCATGGCGGGCATCAGCTCGCGGCAGAGGATGAAGGGCGCCGTCACGTTGATGGCCATCACCCGCGCCAGGTCCTCGGTGCGCGTCTTGGTCAGCGGCGCGGACACGGTGATGCCCGCGTTGTTCACCAGCACCCGAGGCGCCCCTTGCGCGAGAATCGACTTCGTCGCCGCCACCAGCGCCGCCTCATCCGCGACGTCCACGACGAGCGGGCGGATGTTCTCCCCGCCTTCCTTCGCGAGCCCCTCGAGCGCGTCCGCCGCGCGGGCCAGGGCCCAGACGCGATAGCCCTCGCGGGCGAAGGCCAACGCCACCGCGCGGCCGATGCCCCGGCTCGCGCCCGTTACCACCACGGTCTTCTGGGTCGTCGTCATGCGCGGCAGCCTACCGCCCTGGCCCGGCAGGGGCACGCACCGAGCGGGCGCCTCGAGCCCTCGGCCACAGCGCGCGCCCGCGCTCCTCTCGCGCCTCGCGCACCGCGGAGGGCCGTACTAGGAGGACGCCATGGCACGCGCGGATATCACGGACCTGTTCCTGCTCGACGACCTGCTGTCCCCCGAGGAGAAGGCCGTGCGCGACACGGTGGCGGCCTTCGTGGACCGGGAGGTGCTGCCCATCATCGGCGGGCACTTCCGCGACGGGACGTTCCCCCTCCACCTCATCCCCCAACTCGCGGAGATGGGCGTGCTGGGCGCGAACCTCCCGGGGTACGGCTGCGCGGGCCTGAACACCGTGAGCTATGGCCTCATCCTCCAGGAGCTGGAGCGCGGGGACTCGGGGCTGCGCTCCTTCGCCTCGGTGCAGGGCTCGCTCTGCATGTTCCCCATCCACGCGTACGGCAGCGATGAGCAGAAGGAGCGTTTCCTGCCCGCGATGGCCCGAGGCCAGGTCATCGGCTGTTTTGGCCTCACGGAGCCCGACTTCGGCTCCAACCCCGGCGGCATGCGCACCCGCGCGCGCAAGGATGGAGACGACTACATCCTCAACGGCACCAAGACCTGGATTACCAACGGCGCCATCGCGGACGTCGCCGTGGTGTGGGCGAAGACGGAGGACGGCGGCCCCGAGTCCGTCCGAGGCTTCCTGGTGGAGAAGGGCATGCCCGGCTTCTCCGCGCGGGACATCCCCGGCAAGTTCTCCCTGCGCGCGTCCATCACCAGCGAGCTGTCCCTCCAGGACGTGCGTGTGCCCGCGCGCAACGTGCTGCCCGGGGTGAAGGGCCTCCGAGGCCCGCTGTCCTGTCTCAACAACGCGCGGCTGGGCATCGCCTTCGCCGTCACGGGCGCCGCCATCGCGTGCTTCGAGGGCGCGCGCGAATACGCGCTGTCCCGCGCCTCCTTCCAGGGCAAGCCCGTCGCCGGCTACCAGCTCACGCAGGAGAAGCTGGCGGACATGCTCCAGGACATCGTGAAGGCGCAGCTGGTGGGCCTGCGCGTCGCGCGGCTCAAGGACGAGGGCAAGGTGACGCCCGTCATGGTGAGCCTGGCCAAGCGCAACAACGTGAAGAGCGCGCTGGATATCGCGCGCGTGGCGCGAAGCATCTACGGCGCCAACGGCATCACCGACGCGTACCCGCCCGTGCGCCACATGCTGAATCTTGAATCCGTCTTCACCTACGAGGGCACCCACGAGGTGCACACGCTGGTGTTGGGCAAGGCCATCACCGGGCTGGACGCCTTCGACTGAGCCTCGCTCCAGGCGCCTCCCCTCGTCCCCGGAGATTGGGAAGAGGGGAGGGCACCATGAAAAGTGAATCGGGGTTCAGCCCTGGTTCTCGCCGCCCTCGGGCTTCGGCTCCTCGCCGGAGGCCGCCTCGGTGGGGGCCTCGTCGCCGCCGTCGGACTCGGGCTCGTCGGGCAGCTCCTGCGCGGTGCCCGCGGCCTCCGCCGCCTGCTGCGCCTTGAGCTCCTCGTCGTTCATGAAGCCGATGGGGCTGTCCTTCCGGTTGAGGAAGCGCACCGCCTTCTTCGAGAGCGCGAACATCTGCTCCGCCGCCGAGGCGGGCACCAGCGCGTGCTCGATTTGAGCGGGGTCCGGACGCTCCACCACCGCGAGCTCGCCGTCCTCCAGCCGCTTGGCCTGCTCCGGCGTCAGCTCCATCCGGCGCAGCTTGCCCTTGCGAGTCATGAAGTAGAACGCCGTCTCACCCGGCTCCTGGGGCACCTGCGCGCCCATCACCAGCTCGCGCAGCGCCTTGTCCAGCTCCACCTGCCGCTTGGACTCCGCGCGCTGGTAGGCCTTTGAGCCCGGCATCGGGGGCAGCTTGGGAATGGGCCGCTCGGAGGGCGCCGGACGTCCATGGTGGGGCGCGCCGCCACCGACGCCACTCGCACCCCCGCCGGGCCGGAAGGAGCCACCGCCATGGCGAGGCGCACCACCACCGGGGCGGCCACCGCTGGGGCGAGCACCGCCCTCGCGGGGGCCTCGGTCCTCGCCTCGGGGCGAGGGGCCACCGGATGTCCGGTTGTCATCACGCCGAGGCGGGGGACGGCCACCGCCGGAGCGGCCGCCCTCCTGGGATGGGGCCCGCCGGCCTTCCGCCTGATGGGCGGCCGTATCGGAGGCCTTCTTGGATTGTTCCTCGGTGACGAGGCCCGCCTTCAACAACTTGTCGCGCAGGTTCTGCATGAGTTGGGCGTTCTATCCCTTGCACGGCCGCACGCAAGCCGCAGCTTGCCGCTCCTGTACGCGCCACGTAACTTGCCGCCCCCGTGGTACCCCCTCCGGAGGAGCCGTGAGCCGTTTGATGAAGTCCGCCGTCACCCTTGCCGTGGCTCTGTCCGCCGCGGGCTGCTCGGACCCGGTCGACAAGGCGGCCAAGGCTCGCATCTTCTCCCCGGAGGACCCACCCAAGGTGGTGGCCTCCGCCCAGCAGAAGCTTCCACCCGAGGATGTCGCGGATAACCCTCAAGTGGCCCGCCGGATTCTCGGAATGGACGCCGCCGAGGTCACGGAGCGGCTGGGGCCCCACCGCTACCAGGCCACCCTCGGCTACGAGTGGACCGCCTCGGACTCCAACCCCGTGAAGCTCACGGAGACCCGCACGTTCCGCGCGGGGCCCGGGGGAGTCAGCGGCGACTTCCACGGTGTTCTGGAGAACTCGAGGGACCAGGGCTTGGAGGTGATGCGCGTGGGCGGGCAGGTGTTCGCCCGGAACCGCTACGGCCCCTTCCGTCAGCGTCTGCGGGACCGCGGCATGGCGGAGCGCACCCGCACGGAGCTCACCGGCGCCATCCGCGACTTCGACAGCCTCTTCCAGGGGCGGCTCAAGCTGTCGCCGCAGGGCACCGTCACCTATGAGGGCCGCACGGCGTGGCGCTACGTGGTGACGCTGGCGCCGGCGGCCTCGGCGGACACGTCCCGGACGCTGCCCACGCTGCTCCAACCCAAGAGCGGCGCGGACGAGACGACCAAGCGGCGCGCGAACTTCTTCGCCCACCGGGTTCCTCGCTCGCTGGACGGCGAGGTGTTCGTGGACGCGGCCACCTCGGTGGTCCTCAAGGCGCGGCTGGACGGGCGCATCGGCGTGCCGGCGGACAAGTCGCCCGAGGCGGCGGAGCTGCGCATGACGCTGGAGGCGTCCCTGTCGGAGCTGGGCAAGGACCCCCGGCTCGTGCCCCCCGAGCAGTTCCTCCCCGACGCCGACAAGCCCCAGGGCATCGCCGACGCGCTGGACCGCTTCGGCATCGAGCGCAAGAAGCCGGAGGGCGCCAAGGGTTCGACGTCCGGCGACGCGCCGCCGGAGCCCGAGGACGAGGCGGCCGGCGAATAGCGGCCCCCGAAGAAGGCCTGGACACCGGCGTCGGCCCGGACACCGGCGTCATGGAGGCAGCGGACCCGGGCTCGGCCAAGCTGGGCCGCCTGCCCTGACGGCCTTGCCCGGACACCGCCGTCAGTCTGGCCAGAAGCGCTTCCAAGCGCCTGGATTCACAAGGGATATGGGCTGGCGTATGCCTTGCTTTTCGGGCGGGCCATGCGCCACCGCCCCCTCCTGCTGGCCAGTCTGTCCGCTTTGCTGGCCTCCCAAGCCTGGGCGGAGCCCCCCACGCGCAGCCTGGGCGTCACCGTGTTCCCCGTGGGCGCCTATGTCCTGAAGGACGTGGAGGGCCGGCGGGGGGTGGGCTACAGCGCGGGGCTGGCCTGGAGCTACCGGAACGAGGACTCGCTGCTGGAGGTGGGCGGGCACGTGGCCTCCAACCGCCAGCTCACCGAGGCGACCCCCATGTCCCTGCGCCTCACGCCCGCGGGGCCCCGGAGGGTCCGTCCGTACCTGGGCCTGGGCTTGAGCCTGATGGTGGCCCATGACGACGCGGAGGCGCGCACGCTCCAGATGGGGGCGGAGCTGTGCGGGGGCGTGACGGTGGAGTTGAGCCGGAAGCTCTTCGTCTCCGGGGAGCTGCGCTACCAGAACTTCTCCGCCACGGGCTCCCCCTTTTCGGGGCAGCGGCAGGAGCTTTCCTCGGCATTCCTGGGCCTAGGGGTTCACCTGTAGACGCCCCGGCCGCTACAGCCCGGCAGCGACCTGTTGGAAGAAAATTTGCGTCATCTCTTGCGTCCTCTACAATCCTCGACGGTTGCGGCCCGGACGCGTCCGACATGGTCGGATGTTCAGTGGATGCACAACAAGGGAGCGGAGATGGAGCGCAAGGTCGGGAGTAGCACGGTGACGGCCAAGGAGGTCAAGGCGGCGCTGGAGAAGACGCGCACGCTGTCGGCCGAGGAGGAGAAGGTGCTGCGGATGCGGCACGGCGCCGGCGCTTCCAGCACGCAGGCCCCGCTCCCCCGCGCCGCGGGCGACAACGCGGAACTGGCGGACGAGCTTCTTGTCATCGAGATGCAGTTGATGAAGGCGATGCGCGCGCGCGCGGCGGCCAAGACGCAGGCTCCCAAGGCGGCGGCGCCCCAGGCCCGCGAGACGGCCGCCAATCCGACGAAGGACAAGATCGTCCGAGCCCTCCGCAAGAAGAAGTAGTCGCCCGCGCGGCGCCTACTACCGGTTGAGGATGGCCACGAGGCGCACTCCCGCCTCGGGCAAGGCCAGTGGCGTGCCCGAGACCTCGGTGGCCAGTCCTTCCGCATCATCCGTTCCCCCGCGCGCATACAGCCCCTTGAGCCAGGCGGCGGCGTGTGGGTTTCTCCAGAAGTCCTCGTTGAAGCGCTCGGTGAGGCGCGCGGTGAGCCGGGTCTCCAGGGCCCACGCTCTCAGGTAGTGCGCCACGTAGAGCTGCGGATCCACGTCGTGCAGGAAGAAGCCGGGATGGGGCTCCGCGAAGAGCGCGCGGCGCTGACCGTCGGCGTATTCGTCGGCGCGCTCCGGGGACGGGCCCTTCGTGTAGAGCGACAGCTCGTAGGAAAGCTTTGCGCAGTGACGGCGCAGCACCGCCAGGGATTGGAAGGCTGCGAGCCGCACCGTGTCGCGCGCGAGCACCGAGCCGAGCCCCAGGTAGCGCTTGAGCCACTCGGAGGACAGCAGGAGGCGCTCGAAGACGGAGGCGTGGGCCTCGGTGATGCCGGCGTCGCCCAGGCGGCGCAGCTCCATGGGCAGCGTCTCCGAGACGTGGGCGCGGTGCTGGGCGTGGCCCATCTCATGGAGCAGGCTGCCCAGGGCGTCGAGTCCCCCGCGAGGCTGGAGCACCAGCCGGATGTCTCCGGGGACACGCACGGTGACTGCGAAGGGGCGGGGTGACTTTCCGGGGCGGTCCTCTTCATCGAGGCGGATGCGTCCGGAGGCGTTGGGCGTGAAGCCCCACTCGCCGAGCCAGCGCACCACCGCGGGCCAGGCATCCTCGCGGCGGAAGTGCTCATCCAGCCAGGGAGCCTGGAGCGCGGCCTGGACGTCATGCCGGCGCGCGTCGCCTCCGGGCAGGGGCCGCAGCAGCGGGTCCACCTTCTTGAGCACGTAGGCGAGCACGTCGCGGTAGGCGTCCTCGGTGAGCTTGAGCGTCTGGGCGGCGGCCTCGGCCAGCTTGGCGTAGGCGATGTCGGTGACGTCCTCGCGCAGGGATGGGTAGTCATTCGCGCCCAGCTTCTCGGCGGTGTGGAGGGCGGCCTCGCGGCGGTCTCCGTGGGGGCCGCGCTGTTCCCAGAGGAAGTTGCCCAGGGCGCGTTCCAACTTGGCGCGGCGGGCGCGAAGGGGCTCACGGGGCAGCCGTCCGAGTGCCTCGGAGAAGGAGAAGGACTGGTCGTCGACGGTGAGCACCGCGCGGGATTCGGCGTCGGCGACGGCCTGGGCGGGGCGCGCGGCGAGGGCCTCTTCCACGTGGGTGGCGACCAGCTCGCGCAGGAGCTGGATGCGACGGACGGCGAGGGTGTCCTCCTTGGCGCGGGCCTTGGCGAGCGCCTCATTGGCGGCGGCGAAGGTGTCCGGGGCGGAGAGCTCGGGGAACGAGGCGTGGAGGCTCGCGAGGGGAAGCTCTCGGGAGAGTCCGGCGCCGTGCCGGTACTGCAGCGTGGCCAGCTCCGCGAGGAAGTCGTCCAGCCGCGTGCGCACGGAGTGCAGGGGGCGGTCCATGGGGGCGCGGAAGCTACCAGGGGCGGCGGGCGTGAGGGAGGTGAGGTGAAGTGGCTCGGCGACTTGTGGGTGCTGTTAGCCAGCGGAATCTCCGGCGGGCTGGCTTGTGGTTCCGCGCGCCTTTCTGTAGCGAGCGACTGCGAACGGGACGTGGAGAGGTGTGGCCGTGAAGCGTCGGACATTCCGGGTGGAAGGCGCGGGGGTGGGGCGGGCCGTGGTGGACGCGGTGGCCCAGGAGCTCGGCTTGCCCGTGGAGCAGGCGCGCGGGTTGGTGGACGTGGGCGCGGTGTATGTGGCCGGGCGCCGGTGCCGGGACGCGAAGACGCGGCTGGTGTCGGGGCAGGTGGTGGCGGTGGTGTTGGAAGAGGGGGGCCACAGTTCGCTGGCGGAGGCTCCGCCGGCTCCGACGTTCCGGGTGTTGCACGAGGACGCGGAGGTGCTCGCGGTGGACAAGCCCGCGGGGCTCCCCGCGCAGCCCACGGAGGCGCGCGTCGGCGGGAGCCTGGTGGACCAGGTGAGTGCGTACCTGGGACGAGAGGCGGGGCTGGTGCACCGGTTGGACCGGGAGACGTCGGGGGTGACGGTGTTCGGGAAGGTGGCGCGGGCGACGTCCGCGTTGGCGGCGGAGTTCCGGGAGGGGCGTGCGCGCAAGCGCTACGTGGCGGCGACGGGACCTGGGGTGCCTGCCTCGGGGACGGTGGACCTGCCGTTGTCGAAGGACCCTTCGCGTCCGGGCCGGTGGCGTGCGACGCGTGCCGCCAATGGAGTGCCCGCGCTGACGCACTTCCGCACGGTGTATTCGGGGGCGGAGTTCTGCGTGGTGGAGCTGTTGCCTCAGACGGGACGCACGCACCAATTGCGGGCACACCTGACGGCGCTGGGGGCGCCGATTCTGGGGGACTCGCGTTATGGCGGCGCGGCGAAGGCGGGTGGGGTGGACGTGGCGCGGTGCTTGTTGCATGCGCAGGCGTTGGAGCTGGCGCATCCGAGCACGGGGAAGCCGCTGCATGTGGAGGCTCCGGTGCCCGAGGACTTGCTGCGCTTCTTCACGCTCGCGGGAGTGGAGGTTCCTCGGGGGCCCGTGCCCGAGAAGTAGCCGTCAAGAATCTCCAGGCGTGGGGCGCGCATGCCGCCCGTTCCTCGAGGCGGGGGCGGGGCCGGTCCGTCGAACGGTCGTCAATGGCGAGTGTTCGGAGGTCCTGGAAGGGGGCCTTGGGGAGTCCGTCCACGGGGCGGGTGATGGTGGGCCCGGCATTTCAGGTGGGAAGAAGGACGGTGACAGCCCGGATGGCCGTCGTTGTGTAGACTGCCGCACCCATGGGTGGCGTGAGAAACGGCAAGGGCGCCGGCACGCCGGAGTCCGGGGCCATCCGACAGGAGGCGCCACGGGCCGGCATGCCCGACGTCGGGCCGACGGCTGAATCGGTAGAGGGGGTGGCTCGCCACTTCCGGTCAGCTGCGCGGTGGCTGCGGGAAGGGTCCTCGGCGCGAGCGTTCGAGGAGCTGGCGAACGCGGGCCGCACGTTGCCCATGTCGCCTCGGTTGGCCGCCGCGCTCGGACGCTTCTCGCGTCTGGCGGGGTCTGAAACTGTGGCCATTGAGTTGCTAGGCGCGGTTCCGGCGACGGCGCCCGTGGAGGTGCGGCGCGCGGTGGGGCGGCAGCTCGCGCGGGTGTTGCGCAAGATGGGGCAGGTGCCTCGCGCGATGTTCGTGCTCGAGGAGTTGGTGGAGGCGTTTCCGGAGGACCGGCGTGCGCGCCGGGTGCTCGAAGTGCTTCGGGCGCAGCAGGACGGCCGTGCGCCGGCGGCGAAGATTGGAGTCTTGGGAAGTTTGCCCGCGCTGAAGTCGGGTGTGCGGGGCGTGTCCGTCTGGGAAGAGGCTGATTCCCATATGGCCACCGTGGTGGACGCGGTGGGAGTGGCTTCGGGAGCATCACCTCCGCGCCGCTCGTTGACGATGGAGTTGTCGTGGGCCCAGTTCCAGGTCGAGGGTCCGCCGCTGGGATTGGAGACCGAGGGAGCGGCTGCGCCCGCCAGCTCTGACTCCGGGACTCCGAGCGTCGTCGAGGAAGTGCCTCCGCGGTCGAAGGTGGAAGGAGAGGGAGCACAGGCCCTGTTGGTGCCGTGGGATGTGACTCCGATGGCGAGCGCGTCGAGCGGGAGTCATGACCGCGCGGTGGCGGCCGAGCCGAGCGAGCGTGGGACGGGCAGGGCGGTGCCGCCCGTTGATGCGGCGTCGAGCGTGAGTCGAACGGACGCAGCGGTGCTGCCCGTGGAGGCGCCGTCGCACGAGCCGCAGGCCGACGAGGCGCAAGAGCCTCGCGGTGATGTGCGAAGCGAGAATCGAGGAGCCGCACCTGCGTTGTCCGAAGGGGGCGCCCTGGAGATGAACGGGGCCGAGGTGGGCGCTTCGCCTCTGAGCGCCGAGCGGACTGGAACCGGGGCCTTGTCAGCAGAGGGAGAGTCTCGCGCGAGCACGCCCGAGGTGGCCTCGCCCGCCGACGCGGACGAGCGAAGTGGAGGCCAGTCCGCCACGGAGGCTTCGGCCGCGAGTTCCACGAACGATGAGCCGCGCGTGAGTGCGGCGGAAGTCGTCCGGTCGTCCTCTGGCGACGAGTCTGCCGCAGACCGGCACATCGCGATGGCTTCGCCAGTCGAGGGGAAGCCGGGTGGCGAACGCAGCCATTCCTCCGCGGAGGATGCGGCACACGGGAATGAAGCAGAGGCGGTTGTCGCGTTGACCCATGCGGCACCGAGCGCAACGCGCGGCGATGAGTCAGTTCCTGTTCCGAGCACCCCCACGACTGATGCTGACGCGTCTCGAATCAGCGGGTCGCCGGGCGCGGAGCAACAGTTCGACGAGGAAACGCCACTCGGGACCCAGGCGAGCGTGAAGCAGCCGGGGCAGGAGGGCGCGCCCGGCGTGGCCTCGCGGAGCGAAGTTCCGACTGGCGATGAACCTGCCTCTGCGGGGCGTCTGGAGTCGCTCATTCTCCAGGCGGAGGCAGCGACGTCATCGACAGGCGGTGTCCTGGAGGAGTCAAAGGCATCAGGCCCAGGGGCGCCGCTCGCGGAGTCGGAGCCGCGGGCGAAGGATGCCGCACCGAGCACGGAATCTGAGTCTGCTCCGGCGAGTGGACAGCAGGGCTCCTCGCCAGCCCCGGCGAAAGTGTCCTCGGTTGACGTGGACCTCCGCGCGAGGACCCTGGTCGAGATGCCTGGGGTGGTTCCGGAATCCCTCTTGGTGCCATGGCCCGCGCCTGTTGTTCCCGAGACTGCGCGAGCCACTCGGGGCGTGTCTGTGAGCACCCTCGCGCCCACCGCGACGAAAGTCCCTGGACCGCCAGTCCTCTCCCCGACGGCCGTGGAGCCCTCACGTGCGAGGACCCAGGTCATCCCCGCGGCGACTCCGGGCATCGAGAAGGAGGCGCCTCGCTCCGAGACCATGGAGATGCCGCTCGCGGATCTCCTCGCAGCGCTTGGTGGTGGAGTTCCTGGGAAGGAAGTCCCTGGCCAGCCGAAGTCCGTGGCATCGAGTGCCCCTGCCAACGCAAGCTCGGGACCTGCGTCTCCTCCGAGCACGGAGCCGGCCGGACCGTCAGCCTCAGGAAAGGGAGAGTCCGCCGAGGAACGGGCGCGCTCGCAGAAGCTCGAGGCACAGCTCATCGCGCGTCGTGCGTGGCGGGAGCTGGCCCAGCTCTATCTCAAGCGCGCGGACCGAGCGAAGGACGCCGCCGCGCGCGCGGAAGCGCTGACACGTCTCGCGGAGGTGATGGAGACCGAGCTCCAGGACCCCGCGGGTGCCGCGCGGATGTACGGCGAGATTGTCGAGCTGACGGGAGACCGGGTCGCGCTGCGCGAGCAGGTCCGCTTGTTGGCTTCCCGGGGTGATGCCTCCCTGGTCCGGAGAGCGCTCGACGAGGCCATTCAGCGTGCCCGGACGGGACAGGCGCGTGCGACCGCGCTGCTGACTCGAGGCGAGCGCTGGCTCCACATGGGGGAGCCAGAGAAGGCGCGTGGGGATTTCGAGGCGGCGGAGGCGCTCGTGCCGGGGTTGTTGCCGGCGCTCGCGGGGCTTCTCCTCTGCGTCGATGGTGATTCGCGACGGACGGTGGCGGCGAGGTTGCGGACCTTGCTCTCCACGGCGCCGCGCAGGACTTCTGACCGGGCGGAGGCGCTGAGAGTTCTTGCACGCACGGCCGAGGACTCGCTGGGAGATTCGCGGCTCGCGCAGTGGGCTTGGGGGGAGGTGCTCATCGAGAGCCCGGAGAGTGAACAGGCTCAGGAGAGGCTTCTCTGGCTCGCGCGGGAGCTGGGGGACATGGCGGCGTTGGGGCAGCTCTTGCGGGCGCAGCTAGCAAGGGAACCGCGTGGGCCTGTGGCGCGTCAGGCGCGTCTGGAGTTGGTGGCGACGCTCGAGTCCGCGGGTGACACCGAGGGGGCGCTGAACGAGCTGCGTCAGGCCGTGCGCTTCGAGCCAGGTCACAAGGACGCGTGGCTGATGCTCGTGGAGCGCCTGTTGGCGCGAGGGAACAAGGGCGAAGCCGCGTGGGCGCTCGAGCACGCGGCCACGGCGACAGAGGACGAAGTCGAGCGCATCCGGACCTGGGAGCGGCTGGCGCGATTGTGGCGTGAGTCGCTCGGCAATCCCGACCGTGCGCGGGTCTATGCGCGTCGAGCAGAGGGCCTGAAGCTCGCGCTCGAGGAGCGGGAACCCGCGCCTCCCGAGCCTCCGCGCAGTGCGAAGCCTCGTCGAGAGCCGAGTGGTCCGAAGTCTCCGCTGGCGCCACTGCCGGTGGCGACCTCGTCGCTCGTGGCGGCGGGAGGTGACCTCTCCGAGGAGATAACGTCGAACTCGGAGCCTGACGCCGCATCGACCGCGGCGTCCTCGGGAGTTGCTCAACGAGGCCAAGGGCTTCGTGGCGCGGACGAGGGGGCAGCGCGGAAGGTTCCGGCTCCGCGCTCCGCTGGAGTCGAGACGCTCATTCCCGCCAAGGGTGCTGTTGCGCCTCCGGCTGATGAATCCACGAGCCCGTCGGGTTTCGCTCAAGAGTCCGGCATGGACGCGCTTGGGGCATTGGGGCCAGCGCTGGAGCATCCCGTTCTGTCCGGGTCGACCGTGGTCTTCGGGACCCACGTCGCATTGCCGGGTTCGGACAAGTCCACGTCACCCGTTGAGGCGAAAGCCCCGTCAGCCTCCGCATCGAGTCAGCGAACATCGGCGTCGCGTGGGGAGCCTCCGAGCACTCGGGTCGCTGCTGAGAGCGTCTCCGGGTCGAGTCAGGGCACATCAGCGCCCCGTGGAGAGCCGTCGCGTACTCGGGCGGGTGCTGACGGCACATCGGCACCAGGGCAGAGGAAATCGGCGTCTCGTGGCGAGCCACCGAGGTTGTCACCTGTTGCGGAGAACGCGTCCGACTCGGGCCCGCGAGCCCCCGCGGTTCGCGGTGAACCGCCACGGCTTTCTCCTGTCGCCGAGAATGCGCCCGCGTTGAACCCACGAGCGCGAGCATCTCGCGGTGGGCCGACTCCGTCGCAATCTGCTGACGAGGGGGCTGCCGCGCCTCGGTCGAGCCCGCGCCCACCGGCGTCGCGAGGCGAGCCGCCGCGCTCTCCGCCTGTCGCAGAGAGCGCACCGGCCCGAGCCCAAGGTCCGTCTCGCTCCGAGAATCCACGGGGCGCAAAGGCCATCGACCTCATCACGGGCGGAGCCGTGGACCTCGACGCCGCGCCCGTTCCCGAGACACGCGTCATCTCCTGGGAAGCCCCTCCAGGCCGAATGGACCCCGTGCGCCGCGTCGTTCGCGGAGGCCGCCCCGAAGCCGGCCCTGCCCAGGGCCGCTCCTTCATCTCCAAGCCCCCGCCGCCTGTGTCCGTCGGCGCGACGGAAACACGCGAGAACCCAATCCCCCCGGTGCCCGCGCCCTCCTCGGACACCGAGCCCGAGGTCTTCCGCCAACTGCGAGAGCGCCCGCTCGACACCGGGACCTACGAACAGCTCGCGGACTTCTTCGACACCCGAGGCGACAGCGCACGCGCCGCCCTCATGCGCGAAATCGTCGAGGCCCTCGCCGGTCGCGAAGGCCCCGCGCCGCGACTCCAGCGGCCCCCTCTCACCGCCGATGAGCGCGCGGGCTTGCGCCACCCTGGCCTGAGAACTCCCTCCGGTGAGCTGCTCGCCTGCGCGGGAATCGCCCTGTGCCGGCTGTTCCCCGCCCAGGGCCGAGCCGCGGACGCCTCCGAGCCCCTGCGCGCCGTCGCCGGCCCAGGCGCTCCCGCCGTCCTCGACGCGCTCCACTCCTCCGCGCGAATCCTCTCGGTGAACCTGCCCGAGCTCGTCCTCGCGGACGACGACAGCCCGCCCTTCGCCGCCGTCCACACCGACAAGCCGCGCCTGCTCGTGGGCCGAGCCATCATCCGCCAGGCACTCCCCGCCGCAGAGCTCCGCTTCCACGCGGGCCGCGCCCTGCTCTCGCTGTCCCCGGACCTGCTCGCCCTGCGCGCGATGAAGGGCGCCCAGCTCCTGCGCGCCCTGGCCCTGCTGTCCACCGTCCTCAAGGACCCACGCGACACCAGTGCTGACGCGAAGCTCGTGCGTGAAACGCTGTCCCCACGCGCGCTGGAGCGGACCCTCGAGCTCCTCGAGCCCGGCACCCGCGACTTCAAGGCCTCCTCGCTCGTGGACGCGGCGCGCGACTCCGCCAACCGCGCGGGCCTGGTGGCCTGCGGCGCGGTGGGCCCAGCGGTGGCGGTCATTCGCGCCCGCCGCTCACAGGACGCGGAGCTGGTGGAGCTGCTGCGCTTCGCCGCGTCCGAGCGCTACCTCGCCCTGCGCGCGCCGCGCTGAATCCTCAGTTCATCTGCATGCGCAGGGTGAGCGCGAGCATCCGGCTCTTCGCTCCCCCCAGCTCATGCCGGTACGCCAGGTCCAGGCCGCTGCCCGTCTCGCTCATGAAGCCCAGGCCCCCGCTCAGCTTCGACGTCCGGGTGACGCCGTCGTACATGTACCCCATGCGCAGCGGCAGCTGCATCCCCGCGAGGTACTCGAGCCCGCCGCTGTACGTCAGCGTCGTCTTGTCCTCCGTCTCGAAGTCCGCGCGCACGTCGCCCGCCAGGGTCAACGCGCCGGAGCTGTAGCCCATGTGGCCCGAGTAGTACCGCGACAGCTCCACGTTCTCGGTGTTGATGAGGTTGTGCCCGGACAGGCCCGCCGTCAGCGAGTCGGACAGCCGGAACAAGAGCCCCGTGTCCACCGTCACCGAGTTCGCGTAGCGCCCCATGCCGCTCATCCGCAGGTAGCGCGCCACCCCACCAATCAGAATCCCCGGGGTCAGCGGGAACCCCACGCCCAGCGAGCTCAGATGCGCCGAGGTGCGCGCCCCACCGCGGCCCAAGCTGACCCAGTGGTAATCGACCCCCATGGCCAGCTTGCTGGTGGCGCCGTCGATGACGGAGACGCCGAGCATGCCTTCCTTGATGCGAGTGTCCCACGCGCCCGTCGCCTCCATTCGGTAGGCCGGGTACATGGCCATGGCGGCGGGATTGCCCAGCACGGCCTCCGTGCCCAGGCCGAGGGCGCGGAAGGCGCCCCCCATGCCATAGGCGCGCGCCGTCATGACGTCCCTCAAATCCTCATGAGGTTGGGCCAGGGCGGCGGTGGAGACACACACGGCGAACAGCAGGACGGCGGGACGGAGCGACATGAGGTCGGCATCCTAACCAGCTTGATGGGGTCAGGGGGCGCCAATAGATTCCCTGGCCTCATGTCCGCCCACACACCGAAGGCAGAGCCCCTCATCCGTAAGTGTGTCATCCCGGCAGCCGGGCTCGGCACGCGCTTTCTCCCCGCAACGAAGTCCGTGCCCAAGGAGATGTTGCCCATCGTCGACACACCCACCCTCCAATACATCGTGGAGGAGGCGGTGGCCGCCGGCATCGAGGACGTCGTCCTCATCAACGGCCGCGGCAAGGGGGCCATCGAGGACCACTTCGATATCGGCTTCGAGCTGGAGACCACCCTGCGCGCCCGCGGCAAGACGGCGGACGCCGACAAGCTGCGCGCCATCGCCGACCTGGTCCGCGTCGTCTCCATCCGCCAGAAGGAGCCCAAGGGCCTGGGCCACGCCGTGCTGTGCGCCAAGAGCGCCATCGGCAACGAGCCCTTCGGTGTCCTCCTCGGCGACGACATGATTGACGCCGAGGAGCCCGGCATCCGCCAGCTCGCTCGCGTGTACCGTCAGTACAACCAGGCCGTCATCGCGCTCATGGAAGTGCCCGATGACGAGACGCACATGTACGGCATCGCCGCCGGCACCGACCTGGGTGACGGCGTCATCCGCATCGACCGCGTGGTGGAGAAGCCCAAGAAGGGCACCGCGCCCTCGAACCTCGCCGTCATCGGCCGCTATGTGCTGCCGCCGGAGATCTTCCCCATCCTGGAGAAGCAGACGCCGGGTGTGGGCGGTGAAATCCAGCTCACGGACGGTCTGGCCACGCTGCAGCAGTCGCACGGTCTCTTGGGCTACAAATTCAAGGGACATCGCTATGACGCGGGCGACAAGGTGGGGTACCTCAAGGCGAACATCGCCTACGCGCTCAAGCGCCCCGAGCTTCGGGGCGGGCTGCTCGAGTACATGCGTGAGGTCGTGAAGACGGAGAAGCCGTGAAGCGCATCGTCGCACTCGTCGCAGCCCTGTTGTCCTTCACCGCCGTGGCCTACGTGTTGCCGGGGGGCTCCATCCTCCGGCGCATGGTGACCGAGCGAGAAGAACTCAAGCTCTCCGGGATTCGAGTGGAGGGCTCGCTCAGCTTCAGCGGCACCGCGGTGAAGGAGGCGGGCGCTGCGCTGGGCGCGGCGACGGACCGCCCCGACGTGCAAGGCGACGGGGTGCTCTACCTGAAGATGCCGGGGCGCTGCCGCTTCGAGGCCTCGGTGCCGGATGGCAACGCGCGCAGCGCCGTGGTGCAGGTGGCCGGCCGCCGCAAGGTGGAGGGCAACGAGATTGCGCCGCTGTCGGTGCTCGTCACGCAAGTGTGCCCGCTGTTCGCGGCGGGCGGTGGGCCCATCCAGACGCTGAAGGAGTCGGTGCAGCAGTACCTCCAGGGCCTGGGCGTCGACACGACCCGCACGGGCCTTGCGCGCTTCGGGGGCGAGGTGGCGTACGTGCTCGGCGACATGGCCGAGGGGCGCGCGCAGTTCTGGGTGTACAAGGACACGTTCCGGCCGGCGCGGCTTCGCTACACGGACGCGGCCAAGAACGCGTGGGACTTGCGCTTCCTGGACTACACCTCGCCCGCGATGGGAGAGGCCATGCCGCGCACCATCGAGGTGTGGCGCGCGGGCCAGCGCGTCGTTCGCTTCACCGCGCTGAAGGGCGACACCCGGGCCACCGTGCCCGACAAGCTCTTCACGCCGTAGGTCGCCGGATGATGCCGGTGCGAGAGGGCACCGGCACATGGGTGAGTATTGACCGGTCGCTCCTGAAGCGCTTGTGGCGTGTGGACGCGCGTTGAACAGTCGCCTCGCCTGGCTGGATTCCTCCGGCCCGCATGTCCTCGAGGAGCGCCGCTCATGAAGGTCCATGGCCATCCGATGAGCACCTGTACGCGCAAGGTCCTCACCACGTTGGCGGAGAAGGGGCACGAGGCGACGTTCGTCCTCGTCGACCTGGCGAAGGGCGAGCAGAAGTCGCCCGCGCACCTGGCGCGCCAGCCGTTCGGAGTCGTGCCTGTCCTGGAGGCCATGGAAGAAGGTCGCCGGCTAGTTCGAAGGCGTGGGGTGGGGGCGCGCTTCACCGCGCCGCCGAGCACCTCGCGCCATCGCCTCCTCTTTCGCGCGCGTCGGACGTGGCGGTATTCCGGCGCGCCGAGGAGCTTCGCGTCGCCGTCGTGATTCCTCCGTGGGATGTCCTTGTGGCGCTGGGGAACGTGATGAAGAGTCGCGCCGCCTGGCCGGACTCTCTCCGGCCCGCACGTTCACGGAGGAGTGACGTCGATGAAGGTCTACGGCCACCCGGGCAGCATCTACACGCGCATGGTCCTCACCGCCCTGGCGGAGAAGGGCCATGAGGCGGAGTTCGTCCTCGTCGACCTGCCGACGGGCGCTCACAAGTTGCCGGAGCATCTGGCGCGCCATCCGTTCGGAGTGGTCCCCGCGTTCGAGGACGACGACGGCTTCGCGCTCTACGAGTCGCAGGCCATCATGCGCTATCTGGACCGCAAGCTGACGGGGCCGTCGTTGACGCCGTCGCAGCCGCGCGCGCTCGGCTTGATGGAGCAGTCCGTCAACGTGGGGTTGAACTACTTTGGTCCGGCGGCCTTCAAGGTCATCTGGGAGAAGTTCTTGAAGCAGTTCATGGGCGGTGGCGCCGTGGACGAGGCCGTGGTGACCGCGGGACGGCAGGGCATGGAGAAGGTGTTCGGCCTCATCGACCCGGTGCTGGGGCGTCAGCCGTACCTCGCGGGAGAGGACTTCTCGCTCGCCGACGTGACGTGGATGCCGTTCATGGCGTACCTGTTCCCCGCTGGAGAAGCGGACACCGTGGCGCGGTACAAGAACGTGGCCGCGTGGTGGGAGCGCGCGAGCGGCCGTCCGGCATGGCGGAAGGTCAACGGCGATTAGTCACGGCCGAACGCGAGGCCCCTCGCCCCAAGCCGCTCCATGGCTACACGGAGCGGAGCCGGGGCGTGGGTGTCTGCGAGGTTGCTGGAACCGAGGCGCCGCTCGACGGTGAGGGCCGCCACATGAACCACTGGGGCGGCCCTCCGTCGAAGCAGGGCTCGGTGCGTTGGAGCTCGAAGCCGAAGCCCTGATACCAGTCGCGGTTGGAGGCCTTGGCCGTCTCGAGGAAGCAGGGTGCCTGGGTCTGCTCGGCCAGCTCCATCCCCGCGCGCATCAACCGGGCTCCCAGTCCACGGCCTTGGTAGGCCGGGTCCACGGCGATGACATCCAGGTACCAGTGCGGGGGCGTGGGCGGGTGATAGCGCTCCAGTCGCGCCAGGGCCTGGAGGGCCAGCCGCGCGCGGCTCGGGAAGTGGCGCAGGCCCGCCCAGAGCGTGGGCAGGTAGACCGCTTGCCTGCGGAGCGACGGTGGATAGGACCCGGGGCGGAGCCACGACGCGAGGCCCGTGAGCCGTCCGTCCTCGACGGTGACGTGCACCACGCCGTGCTTCAGCGAGTCCTTCACGCAGCCGATGTAGAACGCCGACGACACCCGCGCCCGCTTCTCGGACGGGCCTGGGAACAGCTCCGCGAGGAAGGGATAGTCATCGAAGGCCCGCGCGCACATCGGGCCCACCTGGTTCATCAACGCTGGTTCGAAGTCCTGGACGCTCACCGTCATGATGCGGTGAATGTAGTCCGGTCTCGAGGTGTTCACCTGTGCCGCCCATGGATTCCTTCCTCTCCATCCACCCCGCGACCCTCGAGGACGCCGCGTTCTTCCCCGCGCTCGAACGGGCTTCGGGAGAGCTGTTTCGTCAGCTCGATGACCTGGCCTGGATTGCCGACGATGACGTCATGGCGGAGGCGGCCCACCGCCCGTTGATACTGGCGGGCACCGTTTGGGTCGCGCGCGATGCGAAGGCCGGGGTCGTGGGTTTCCTCTCGGCGCAGCGAGTGCACCGGGCCCTGCACGTCTGGCAGATGGCGGTGCATCCCTCTCATCAGCGACGGGGGCTGGGCCGCGCGCTGCTCAAGGCCGCCGCCGAGTCCGCGCGCGATGCGGGCCTGGACGTCATCACGTTGACGACGTTCCTGGAGGTGCCGTGGAACGAGCCCTTCTACGCAGGGCTCGGCTTCACGCGTGTTCCGGAGGGCGCGTTGGACGAGCGCTTGCGCGAGGTGCTCGAGAAGGAGGCGCAGGCGGGGCTCCCTCGCGAGCGCCGCTGTGCCCTGCGAATCGACCCGAGGCTGCTGGCGGGATGAGCCGCCAGCAGCGGTTCACCATGGCGAACTTTTCGGATGCCCATCGAAAGGCCGTGAGCCCGAGGCCCGAGGGGCCAGGGGAGCTGGTGAATCCTCGCGAGGGAGGGAACGTGGCATCCCTCGATTGAGGGAGTCGTTCTATGGTCGCGCGCGATGGCCGGGAGACTGTCGCGAGAGCAGGGACGAGCGAATCCAGGTGTGGGCTTCCGTGGTCCGAGGGTGGGCTCGTCGTGGTGTGGAGTGCTCGCGCTCATCCTGAGTGGGGTGTCCGCTTCGGCCTGGGCCGCGGTTCCTCGGGAGATGACGCTCCAGGACTTCCACCACACCGCGTGGACGCAGAAGGACGGTGCTCCCGCGGGTATCTGGGCCATCGCCCAATCGCGTGACGGGTGGCTGTGGTTGGGGACGGCTTCGGGCCTGTTCCGCTTCGATGGTGTCCGCTTCGAACGCCACGACCTGCTGCCCGCCGACAGCATCGCGTCGCGCTCCGTCGGTGATGTGTTCGCCTCCCGTGGAGGAGACCTCTGGGTTGCCTATTCGTTCGGGGGCGCCAGCGTCCGCAAGGTCACGGGCGAGATTCACCACTTCCACCCGGGAGAGCGGGGCCTTCCCGTGGGGGCTCCGGTGGAGGTGTTCGAGGAAGACGCGACGGGGCGCATGTGGATGTCCATGCCCCAGGGGCTCTTGACCCTGGAGAACGGCCAGTGGGTGCCCGTAGGCCCTCAGTGGGGGCTGCCGGAGGGGTACTGGTCGGAGTTCTTCCGGGACAGGGACGACGGGTTCTGGGTGATGGGCGAACGAGGCACGTTCGTCCTGCGCGCGGGGGCCACTCGCTTCGAGTCCGTAGCGGTGGAGGGGGCGACCTCGATGTCTCCCGTCCTGGCGCATGACGGGAGCTTCTGGCTCTCCGACGAGAAGGGCTTCAGGCCCTGGCGCTGCCCGGCGCTGCCCGTCCCCTCGGGGCCCGCCCCCGCCGGCTTCGTCTATGGGACGCGCTCCAAGAGCGTGCTCTTCACGCGGGATGGCAGCATGTGGCTGGGCGCCTGCCGTGGCACGGGCATCTGTCGCGTGGCGAAACCCTACGAAGCGGGTGTGCCTTTTCATCGGAGCACGGTCGACGGCGAGGTCTTCACCGCGCGCGAGGGCCTCTCCTCGACCTCCGCGATGACGCTGCTCGAGGACCGCGAGGGCAACCTCTGGGTGGGCACCCAGCTCGGGCTTGACCGCTTCCGTCCGAATGACGTGGCCTCCGTCCGTTTCCCCGAGCCGTCCACCTACTTCGCGCTCGTCGCGGACCGCCAGGGGGAGTTGTGGACGGGGACCGCGATGCGCATGTGGGGGGCGGACAAGTGGTGGCGGCTGGGGACCCAGCCGGAGTTGGTTCCGGGGTTGGTCGCCGAGGTCACCGCCACCTATCTGGACGACGATGGCCGCATCATCCTGGGAGGCTCCGAGGGACTCTGGCGCTTCCATGAGGGCCGCTTCGAGTCGCTGCCCCGCCCCGAGAAGGAGCGTGAGCAGCGCATCCAGGCCATCGTGCGCGACGCGGAGGGAAAGCTGTGGGTGTCGTTCCGGGCCTCGACGGTGTACCGGCTCGACGGTGACACCTGGACGCCCAAGGGGGGCCTGGCGGCGCTGCCCGACCTGCCACCTGCCCGCGCCGTGCGAGACGAAAAGGGCCGGGTCTGGTTCGGCTACAGCACCAACCTGCTGGCGCTCATGGAGGGTTCGACCGTCCGCACGTACTCGGATGAGCACGGGCTGCGCACGGGCACGGTGACGGCCATTCTTCCGGGAGAGCCCGCGCTGGTGGGCGGCGCGCTGGGCCTGTCTGCTTTCGACGGCGAGCGCTTCCGGCCCTTGCACGCGACGCGGCTGGACGTCTTGTCGGGCATCACCGGCATGCTCAAGACGAAGGACGGCTCGCTGTGGCTCAACGGCCATGCGGGAGGTGTGCGAATCTCGGCGGACGACCTTCGCCGTGCGCTGGAGGACCCGGCGTACGCGATGCCCTTCGAGCTCTTCGACATGAGCGACGGCATGCAGGGCGGAGCACAGCAGGTCCGCCCGCTGCCGACCTTGGTGGAGGGAGGGGATGGACGGCTCTGGTTCGCGTCGGCCAGTGGGCTGGGATGGATTGACCCGGCGAACATCCGGCGCAATCCCATGCCGCCCCCTGTCGCGATTCGCGCCGTGTCGGTCGACGACAGGACGTATTCGCCGGGGCAGGTGCTGCGGTTGCCTCCGCGCACGAAGGAGCTGCGCATCGCCTATTGCGCGTTGGGCCTGGGGATGCCGGAGCGGGTCGTGTTCCGCTATCGCCTCGAGGGCGTGGATGACGGATGGAAGGACGCGGGGCCTCGGCGCGAGGCGAACTACACCAACCTGGGCCCGGGCAAGTACCGCTTCCAGGTGGTGGCGGCGAACGAGGACGGGGTCTGGAACACGAACGGCGCCACGCTCGAGCTGGAAATCGAGCCGACCTTCTTCCAGACGGGGGCGTTCATCGCGCTGTGTGTCGTGGCCGCGGGGCTGCTGCTCTGGCTGCTGTATGTGCTGCGGTTGTGGCAGGTCACCCAGCGGCTGCGCCTGCGGTTGGAGGAGCGCCACGCCGAGCGTGAGCGCATCGCTCGCGAGCTGCACGACACGTTGTTGCAGGGCATCCAGGCGCTGGTGCTCAACGTCCATGGCGTGACGTCGCGGCTGCCCGCGGGTGACGAGCGCCACGGTCTTCAACGTGCGCTGGACCGCGCGGACGACATCCTCGCGGAGGGCAGGGACCGGGTCAGCGCGCTGCGAGACACTGGCGCGGGAAAGGACGACCTCGTGGCGGCGTTTAGGCTGCTGCTGCGGGAACTCGAGGCGAACGAGAAGCCGCGGCTGCGCATGTCCGTGAGCGGCGGTGCGCGCACGTTGGAGCCGCTGGTCGCCGATGAACTCTATCGCCTGGGTCGCGAGGCCATTGGCAACGCGCTCGCACACGCGGGGGCGAACGAGGTCGAGGTGCGCCTGTCCTTCGAGCGCTCGGCGTTGAAGTTGAGCGTGCGGGACGACGGCGGCGGCATCGACCCTGGCACGTTGGAGCGGGGCGGCCGCGCGGGCCACTGGGGGTTGCGCGGCATGAAGGAGCGGGCCACGCGGCTGGGAGGGCAGCTGGAGATTGTGAGCCGCGAGGGGCAGGGGACGGAGGTGGTCGTGGCGGTGCTGGCGGAGCGGGCCTACCTGCGCCAGTCGTTGGGGGGCTGGCGAGGGCTGCTGCGCCGCCCGCCGGGCCGGCGCTGAGCGTGGGGCTTCGAGCACGCTCCGCGCACGTGGTGCTGGCGTCTGGGGCCCGGCATGTGTCAGAGGCCCCTGGCACTGTGCTCATGGCGGCAGGACGGAAGGGGTAGGGGTGGCGGTCAAAGGGAGTGCCATGGAGCAGCGAGCGTTGTGGGACGAGCCGGCTCGGGGCGCGGAGGACGAGGCCCCCTCCCCGGGTTCCTCGGGGGAGCGCACCTCGCGTGCGACGCCTGGCCGGGAACTGTCGCTCCAGGAGCAGGCCGCTACAGTGGCCCCCGCCGTGAGTGCGAGCCCTCCCGTCCTGGCCTCCGTCGCCGTTGGCCGCCCCGTCCGGGGTGAGTTCACCTACTCCGTGCCGGAGGACCTCGCGAGCCGGCTTTCCCCCGGACAGCGCGTGCTGGTGCCCTTCGGCCGAGGCACCGCGCTGGGCTTCTACCTGGGGCCCGCGGCCCGGCCCCCTGGCGAGAAGGTCCGGCTCAAGCCCATCCAGCGCGTGCTGGAGGACTCCCCGTCACTGCCCAAGGACCTCATCGCGCTCTTGCGCTTCGCGGCCGAGCACTACCGCTATCCCCTGGGCGAGGTCATCCGCGGGGCCTTGCCTCCGGGCCTGTCGAAACCGGTGGACGAGAAGGAGGCGAAGCCCGACGTCGAGCACTTCGCGGTGGCGCTGGTGAACGAGGTGCCGCCTTCGCTGGTGCGGGCCCATGCGCAGTCCGCGGCGCTGGCCTACCTGCTGGCCGTGGGAGGAAGCGCGCCGCTGGAGGAGGTGAGCCACGCCATCCCAGGGGCGCGGGCACACCTCAAGAGCCTGGCCACGAAGGGCCTGGTCCGCATCGAGGAGAAGAAGCTGGAGGCGGGGGTGAAGGAAGGCCTGATTCAAGGCCGTCCGGACCGCCTCACTCCGGAGCAGGACGCGGCGGGCGGCGTCCTGCGCGAGGCGTTGGACACGGGGGCCTTCCAGCCGTTCCTGCTCCACGGCGTCACGGGCAGCGGGAAGACGGAGGTGTACCTGCGCGCGGCGGAGCATGCGCTGTCCCTGGGCAAGGGCAGCCTCATCCTCGTGCCGGAGATTGCGCTCACGCCGCAGCTCGTGGGCCGCTTCCGCAGCCGGTTCGGCGCGGAGGTGGCGGTGTTGCACTCGGCGTTGAAGGACCGGGAGCGGCTCTTCCACTGGCAGGCGCTTCGCAAGGGCGAGGTGAAGATCGCCGTGGGCGTGCGCTCGGCGGTGTTCGCGCCGGTGGAGAACCTGGGGCTCATCGTCGTGGACGAGGAGCACGACCCGTCGTTCAAGCAGGACGACAGCTTGCGCTACCAGGCGCGGGACCTGGCGGTGGTGCGCGGCAAGCAGGCGGGGGCGGTGGTGGTGCTGGGCTCGGCGACGCCCGCGCTGGAGACGCTGGAGAACGTGAAGAAGGGCCGCTACCGGCTCCTGGAACTCAAGCGGCGGGTGGACGACCGGCCGATGCCCACCATCGAGATGGTGGACTTGAGGCAGGAGCGTCCCCGCGACGGGGTGGTGACGGACGAGGCGCCCATCCTCAGCCCGCCCTTGTTGGCGGCGATGGAGGAGACGCTGGGCAGGGGCCAGCAGGTCATCCTCTTCCTCAACCGGCGGGGGCACAGCACGGTGTTGCTGTGTGAGGTGTGTGGGGTGTCGCTGAAGTGCAGTGCGTGTGACGTGTGCATGACGCACCACCGCTCGCAGAACCGGGTGGTGTGCCACTACTGCGGGTTGGCGTTGCCGGTGCCAGACCGGTGCCTGGAGTGTACGGGGCCGATGTTGAAGCTGGGCATCGGCACGGAGCGGGTGGAGGCGGAGGTGTTGGAGCGCATCCCGACGGCTCGGGTGGCGCGGTTGGACAGGGACTCGGCGACCAGCGCGGAGAAGTTGACGGAGATGCTGGCGGCGTTCGCCCGGCGGGAGCTGGACGTGCTGGTGGGCACGCAGATGGTGGCCAAGGGGCACGACTTTCCGGGGGTGACGCTGGTGTGTGTCGTGATGGCGGACACCTCGTTGGCGATTCCGGACTTCAGGGCGGCGGAGCGGACGTTCCACCTGTTGACCCAGGTGGCGGGGCGGGCGGGGCGAGGCAAGGACCCGGGGCGGGTGTTGGTGCAGACGTACAACCCCGACGCGGAGCCGGTGAAGCGGGTGTTGGCCCATGATTTCGATGGCTTCGCCCAGCAGGAACTGGAGTGGCGCAAGGCGTTGGCGTATCCGCCCTTCGCGCGGATGGCCTCCATCCGGCTGGAGGGGGAGGACGCGGAGCAGACGGCGGGGGTGGCCCGGCACCTGGGGAACCTCATCTCCCGGAACATGCCCCCGGCCTCGGTGGGGGTGCGGCTGTTGGGGCCGGCGGTGGCGCCCATCGCGAAAATCCGGGGGAAGACGCGCTGGCAGTTGCTGTTGAAGGGGCCGACACATGTGGCGCTTGCCCCGTTGCTCGCCAGGGTCGAAGCGGCCCTGGTGGACGTTCCGTCGGCGGTGAAGGTCGTGATCGACGTGGATCCGGGGGCCATGCTGTAGACTCGGTGCCCCCCCATGGGCGCACCGGTCCTACTCGTCCACGACGACATCGCCACCATCGCCGCAGTGCGGCGCCTGCTCACCCGCGAAGGGCACGAGGTCATCCTCGCCACCTCCGCCGCGGATGCGCTGATTGCCTACGGGCATTACCTGCCGGCGCTGATTGTGTTGGCGCCTGGCGTCGAGAGCGGCCGAGGCCGGCTGGTGTTGGAGGAATTGCTCCAGCATCCGGACGGCAAGTCGGCACGGGTGTTGTTGCTGGGCGAGTCCATCGCCGGGTTCAGTGCGCCGGTGGCGCCGCTGCCCTTGGATGGAACGAACTTCGTGGCGTTGGTGGATTCGTTGCTGCGGGCGCCGTCGGATGCGGACGCCTGGCATGTCCTGGAGAACCGGACGCTGGTGGGGGCGGAGGAGGGAGCGGGGCGGGGGGCGGAGGAGGCTGAGGCGTGGCATGCGACGGCGCCGGGGGCGGTGGCGGGAGACCCCACGCTGGCGAACGCGCTTTTCGGGGACCTGGCGCCGTTGCATCAGGCGGACTGGGAGCTCGCGGCGATGACGCGCGAGGAGCGCACGGCGAGGGCGGAGGAGCAGCACCTCCGCTCGACGTTGGACGTGCGGGCGACGCTCGAGCAGGCGAACCAGGAGGCGGAGGCGGCGGCGCTGGCCTCCAGTCAATCGGCGTTGGCGGGCGGAGGCGAGGACTGGGGCGCGGCGGCGGCGGGCGGAGGGGACGAGGCATTCGACGGGAGCGCGCTGCCAGCGGGAGAGGTGTTCCGGGCCGAGGGGGACCACGGCGGAGCGGTATCGCCCGGTGGCGCGGGAGGAGCGGGGAGCGAGTTCGGCGCGGCTGCGTCCGAGGGCGCACAGGACTGGGGCGCTGAGAGCCATCCCGCGAGTGGGGACGGCGCGGGAGCTTCCGAGGGCGAGCAGGGGTGGGGAGCAGAGAGCCCCCCTGCGAGCATGCACGACGCAGGTGCTTCCGAGGGCGCACAGGACTGGGGGGGGGACAGCAATCCCGGGCGCGAGTACCGCACGGATGCGTCGGGAGGTTCAGGTGCGGACCCCGTCGCCACCTACGGCGTGGATGCATCAGCGGACCCGCAAGCCTGGGGCGAGGAGAACAACCCCTCGGGCGCATTCAGCGCGGAGTCGCCAGAAGGTTCGCAGGGCTGGGGTGCTGATGGCCACGTAGCGGGTACCTACGGCGCGGATGTTTCGGCGGGAGCACAAGCCTGGAGTGAGGAAGGTCAGCCCGCAGACACAAGCCATCCAGCCTGGAGTGAGGAAGGCGAAGCCGCGACCGCATCCAGTGCGGGTGCGCCATCAGGCGATGCCGGGACGGAGACGTGGAGCACGCACGGTAATCCCGGTGGCAGCTACAGCGCGGATGCCTCATCCGAAGACGCGGGAGCACAAGCCTGGGGCGAGGGCGGTGATACCGCGAGCACTCACGGAACGGATGCGCCGTCAGGTGATGCGGGAGTTCAGCCTTGGGGCGCAGATCCGGATGCGGAGAGCGGCTACGGAGTCGCTGCCTTCGCTGGGGCTAGCGGAGAGGCCCCGGAAGGTCGCTCCGGCTTCGAGTCGGACGCGCTTGCCGCAACGGGACCCGATGCATTCGCGAACACCGGACCGCAAGAGCTGGGCGGGGATGGCGGTGTCTCCGATGCACTGGACGCAGCGGCCGTGGATGCGGCGTATGGCGCAGCGGAGCTCTCCGAGAGTGCCACGGAGAATCACGGCGACGTGTTCTCCGAGGGGTTCTCCAACGCGATGGTGGACGCGAGCGGCGCGAGTGGCCCTTCGACTGTCCTCTATGGCGTGAACTCCCCTGAGGTCGCGGCACTGGCGGAGTGGAAGGCCGCGTCATCGGGAGCCGAATCGGAGCAGGACTCGCCTCCCGTGGGGAAGCTCGCGTGGACGGAGGAGCCAGTCTCCGTACCCGTCTCGAGGCCCGTGGCATTGGCGCCTCGGCTTGGAGATGAGGGCTTCTTCGACGTCGATACGCCCGAGCCCTCGCATGACGACGCGCTCTCCGCTGCCGAAGCGGAGTTGGCGGCGATGCGTGGCGAGGGACCTCGTGTGGAGGCTCCGCTTGATTCCGGGGCATGGACGGAGTTGCCGCCCGACCCCGAGATTGAGAACGCGCTGAGCGGTAGCCCGGGTGAGGCGGCCTCGGCCGCCGAGGCACCTGCTCCCGAAACACCCTCTGCCGCTGACACCGAGCCAGAAGGTCTGGAGGACGAGGAGTCACTCCCTGCTTCGCCCTGGGACGTGCTGGAGGCGGAGCTGCAAGCCAAGGTGCGGCAGGAGGACGGCGAGGAGCCGCTGCCCCAGCAAGAGCGGAGCGGTGAGGAGGCTCACTCGGATGAGACCTGGGCGGCGGATGCCCCCACGGCAGGAGATGGCGTGCCCGGGGCGGCCTTGAAGCCGGGCCGAGAGACTCCCGTCTTCGGCATGGTCATGGCCGAAGCCAGCACCGAGTCGATCCACCACGCGGTGACGTCGAGTCACGCAGCGCACTCCATGGAGCCCGAGACCTCCGCGTCCGTTGCGTTCATGGACGAGGGTGGAACCTCCACATCGGTGCAACAGGTCTCCACGGACGCAACGAGGGCACCTTCTCCCGCGATGGATGTGTCCGCGGGGTGGTTCGACGCCGAGCCCGAAGCAGCCCTGCCAGCCGACCCGTCGACGAGCGAGCAAGGTCTCGCGTCCGTCGAACCTGACGCGCCGGTTGAAACCCGCGACGTGGCACCTGCTGCAGCGAACACAGCGCACGACGAGGAGTTCGAGCGGCAGCTCGAGGAAGCACACGAGCGAGTCCACGCGCTGAAAGCCATGCTGGAGCAGGAGGTCGCGCTGCGCCAGGACGCCGAGCGTCGAGTCAGCGAGTCGCGCGAACAAAGCGAGTCCTTGCTCCACTCCCTCCAGTCGCGTTTCGACTCGTTGGAGGAAGAGCACTCGCGAGAGGCGGCGCTGCGGGCGGAAGTGGAGCATCAGCTCGAGGATGCTCGAGTGAAGGGAGAGCGTCAGCGTCGCGAGTTCGATGCGGAACTCAGCGGTCTCCAGTCGCGACTCGACGACGCGGAGTCCCGAGTGGAAGCGGAGGCCCGCGCGAGGGCTTCGGTGGAAGCGACCGCGAAGGCGACGTTGGAGCGCATCGAGGCGCGGGAGCAGGACTTCGCCGAACTGAGGAGTCTGCTGGACGCGGTGAAGGTGGAAGCGCGGGAGTTGGCGCGCGAGGGGGCGGAGGCGCTCGCGAGAGGAGAGGTTCAAGCGAAGGATGCGCTCCTCGCGAGGGACGATGCGCAGGAGCGTGCGGACCAGGAGGGCCTGGCGCGTTCGGCGGCACAGTCGCGGCTGGTCGAACTGGAATCGAAGCTCCAGCAGCTGGAGTTGGCGAAGGACGAGGCCGAGACGAAAGCTGCCGCGGCGACGCAGGCGCTGAAGGAGATCGAGGCCCGCTTCGAGTCCGAGGCAGCCGAGAGGGTGGAGGCCGAGGCGCGCGCCGAGGCCGAGGTGCAGGCGCGGCGAAGTCTGGAAGCGCGAGTGAAGGCCGTGGAGGTGGCGCTCGTCGAGGCGGAGGCGAGGACGGGGGCGGAGGCCTTGGCGCGAGCGGAGGTGGAGGCTCGTGCGGCGGCGGTGGATGCGGCGCGGCTCGAGATGGAGTCGCGGGTGAAGATGGAGTCTCGGGCGCGGGCGGAGGCGGAGGCTCAACTGGAGCTGGAGTCTCGGGCGAGACTGGAAGCCGAGACCCGCGCGGAGACCGAGGGCCGCGCACGAGAGGAGACGGAGTCGCGAGCCAAGGCCGAGGTTCATGCGCTCGCGGAGCTGGAGTCGCAGGCTTCGTCGGAGGCGCGCGAGCGATTGGCGCGGGAAGTCCAGGCTCGAGCCGAGGCCGAAGCGAAAGCGGCGTCCGAGTCCAAGCGGCGCGCCGAAGCCGAGGCGAGAGCCGAGCTGGAATCGCAGGCCCGAGCCGCGGCCGAGGAGAAGGCAGAGGCCGAGGCGAAGCGGCGCGAGGAAGCCGAATTGCTCGCGGAGTTGGAGTCGAAGGCGAGGTCCGAAGCCGAGGAGAAGGCGAAGTTGGAGTCGAAGCTCCGCGCGGAAGCCGACGCGAAGGCGGAGCTGGAGACGCTCGCGAGGTTCGAAGCCGAGGAGAAGGCTGAGGCCGAGTCCAAGCTGAGGGCCGAAGCCGACGCGAAGGCGGAGTTGGAGACGCTGGTCAGGCTCGAAGCCGAGGAGAAGGTCGAGGCCGAAGCCAGGTTGCGAGCCGAGGCCGAAGCGAAAGCCGAGTCCGAAGCCAGGCAGCGCACGGTCTCGGAGACCCGCGCGGAGCTCACCGCCAGCGAGAGCGAAGAGGCCGAAGCGAGAGCCGAAGCCGAATCGAAGCGGCGAGCCGACGCCGAGGCGCGAGCCGAAGCCGAATCGAAGCGGCGAGCCGAAGCTGAAGCGAGGGCCGAGTCCGAATCGAAATTGCGCGCCGAGGCCGAGGCGAAAGCCGAGCTGGAGTCGCAAGCGAGAGCCGAGGCCGAAGAGCAGACCGAATCCGAGTCGAAGCGGCGAGCCGACGCCGAAGCAAGAGCCGAGTCCGAGTCGAAGCTGCGCGCCGAAGCCGAGGCGAAAGCCGAGTCGAGCGAGCAGCAGCGAATCGCCTTGGAAGCAAGAGCGGAGTCGGAGTCGAAGCGGTCCGAGGCGGCGGAAGCGCGAGCGCAGGCCGAGGCCGCGGTCCGCGCGGAGACGGAAGCCCGAGTCCAGAAGGCGCTGCAGGCCCAGTCCGAGGCGGAAGCGAGGGCCAAGACGGAAGGCCGTCAGCGTACGGTGCTGGAAGTCCGTCTGGACGCCGAGGCCCGTCAGCGAGCCGAAGTGGAGTCTCGAATCGCCGAGCAGGCTCAGGCGCGAAGCGACGCGGAAGCGCGCCTCCAGTCCGAGTCCACGCGCTTCACCGAGCAGCTCACGGAGGTTCAATCCCAGCTCCAACGGACCGAGTCGGAGCTCGCCCGGTTGCGCGCGGAGCACGAGGAGGCTCGCAAGTCGCTGGAGGCGCTGCATGCGGAGAAGGCGAAGCTGGAAGTGGACTCGGCGGAGGAGCGGGTTCGCGCCGAGCGGGAGCGACAGGAACTCGAGGAGCGAGCTCGTCGCGAAGCGGAGGAGGCCGCCGCGCAGGCTCGGGCCGCGTTGCTCCCGCTGGAGGCGCCACCGGGGCGTCCCGAGCTCGCCGTCTCCCGCAGCGGCAGCGTGACGCAGGAGGGCCTTGCCCGTCTGGTGCTCCGGCTCTGCGAGGCGCGCATGGAGGTGCGCCTGGAGCTGAAGGTGATGAACGCGCTGCGCGTGTTGTGGCTCCGGGATGGCTCGCTGGTGGGCGCCGTCTCCTCCGCGTCGGGTGAGTCGCTGGTCGACCGTGCCCGGGCGGATGGCCTCATCGACGCGAGACAGGAAGGGGAACTCCGCCTGGTGCGCAGCGCCACCACGGGGGCGTTGCTCGACGCGCTTCGAGGCCGGGGCTACCTGCGCGAGTCCGAATCCGTTCCCCTGGTGCAGCGCTACACGGAGCAGGTCTTCCTCGATGCGTTGTCCGAGCCCTCCACGCTGTACCGGCTGGTGCAGGAGCCGGCGCCGCACGAGGTGGCGCTCGCGGCGGCCACGCGTCCGCCGCTGTACCTGCTCGCGGAGGCGCTGCGCAACACGTTGACGGGAGAGTCCCTGCTGGAGGCCGCGGGAAGCCTCCGCGCACGAGTGGCTCGAGGTGAGCTGCATTTGTCACCCGATGACTTCGGCCTGCCATCGAGAGACCTTCAGCTGTTGTCCCAAGTGGATGGTGAGCACACGCTGGAGGCGCTGCTGCTGGGGGCGGGGGTACCGCAGGACGCGGCCCTGAAGGCGCTCTCGGTGGCGAGGACGCTGGGGCTCATCACGCTCCAGCCCTCCGACGTCGAGGACCCGGACGCCTTCCCGCCCGAGTTGGATGTGCGCCGGCTGGAGGCGAAGTTCGAGGAGATTCAGGACGCGGACTACTTCGCCGTGCTGGGGCTTGCACGCACGGCGGGCGGCGAGGAGGTCAAGCGGGCCTACGAACTGCTCGCGGCCGAGTTCCACCCGCTGCGCTTCGCGGGGCATCCAGACCCGGCGCTCCAGCACCGCGCGCAGCAGATTCGCAGTGTGTTGTCCGAGGCGGCTCAGGCGCTCGGAGATGACAGGTTGCGTGCCGAGTACGCGCGCAGTCTGCTCGACTGATGAAAGGGGCGGCCCAGGCAGGGTTGCCCCTCCGCGCGGGGGGAGTTAAGAGGGCACCCATATGGTCCGTGACATCCTTATCTGGCCCGACCCCATCCTGAAGCAGAAGGCCACGCCCGTGACGAAGGTGGACGACTCCATCCGCGCGCTGGTGAAGGACATGTTCGAGACGATGTACGCCGCCGACGGCGTGGGGCTCGCGGCCCCACAGATTGGCGTGCTCAAGCGTGTCATCGTCCTGGACACCACGCCGCGTCAGCCCGACGCGAAGCCCCTGGCGATGATCAACCCGGAGCTCATCGCGCTCGAGGGTGAGACGACCTACACCGAGGGCTGCCTCTCCCTCCCGGGCGAGTCGGAGGACGTGGACCGCGCCGCCATCGTCACGGTGAAGTACCTGGACGTGGACGGCAACGAGCAGACGCTGCGCTGCGACGAATTGCTGGCCATCGCCGTGCAACACGAGACGGACCACCTGAATGGCACCGTCTTCGTGGACCACGTCTCCACGTTGAAGCGCGAGTTCATCCGCAAGCGGATGAAGCGGCTCAAGGCTTCGCGCGAGCAGCCGGCTTCGGCTTCGCGCTAGACGCCGCCACGCCCTTCTTGGGGCACAGGTCCGCCACGACGCAGCGCTGGCACTCGGGAGCGCGGGCGAAGCACGTCCGCCGCCCGTGCCACACCAGGAGCTGGTGGCCCATCATCCACCGCTCCGGCGGCAGCACGTCCTGCATGTCCTTCTCGACCTTGTCCGGGTCCTCCTTCGTGGTGAAGCCGAGCCGCCCGGCCAGCCGCTTCACGTGGGTGTCGACGGGGAAGGCGTTGTCGCCGCCCAGGTGGATGCACACCACGCCCGCCGTCTTGCGGCCCACGCCGGGAAGCTCGGCGAGGAGCTCTCGCTGGAGGGGCACTTCTCCCGCGTGTTGCTCCACCAGGATTTTCGCCGTCGCGACGATGTTCTTGGCCTTGGCCCGGTACAGTCCGCAGGTGCGGATGAAGGGCTCCACGTCCGAGGGCTCGACGGCTGCGTAGGCCTTCGCGGTGGGGAAGCGCTCGAACAGGGCGGGGGTGACCATGTTGACCCGCTTGTCCGTGCACTGGGCGGAGAGCATCACCGCGACCAGCAGTTGCAAGGGGGATTGGAAGTCCAACTCGATGCGAGCATCGGGCATGGAAGCCTCCAGCCGTTCCATGACCTTCACCGCGCGTTCGCGCTTTGCTGCTGCAGTCTCACGTCCTGGCACGCGGCCGTTGTATGTCACCCCTGCCGTGCCCCCAAGTCCTGGCTGTCACCACCTCGTGGGAGAACCATGAAGCCTATCGACTTTCGCTCAGACACCGTGACGAAGCCCACTCCCGGAATGCGCCGGGCCATCGCGGACGCGGAGGTGGGGGACGACGTCTACGGTGAGGACCCCACCGTGCTGCGCCTCGAGGCGCGAGTCGCCGAGCGACTGGGCCTGGAGGCCGCGCTCTTCGTGCCGTCTGGCACGCAGGCCAACCAGGTGGCCATCGGCGTGCACTGCCGGCCGGGGGACGAGGTGCTCACCGAGGCGGGCAGTCACATCCTGCACTACGAGGGCGGCGCGGTGCCGGCGCTGTGGGGCGTACAGCCGCAGGCCCTGCCTGGCGAGCGCGGACTGCTCACGCCCGAGGTCGTTGCCTCGGCGGTGCGTGAGGACAACATCCACTATCCGCGCACGCGGTTGTTGTCGCTGGAGAACACGCACAATCGAGGGTGCGGCTCGGTGTGGCCGGTGGAGCGTTTCCGCGCGGTGGTGGACGTGGCGCGCAAGGCGGGGCTCGCGGTGCATCTGGATGGCGCGCGCCTGTTCAACGCGGAGGTGGCCGCGGGAGTGCCTGCGTCGACGTGGGCGAAGCTGACGGACACGACGTCGGTGTGTTTCTCCAAGGGGCTGGGGGCGCCAGTGGGCTCGGCGTTGGTGGGACGGGCGGACCCCATTCGCGAGGCTCGCCGGCTGCGCAAGCGTCTGGGCGGTGCCATGCGTCAGGCGGGCATCCTCGCCGCGGCGGCGTTGTATGCGCTGGAGCACCACGTGGAGCGGCTCGCGGAGGACCACGCGAATGCGCGCCGGCTCGCGGCGGGGTTGGCGGAGGTCCCCGGGGTGAAGGTGGACGCAGCGCGGGTGGAGACGAACATGGTGTTCGCCGAGTTCTCCCGCCCGGCGTTGGAGATGGTGGAGCTCCTGCGCAAGCATGGGGTGCTGACGAACCCCGCGGGGGGCCCTCACTCGTTGAGGTTGGTGACGCACCTGGACCTCTCCTCGGCGGACATCGACGAGGCGGTGTCGCGCATCCGCCGGGCGCTGGCGTAGCGCGTCGAGGAGGCGCGCCACGCTGTCCGCTGTCCGTGGAGGTGGAGACATACGGAGCGCGGGGAGGCTCTGTATGGGGCGGGTGGGCCGAGGTACCCGCTGGAGCGTGGTAGGATTGAGGGGCCGTGCGTCGACTGCCCCTCCTTGCCCTTGTCAGCGTGTGTGCCTGCTCCTCGACCCGGTCGGAGCGGAAGATGAGCTTCGACGAGGTCTACGACACGTCGGAACCCAGCACCTTCGAGGCTCGCCCCGCACCCGTGCGTGAGCAGGAGGCGCCTGCTCCGCGGCGGCGCGTGAAGCTGGCCGCGCCGGAGCCCTCGGACGAACTGCGAGACGCGCTGGTGGCGTTCTCGGAGCGGTCGAAGGTGCATCGCCGGAAGGTGGCCCGAGGCGGGCCCATGCCGTTGGGGCAGGTGGAGGGCTGGGAGGCGATGAACGGCGTGCTGGACGCGTTCCTGGCGCGCGAGGTGGAGCGCACAGACCCCCGGGACGTGGAGCGGGCGCGGACCGTCCTGGAGGCCGAGCTGGAGAAGGACGGCCGGACCTACGGCGACATGCCCGGCGCCTTGGCGGAGGCGGTGGTGTTGCGGGTGGGGCGGCTGGCGGTCCGCATGTCGGAGCTTCGCCGCCTGGAGCACCCCGAGGATGTGAATGGGCTGCCCCGGTTGTCGTGGCCAGTGGACCCGGTGACCATCACGAGTGTCTTCGGTCAGCGCTGGCATCCGATTCGAGGCGAGCAGCGGCGGCACCTGGGCGTGGACCTGGCGGCGCGACAGGGGCAGGTCGTCTACACCGCCGCGAAGGGTGTGGTGCTGCGAGGGGGATGGAACGGCGACCATGGCCTCCAGGTGGAGGTGCAGCACGATGGGCGCTGGGTGACGCGCTACAGCCACCTGTCGCGGGTGTTGGTGGAGCCCGGCGAAATCCTGGAGCGAGGCCATGCGGTGGGCCTTGCGGGGGAGACGGGGCTCGCGACGGGCGTCCACGTGCACTTCGAGCTGTGGCGGGACGGGGAGGTGGTGGACCCCTTGGACGCGCTGGGCGACGAAGGGGAGGCGCGTCCCGCGATGCCGCCCGTGGCTCGGGGTGTGCCGGGCATTTGAGGCCCGCAACGCATCAGGGGCGCCACCCGAGGAGGTAGCGCCCCTGAAGGGCTCAAGGTCCATGGCGAGTCCCTGGGACGCCGCGGCGTGGACCGAGGGAGTCAGCGGCTTACAGAGAGTTCTTCAGTTCCTTGGCCGGGCGGAAGCCGATGGTCTTCGACGCCTTGAGCTTCATCATCTCGTTGGTCTGCGGGTTGCGAATCTTCCGGGCCTTGCGGGAGCGCACGGACCAGGTGCCGAAGCCGGGGTAGCTGAACCGCGCATCCTTCTTCACCGCCTTGCCGATGTTGGTGAAGACGATGTCGAGGATCTGCGCCGCCGACTTCTTGGTGAGACGTGTCTGCGCCGCCACCACCTCGACGAGCTCTGCCTTGGTCATTACGCCCCTCCGTCCTGCGTTGTCTGGCCTTGATTGCGCGAAAGCCAACCGGTGGTAACAAATCGCTCTTTTCCCTGTCAATGCTGACTGCGTTCCGGGGCCGGAAAATCGGCCTCCGGACGAAAAGTTGGCTCGGTGAAACACCGGGCGTAGACAGAGGGAGAAATCCACGCTGGAGACACCAGGACAGCCAGCGGAAACATCGCGGCGAAAGCAATCTGGCTGATCGTCATTGAAAGAAAGTCTTTGTGATTTCGATCATTTGGCGTGTGTGGCTGATCGCACGCGGCATGGCCTGAAGGAGATGGGCTACGATTTCCCCTGGCGTGCGTTTCCGAACGTTTCCGATGCTTCTGATCCTCCTGCTGGGGGCCTGCCGGAGTGGTGGGCCTTCCGGGGAATCCATTGCTTCACCGCAAAAAGGCGCAAGCGGGGCCGAGGTCTGGGTGGACGCGGCGGCGGAGCGCGGAGGGGACGGGACGCGCCAGCGTCCCTTGCGTTCATTGGGCGAGGCGTTGGCGCGCCCGGGGCCACTGACGGTGTACCTGGTGACGGGGGAGTACCGGGGGCCCTTCGAGGTTTCCAGCGAGGTCAGGTTGGAGGGGCAGGGGGACGCCACGGTGCTGAGCGGGGATGGGGTCGAAGGCCCGGTGGTGCGGGTGGCGGTGGGGCACGAGGTGTTGTTGCGGAACCTGTCCGTGCGGGGTGGCAAGTGGGGCATGGAGGTGTCGGGTGGTGGACGGGTTCGAGTTGAGCAGGTGCGAGTGGGAGGGCAGGGCCAGGGCGCGGTGCGGGTGACGTCCGGACGGTTCGAGGCAGCCACGGCGCGCTTCGAGACCTCGGGAGAGACCGTAGGGGTGCTGCTGGACGGACCCACGGATGGGGTGGGGATGGCGTCGCCAACGGCTGGAGACCAGGCCAGCGGAGCGCATGAGCGGATGGCGCGAGTGTCCATGCCCTCGGAGGCGATGGAGCACGCGGGAAGTCCGACGGCTGCGCGCCTCGCATCGCGTGCGAGCATGTCGAGGACATTCGGCCCCCTTCTGCAAGAGCCACGGCTGGCGGACGCGACCTTCCGCCCGGTTCGGCAAGAGGCACGGCTGTCGGACACGACCTTCACGGGGCCGTTCCGGCGCGCGGTGCGCGTACGAGGACTCGAGGCCCGAGCAACGCTAGAGGATGTTCGCTTCCAGGGCGCGGTGACGGCGGTAGGGATGGACGGTGGACACGCGGAGATTCGCCGCGTGGTGGCGGAAGGGGGCCAAGGCGCGGCCTTCTCGGTGGTGGAGGGCGTCATGGTGCTGGAGGACGCGCGGGTGAGCGGGTACGAGGTGGGCGTTTCCGCCATGCGCGCACCTCGACTCGAGGTGCACGGACTCCTCTCGGTCGGTGCCACGCGTGCTGGAATCAGCGTGGGAGCCTCGAGCGGGGTGCGACTCGAAGACGTGGTCGTTCGCGACAGCGGCAGTCACGGTGCACTCCATCTCACGGGCTCGGAGGTGGAGGTACAGCGGCTGCGCGTGGAGGGCTCCATGGAGTACGGAGTCGTCGCAGTGGGTGGACGCCTGCGACTGCGAAATAGCGCAGTGGTGGGAGTCCGCTCGAACGACGGCATCACGGGGGAGGGACTGCACCTGCGCCAGGTCCATGCGGAAGTGGAGGGCGTGTTGGTGAGGGATACCGCGGGCGCCTGTGTCCTGGCGGTGCAGAATGCGCGAGTCACCCTGCGCGACGCGGAGCTGGCGCGCTGTGGTCAGTCAGCGCTATCGGTCGATACACGAGCGCGCATGGACGCCATGAGCGTGGAAGCCAAAGACATTCAACAGACAGCACTCGCCGCGATGGACGGGGGCGAGCTGCGCGTGGATGCGCTTGTCGCGCGCACGACGAGACAGGGCCTCGTCTCCGCCGAGTGCACGGGAGACACACGCGTGAGATTGGGCCGGGTCCGCGCGGAGGATGTCCGAGGCGTGGATGCGTGGTGCGTGGAGCGGCTCACCAAGGAGCTGGCGCCCGCTCCACGCTAGAGCGCGCCGCATCCCGACTCTCACCGGGACGAAGACGACTCGGAGTCGGGGGGCCACGGGGTCGCGTGCGCCACCAGCCACTCCCGGATGACGGGGTACACCTCCGTGGGAGCGCCGCGGCCGAACATGAGGTCGCCGTGTCCGTAGTCCTGCGCGTCGCCCCGGTCCTTTCCGAACACGTGAAGGGTGCGGTCCTTGGCCGTGACGAGGGCGAACTGGCTCTGCAGATTCTCCGCGGTGGCGAGCCGGTCCGCGCTGCCACCCATGACGAGAATGGGCAGCTCGAGACTGGCAATACCAGCGCGCCAATCGCGAGCGCGGTCGAACGAGCGGAACGCGTCATGCTCAATCCAATCCTGGAACTGGAGCAGGACCTTGCGGCTCATGGACGACATCATGTTCGCGTACACCTGCCGTTGGATGCGCGGCGGGATGTGCTGGGGATTCACGATGAGGTCCGACAGGGGAAGCGTCACATAGCCCAGGAACGGCGCCAGGCTGGCGCTCATCCACTCCTGCCGGAAGCGCGCGGGCCAGGCGGCACGGACGCCCATGGAGATGAGCATCCGCAGGAAGGGCTCCGACTTGAAATGCACTGGAGAGCCGAGCGCCATCAGCCCCGCGAGCTTCCCGCCCTCGGGGCCTTGCGCCATCGCATACCCCACCAGTCCGCCCAGGGAGTGGCCCAACCAGAACGCCCGCTTCGCGCCTGTCTCCTTCAGCGCCAGCTCCAGCAGTGCGGGGGCGTCCTGGAAGACGTGGTCATCGATGCTGAAGTCCGTATACCTGCGGCCGCGCGGAGGAAGCCGGGAGTGTCCCGTGCCTCGCCACTCGACGCTGAAGCAGTCGAAGCCCGCTTCGGCCAGATAATGGGCCACGGAGTACGGCGGCTCGAAGTCGAAGGTGTACCGGTTGGCCGCCAGTCCATGGCACAGCAGCACGGGCTCCTCGAAGCGCCGCACCGGTGCTCGCCGAGCATGGACCGTCAGTTCCCACCCATCCGCGCACCGCGCCTTGAGCGCCTGGGGCAGGGGTGTTCGCAGCCGGTACCAGCGCCGAACCAGGACCACCCACAGGACATTCCCCAGCACGGCCGCGAGGCCAGCGACCAGCACCCACACGACCCAGCGCCAGTCCCCCATCCGCGTGCTCCTCCTGGTCGACCCCTCGGTCTGACAGTGCCTTGAATAAAACCCTGCTAAGGTTCGTTCACCCGCCGTCCTGCTGCCAGGAACTCACGGGCATCAGAGGAAGTCGAGGGAGCAATGAAGTTACGGAAACTGATGTTCGTGCTGCCGAACCTCTTCACCGTCACGTCCATCTTCTGTGGCTTCTACGCCCTCACGTTGTGCGCCGGGGAAGCAGGGCCCGTCCAGCTCTACCAGGCGGCGCTGGCCATCTTCTTCGCGATGTTCTTCGACGGGTTCGACGGCCGGGTCGCGCGGCTGACGAAGACGCAGAGCGACTTTGGCGTCCAACTCGACAGTCTGGCGGACGTGGTCTCCTTCGGGGCGGCTCCCGCGCTGTTGGTCTACAAGTGGGCGCTGGCTCCGTTGGGTTTCGTGGGGCTGTTCATCTCCTTCGCGTTCGCCGCGTGTGGCGCGCTGCGGCTGGCGCGCTTCAACGTGTTGGCGGCGCGCAATCCCCACGGAGGTGGGGGGCGCTTCTTCGTGGGCCTTCCGATTCCCCTGGCCGCGGGCATGCTCGTGTCGATCATCATCTCGCACCATGCGGCCTCCCAGGGTGAGCCACTGCGCGAGTCGGCCTACGTGCCGGTCGCCGTGGCGGTGGCGGGCTTGTCGTTGCTGATGGTGTCGACGGTGCGCTACCGCACGTTCAAGGACACCCGTCCCAGTCGGAAGAGCGCCGCGGTGTTCATGCTGATGGTGCTGGGCGGTGTGGCCATCGCGACGCAGTACCACCCGGCGTGGTTGCTGGTGGCGTTCTGTGGCGCGTACCTCGCGTTGGGTCTGGTCGAGTCGGCGGTGCAGGTGCGCAGCCATCTGGTGGCGCGCAAGGTCGCCGCGGGCTCCGCGGTCGCCGCCGCCGTCATCGACGACGAGGACGACGACGAGTCCGAGGACGGCGAGGGCCCCCGGAACGACGGCCCCGCGTTCAGCTAGGCGGGCGCGCGTCAGCGCGAAGCCTCGCCGTGGCCCGATGAGACCTGCCAGGCTCATGGTGGGACCTCCTTGGCTGGAGTGGCGGGCGGCCAGCCGAGGAGGGCGCATGGAAATGCTTCCTCCCGTGCCGAGGCGGTCAGCTGCCGCTAGGATGCGCACCCCATGCGCGTCGAGCTGCTCTGCACGGGTGACGAGCTGGTCACCGGTCTCATCACGGATACGAACAGTCCCTACCTGGAGGCCCGTCTCTTCGACCTGGGCGTGAAGGTGGAGCGTGTGGTGCTGGTGGGGGATGTCCGGTCCGACATCGTCCAGGCCCTGCGTGAGGCCGCTTCCCGGGCGGATGTCGTGGTGGTCTCCGGTGGACTGGGACCCACGGCGGATGACTTCACCCTCGAGTGCGCCGCCACCGTCGCGGGAGTCGAGCTGGAGGAGGATGCGCGGGTGCTCGGCTGGCTGCGCGAGCGTTATGCGGCCCGAGGTGTCCCCATGAACCCGAGTGCGCTGCGCATGACCCGCATCCCCCGTGGCTCCGAGCCCGTGCGCAACCCGGTGGGCTCCGCGCCACTCGTCGTGCTCACCCTGGGCGGCTGCCAGGTGTTCTTCCTTCCTGGTGTGCCGCGTGAGTACCGGGCGCTCTTGGATGGAGAGGTGTTGCCCCGTATCCAGCAGGTGCTCGAGTCGAGGTCGGCTCGAGTGTTCCGCGCCTTCCGCCTGCTTCGCACGGTGGCCCTCTCCGAGTCGGAGCTGGACCTGGCCGTGGCCCCGCTGGCCGCGACTCATCCGCGCGTCGTGTTTGGGTTCCGCACCCACGCCCCGGAGAATCACCTCAAGCTGATGGCGGAGGCTCCGTCCCAGTTGGAGGCCGATGCGGCGCTGGCGGCCGCCGAAGCGGACAGCCGGCGTGTGCTGGGGGCGCGTGTCTTCGGCTCGGACACCGAGGACTACGCGCCCGTGTTGTTGGGTCTGCTGTCGCGCGCGGGGGCCACGCTCGCGGTCGCGGAAAGCTGTACGGGGGGCCTCATCTCGCAGCAGCTCACGGCGGTGGCAGGAGCGAGCGCGAACTTCGTGGGGGGCGCGGTGGTGTACACGGAGAAGATGAAGTCCGCGTGGGTGGGCGTGCCGCCCGAGGTGCTCGAACGTCATTCGGCGGTGTCCTCCCAGACGGCGGTGGCCATGGCCGAGGGGGTGCGTGTCGCCTGCGGGTCCACGTATGGGTTGTCGGTGACGGGGTATGCGGGCCCGGGGGGAGGAACCCCCGAGGACCCGGTGGGCACGGTGTATTGCGCGCTCGCGGGGCCGAACCTGCCCACGCGCTGTGAGCGGATGTCCTTTTCTGGAGACAGGGAGCGCGTGCGGCTCTTTGCTGCCTCCCACACGCTGGAGATGCTGCGGCAGCACCTGCTGTCCGCGCCCCAATCATGAGTCGCTCCAAGTCCAAGCGTCCCCCTGCGTCCACTCCCGAGCCCGTTCCCACGGCGCCGGCTCCCGAGGAGACGCTCAACGCGACTGTCCCGTCGACGCCTGAATCCGCGGGGCCACGGGGCAGCACTCCTGGCTCCATGTTGCGTGTGTGGTTCGCGGCCTATCGCGTGGAGGTGGTGTTGTTCGCGGTCGCGTTCGTGGTGCTGGCGAGCTTCAGCTCGCAGCGCTTCTTGCGCCAGAGCGCGGCGCCGCACTTCATCTACCAGGCGCAATCGTGGCTGGAGGGGCGCCTGGACGTGGACCCACAGGTCCTCCCCAATCTGGAGGACTGGGCCTGCGTGAGGCAGGTGAGTGGCGAGAAGGTGCGTTGCGAGGGGCGGCCCCAGCCGGATGACCGCTGGTTCGTGAGCTTCCCGTCCTTCCCGGCTGTCGCCATGCTGCCCTTCGTCGCGCTGCATGGGTATCAGTTCAACGACACCTCGTTTGGAGTCATCGTTGGCGCGCTCGCGGTGGCGCTCTTCTATTCGCTGCTGCGCTTCCTCGCGCAGGAAGGAGAGACGGAGCGCACGCGTGATGAGAACGTCGTGCTCGCGCTCACCCTCGCCTTCGGCACGTTGTTCTTCTACTGCGCCATCCGCGGAGAAGTGTGGTTCAGCGCCGAGGTCATGGGCGTGGCTCTCACGTGCCTCTACGTGCGCAACGCGGTGCGAGCCCGCCGTCCTGTCCTGGCGGGTGTGTTCTTCTCCATGGCGACGCTCACCCGCACGCCGTTGTTCTTCGCGGGGCTGTTCTTCGTGCTGGAGGCGCTGTGTCCTGGGCCGGAGCCGCGCCTCGAGCAGCTCAAGGCCTTGGGCAGGAACTGGAGGCCCGCGGCGCGCAAGGTGGGCTTGTTCGCCCTCGGGGCCGCGCCCTTGGGGCTGCTCGCCGCCGCGTACAACGTGTACCGCTTCGGCCGCTTGAGTGAGTTCGGCCACGCCTTTCTCTTCAACAACCGCGTCAACGTGGACATCGACCGCTGGGGCTTGTTCCACTGGGAATACCTGGGCCGGAACGTGGCCGCGGCCTTCCTCAAGTGGCCCTCGCTGTCGCTCTCGCCGCTCAAGCTGGGCTACGACCCGCACGGGCTGACGCTGCTCTTGACGCTGCCGCTGCTGGTCTTCCTGCTCATGCCCAGGCTGCAGCCGCGCTTGCACTGGCCCTTGTGGCTGACGGTGGCCATCTGCGCGTTGCCAGGGCTCTTCTACCAGAACACGGGGTACATGCAGTTCGGCTTCCGCTTCAGCCTCGACTACACGCCCTACCTCTTGCTGCTCTTCGCCATTGGTGGTCGGTCCGTGCGCCAGCGCGCGGTGATGGCCGCCTTGGTGCTGGGCGTGCTGGTGAACTTCTGGGGCGCCGTTGCCTTCCGGGGCTACACGGAGCTTGTCCGGAACTGGTAGGGCCGTGGCGCACGAGGGCTTGAATCCCCCGGGCTCCACGCGCAGATAGAAAGTGACCATGCAACCTCCCTCCGGACAGCCTCCCTCCGGCAAGCGCTGGCACACCCGCGAGGACAGCGGCATCCGCCTCGACGCGAGCCTGCGTTGGTGGCACGACGACGAGCCCATCGAGCATCCGAAAATCATCGAGCTCTTCAACATCTCCCTCGTTCTGGACGACACGGGGCGCTACCAGCTCCGCATCGGCAATGACTGGTGCTACGTGCAGGTGGCGGACGCCGCCTTCGAAGTGCGGACCGTGGACGTCACACCGGATGAGCGCGTGTCCATCCGGCTGAGTGACCGCACCGCCGAAGCGCTGGAGCTGTCGAGCTTGCGTGTGGACGCTGATGGGGTCTTGACCTGCCACGTGAAGCAGGGCCGGGCGAAGGCCCGCTTCTCGCGGGATGCTCAGTACCAGTTCGGCCAGCTCCTGGAGCCGGCCCCGGATGGCGGGCTCCTGCTGTGCGCGGGCGCACAGCGCCATCCCGTGGCGCTGGCCCTGGATGCGCTGTCCGCCTCCGTCTAGCTATGCCGCGGCTTCCACGGGGGCGGTGGGGCAGGGGAGCGGCGGTGCACCCGCCAGCTCCCGAGCCAGGGCTTCCGTCGTGTCGGGATGCTCTCGCAGCCACTCGATGGCGCGTTCGCGTCCCTGGCCGATGCGTTCACCTCGCAGACTGAAGTGACTGCCCGATTTGTCGATGAGCCCCGCGGCCACGCCCAGGTCGATGACCTCGCCCACGCGATGAATGCCGGAGCCGTACAACAAGTCGAACTCGGCTTCCTGGAACGGCGGAGCGACCTTGTTCTTCACCACCTTCACGCGGGCTCGAGAGCCCACCACGGTGTCGCCGTCCTTGAGGTTCCCCGTGCGGCGAATCTCCATGCGCACCGAGGCGTAGAACTTCAGCGCGTTGCCTCCCGTGGTGGTCTCCGGGTTGCCGAACATCACCCCAATCTTCATGCGAATCTGGTTGATGAAGACGATGCAGGTTCCCGAGCGGCTCACCGCGCCGGTGAGCTTGCGCAGCGCCTGGCTCATCAACCGGGCCTGAACACCCATGTGCGCGTCACCCATCTCGCCCTCGATTTCCGCGCGAGGCACCAGCGCCGCCACCGAGTCCACGATGATGAGGTCCACCGCTCCGGAGCGAACGAGCTGCTCCGTGATTTCCAGCGCCTGTTCTCCCGTGTCGGGCTGGGACACCAGGAGCTCCTCCACCTTCACGCCCAGCTTGCGCGCATAGGAAAGGTCGAGCGCGTGTTCCGCGTCGATGAAGGCCGCCACTCCACCGGCTGCTTGCACCTGGGCAATCGCATGCAGGGTGAGGGTCGTCTTGCCCGAAGACTCATTGCCGAACACTTCCACCACGCGACCTCGAGGATAGCCTCCCACGCCAAGCGCCCGGTCCAATCCCACCGAACCTGAGGGAATCACCGCGACCTTCTGCTCGCGCGCATCACCGCCCAGCGTCATCACCGAGCCCCTCCCGAACTGCTTCTCGATGGACGCCACCGCCGCAGCCACTGCCTTCAACTTCTCCGTCAACTTGCTCATCGACTCCCTCGCCGCCCTGTCCTTGAAAGACACCGTGCTGCGTGCCGTCGCCTCAGCGAAGGCGACGCATGCATCGACACGCGGATGAGCAACGGACATGCCGGGAGAGACTCCTCACGAAGTCTCGCGCTCAGGCGTCCGCGGCGACGGCGGGGTGTCCAGATGATGGAGGGGGTGTGTGGAGGAGCCGCGGGAGCCTCATGTGGACCATGAGGAGGACGAATCGCTGAGTCTTCCATCCGACACGCTGTGCGGTCATGCCCTTTTGCTGCGGGCAAGAGGGCGGTCAACTGCCTGGCAGGGCTTCGGCGCTTTGCGTTGAAGTTTGGAGGCGACGGCATGACCTTTCAGGCGTGAAAACCCAACGCGAAGACATGCCCCATGTGGTCATCCTCGGCGGAGGGTTCGCCGGGCTCCGAGCCGCGCAGCAGCTCGTCAACGCGCCAGTCCGTCTCACCTTGGTGGACCGGCACAACCACCACCTGTTCCAGCCGTTGCTGTACCAGGTGGCCACGGCGACGCTGAGCCCCAGTGAAATCGCCGCGCCGCTGCGGGCTTTGTTGGGGCCAAGCGGTGTGTCCGTGGTGCTGGCCGATGTCACGGGCGTGGACCCCGAGGGCAAGCGGGTCCTGCTGTCGGACGGGGAGCTGACGTACGACTACCTCGTCATCGCGACCGGGGCGACGCACTCGTACTTCGGCAATGACCATTGGGCGGCGTTCGCACCGGGGCTCAAGTCCATCGAGGACGCGGTGGAGATTCGGCGCCGAGTCCTGGTGGCCTATGAGCTGGCCGAGCGGGAGCCGGACCCGCGCCTCCGCCGCGCGCTCCTCAACTTCGTCATCATCGGCGCGGGCCCCACGGGTGTGGAGATGGCGGGCTCGCTGGCGGAGATCAGCCGCAACTCCCTGCCAGGGGACTTCAAGAACATCGATACGCGCGATGCGCGCATCATCCTCATCGAGGGCGTGGACAAGGTGCTCCCCGTCTATCCCGATGACCTCACCACCAAGGCCCGGCGCACGCTGGAGCGGTTGGGGGTGGAGGTCCGCACCGGTGCCCGAGTGACGAACATCGACGCGACCGGCGTCTACATCGGGGATGAGCACATCGAGGCTCGCACCGTGATTTGGGCCGCGGGTGTCGCCGCGTCACCCGTGGCTCGCTCGCTGGGCGTCCCGCTGGACCGCGCGGGCCGGGTCATCGTGACGCCCGAGCTGACCGTGCCGGGGCACGAGGACATCTTCGTCGCGGGAGACCTGGCCTCGCTCAAACAGGCGGATGGGACTCCCGTGCCCGGACTTGCTCCCGCGGCGATGCAGGAAGGCACTCACGCGGCGCGCAACATCCTCCGCCGGTTGCGGGGGCAGCCGATGGAGGCGTTCAAGTACTGGGACCGAGGTTCCTACGCGGTGATTGGCCGAGGACACGCGGTGGGCATCGCCTTCCGCCGTTTCAAGCAGACAGGTCTCTCCGCCTGGTTTGCCTGGCTCTTCATCCACCTGATGTTCCTCATCGGTTTCCGAAGCAAGCTGGCGGTGATGCTCAACTGGGCCTACTCGTACCTGACCTTCGGTAAGTCCGCGCGCATCATCACCGGACCCGCGCCCAGGTTGGACGAACTCCCTCGTGTCACTTCCTCCTCGGAGGGCGGGAAGTCGCTCCCAAGTGGCACGCCCGAGCCTTCAGCGCGGCTTGCCGCGTCGTCACGCGAGATGGCTCCTTCGCCTCGTTGAACGGCCCCGGACGTTCGCGCGGCGAGCCGTGGAGAGGATGGCGCGAAGAATCCTCGCGAGCCCGCTCCTGTTCGCGAGGGTGGGGTGCCTCCGTGGGTGTTGGAGTGAAGCCAGCCACGGCGGTCCAAGGTCCGGCAGTCGATGGCCAGCTGCATGTCGGTCTCTTCGATGCGACCATGGCCCTCCAGGTCGGCACGCGTCAGCGCCAGCTTGAGGAGCCGGTCATGCGCGCGTGCCGACAGCCCGTGATGACGCACCGCCAGCTCCAGCATCCGCTCCGCGCGTGGGCTCAACACGCAATGGCGCCGCAGCAGGTGTGAGGGAAGCTGGGCGTTGCAGTGCACCTGCGGCTCGTCGACATACCGCTCCCTCTGGCGTTGTCTCGCGGCTTCCACGCGCTCCCGGTGGTGACGGCTGGTGGTCTCCTGTGGCTGCGCCCGTGCCAGGTGGTGGTACTCGACGGGCCGTGTTTGCAGGGTGATGTCGACACGGTCCAGCAAGGGCCCGCTGACGCGCGCGTGGTAGTCGAACACCCGGTTTTCTGGACAGGTGCAGGTGTGCCCCGGCACGTTGAAGTAGCCACAGGGACACGGATTCATCGCCGCCACCAGCATCACCCGGCACGGGTAGGTGAGGTTCTGATTGGCCCGTGCGAGATGGATGACGCCTTCCTCCAGGGGCTGCCGCAAGACCTCCAGCACGTTGCGGCGGAACTCGGGCAACTCGTCGAGGAACAACACGCCATGGTGTGCCAGGGAAAGCTCACCCGGGCGTGCCATGGGGCCTCCTCCCACGAGTCCCGCGTCGGAGAGCGTGTGGTGGGGCGCTCGAAAGGGGCGCTCTCTCACCAACGCATGTCCTTCGTTGAGCAGCCCCAGCACGGAGTAGACCTTCGTCACCTCGAGCGATTCGGAGAAGGTCATCGCGGGGAGGATGCCGGGGAGCCTTCGCGCCAGCATCGTCTTGCCGGAGCCCGGAGGGCCACACATCAACAAGTTATGCCCCCCGGCGGCCGCCAGCTCCAAGGCCAGCTTGAGCTCCGGTTGCCCCCGGACATCCGCCATGTCCGGCACGGCTCCAACGCGAGCGGCCTCCGCGGGAGGCGTACCCCGTTGGAAAGGGGAGATGAGCCGTTGCCCGGTCAGGTGGTCCACCGCATCGCGCAGGTTCGCGACGGGCAGCACCTTCAAACCCTCGACGAGCGCCGCCTCCGCGGCATTGGCGGCGGGCACCATGACCCCGTCGAAGCCCTTGTCCCGAGCCGCCACCGCGAGCGGCAGGACACCTTTGATGGGCTTGAGTGAGCCATCCAGCGACAGCTCCCCACCAAAAAGGTAGCGGCTCAGGGCCTCATCCTCGAGCAGCCTGGCCGCCGCCAGCACTCCCAGGGCGATGGGTAGCTCGAAGGCCACGCCGTCCTTGCGTAAATCCGCCGGAGCCAGGTTCACCGTGACGCGCTTCTGTGGCAGCTCGAAGCCCGTGTTCTTGAGCGCGGAGACGACCCGCACCTTCGACTCGCGCACCGCGCCTTCTGGCAGCCCCACCACGTTGAAGTAGGGGAGCCCGAGCGCCATGTCGACCTCACACTCCACCACCACCGCGTCAATTCCCATCAACGCCGCTGACCGTACCCTCGCCAACATCGCCCGCCCTCCCTCCGCCGTCCCAGCCCCCACACAGCAACCCGCGTACCGCTGACTGCCTCCGCAAACGCCTGTCTCAGCCAATCCCTTGGAGTGGATGCCCATCCGAGGGCAGGGCCAAGGCTTCCAGAGTCACTGGATTAGTGAAGGGGCTCTAGCCAGGGCGGGTGGCTCTTGGGTACCTTCGCGGGTATCTGGGGATGAATGGGGGAGATGAATCAATGGGGTTGCAGGGGAGTCGTCGACGTCCGGTCCGCATTCGCCGGGCTGATATGAAGCGAAGCCAGCGGATGAAGGTTGCCTTCGGAGTGTTCCGCTTCTGCCTCTACGGCATGGTGGGCATCAGCTCGGAAATCTTCTTCTACAACCTGGTGCGTATCGCCCGGGACGTGCCCTTCCTGGGGGCTCTGTTTCAGTTTCAATGGCAGGTCGATGACCGCCTGGGGCTCAACAACATCTGGCACACGCCAGCTGTCACCGCCTACGGGCAGTGCTCGCTGTGGATGTTCCTCATCTACGGCGTCGCATGTTTCTTCTTCGTGGAGCCTGTTTTCAGACGGATGCTCTACCAGCACGCCAGCCTTCGGGCGGCTGTGTATGGGATTGGCATCCTGATCTTCGAGGGCTTCAGCGGCCTCTTGCTCGAGCGGCTCACCGGCTATCGCATCTGGTACTACGCGGACGCGGGCGCCATCTTCTGGCAGATGACGTCGCTCTACATCCTGCCCATCTGGATGCTGACGGGCCTCATCGCCGAGTTCATCTACAGGGAACTGATGGACCCGGACCTCATGGCCGCCTTGGAGTCCCCACTGCCCGCGACGCCCGAGGAGACCGAAGCCTCCTTCCAGCTGATGCGGTAGGTGCAGGCATGGCCGTCGTAGTTGGACGGCTCCACGCGCACCTCCTGGGCTCCGGCGACGCGGAGCCCCGCATGGATGATGCCCGCGGTGAAGTCAGGGTAGGCCCCCACCTCGTTCATCCAGAGCTCGAACTGGGTGGGGTTGAGCTCCGTGAGCTTGGACTCGGTGTAGTTGTTGCCCGCCCGGAAGTTCTGCGTGGCCCGCATCAATGTCCTGCGCGGTCCGAGGACTCGGAGGAGGGACAGCACCGCCCGCCCAAGCATCGTCTCCCGGAAGCCCTCGATGTAGGCCTCGCCCAGCTTCCACGTCCCCTGGGCCACGGAGTCTCGAGGAAAGAGCTCCTCCGCGGCGATGCGCAGGAAGGCCATCCAGGAGTCAAAGGAGTAGGCGGGACGGAGCTTCTGGTCCACATCGAGCCCCGCCTGCCTCAGGCGCTCCTTGCAGGCGGGCGTCAGTCGCCCCTGCAGCGCGCGCAGGAAGAGGGCTTCGATGGTCTGTTCAAAGACGAGAAGCTCGTCGGCCATGAGGAGTGAACTCTAGCCGACGAGCCTCTCAATGTGAACCGCGACTCCAACCCGGAGCGTAGGACTCCGGGCGGAGATGCTCAGGGCGCGGGGGCCGGCGTGCCGGTGTCCACCGCCTGCGTTCCCTGGATGATGGCATTCGACGGCAGCTCGGTCGCCATGCCGAGGACCTTGGCGCCTGCCGCCTTCGCGCCGTCCAGGGCCCCGATGAGCCGGCCGTAGTTGGTCGAGTCGTCCGCCATGAAGAAGACGACCTTCTCGTCCGGCTTCTTCGCCGCCAGCATCCGCTTCAGGCGGTTGACGTAGTCGCCCGCGGGGACCTTCTCCGTGTTGATGGAGTAGCCGCCGTCCTTGTCCAGGAGGACGACCAGCTGCTGGTCATTCGGATCCGGGGGAGGCTGGTTCTCCTCCACCTCCGTGTCCGGCACACGCACCTGGATGTCCTTCTCCAGGAGCGGCGTGACGACCATGAAGATGATGAGGAGCACCAACACCACGTCCACCAGCGGCGTGACGTTGATCTCCGAGTTGGGTGGCGTCTGCGGCTTCACCCACTGGCGCTGCTTGTGGCCCGCCATTACTTCTTCTCCTCGACGCCGAGCGCGATCTGCTTGGCCTTGGCCTTGCGGGCCACGTCCAGCACCTTGCGCACGTCGCCCACGTTCACGGTGTTGTCACCCTTGAGCAGGATCTTCTTGCCCGGGTCCTTCGACAGCTCCTGCGCGATGCGGTCCTGCAGGGCCTGCTCGTCCACCTGGTCGTTCTCCACGAACACCTTCTTGTCCGGGGTGATGGAGACGTAGAGGGGGTCGGAGTCTTTCCCCTTTTCCTTCTCGATTTCGGTGGCCTTCGGCAGCTCCACGGACTTGCCGCGCTGGAGCATGGGGGTGACGACCATGAAGATGATGAGGAGCACCAGCACCACGTCCACCAGCGGCGTGACGTTGATCTCGCTCTTGATGCCCCCCTTGGGGCCAGCTGACATTCCCATGCGTGTATCCTGCTTCCTGGTGGTGGAAGCCCGCCGCCCGGTGTGGCGTCACCGACCCCAGGACCTCAGGGGCCGCGTTCACGCCGGGAGGCGGGCCTCGGGTCGTCCCCGGGCTCGCCGGTGACTGCTCAGGCCGCGTGCGAGGAGCTCGCGCCGCCGCCCATGTGGCGGGCCACCACGTCGAGGAACTCGTTGGAGGACTCGCTGATGTCCACCGAGCGAGCATCCACCCAGCCCTGCAGGAAGTTGTACGCCATCACGGCGGGGATGGCCACGAGCAGACCGAAGGCGGTGGTGATGAGCGCCTCGGCGATACCCGCGGAGATGGTGCCCAGACCGCCGGAGCCGGCCGCCGCCATGAGCTGGAACGCGTTGACGATACCCATCGTCGTGCCGAGCAGACCGACGAACGGAGCCGTCGAGCCGACCGTGGCCAGCAGGCCCAGGCCGCGCTTCATGCTCTGCACCTCACGCTGCGCCTGACGCTCCAGGGCGCGCGCCACGGACTCGACCGCGACGTCCTTGTTGTTGGGGCTGATGCGGTACGCGGTGAGACCGGAGTTGATCACCCGGCCCAGGTGGCCCACGTCCTTGCCCAGGTTCGTGTTGGCCGCGGTGGTCAGGTCGCCCTTCGCCAGGATGGCGCCCATCTTGGCCGCGAAGTTGCGGCTGTCGGACCGGGTCTTCCGGAAGACGATCATCCGCTCCGCCATCACGACCAGGGACGCCACCGACATGATGGCCAGGGTGAAGATGATCATACGGGCGAACGTGCCCGTGTGGTGCCAGATATCGATGAGAGTGAATTGCATGGCTTGGTTTAGCGCTCCTCCTCACGAGCGCGATGTGGTCGGCGGTGCTTCTCTACGGCGCGCCCGGATCAGCGCGGCAGCTTCAGGTTCAGGGTGAAGGTGTAATCCACCTGGACTGGACGTCCCTGGAACGTCACCGGCTTGTAGCGTGACGAAGTCAGTGCGTCCATGACGGCCTGCTCCATGTGGGGAAGGGGCTTGATGACTCGGCAGCGCTCCACTCGACCTTCCACGGTGATGACGCACTTGACGATCATCGTTCCCTGCACGCGCGACTCGAGCGCCTCACGCGTGTACTCGGGCTGAGGGCCCGAGACCTTCTCGGGGCGGGTCATGCCCGCGCCGAACGGCAGCACTTCGGTACCGGTGCCACCCAACTGGCCGCCGACCACGCCGCCGATCACACCACCCACGACGCCGCCCACGACACCGCCGGCGACACCACCCTCGACGCCGCCCTCGACCGCCTCTTCAGTGGGCTCCTCGGCCGCCTCTTCGGGCTGCTCGGTGGGCTCGACCTCCTTCGGGACCTCTTTCGGGATCTCCTTCGGCTGGACGATGGCATCCGGCTTCTTGGGCTTCTTCGGAGTCGTCTTGGGCTTGGAGGTCGCCGCGGGGGGAGGGGGCGGCGGAGGAGGAGGCGGCGGCGGGGCCATGGTGGCCTTCAGCGTCACCTCGATCTCCTTCTCCTCCTCGACCGGTGGCCTCGTGGACAGGACGTAGGCCACCAAGAACAGCGCGGCGTGCAGGATCACCGACACGGTGGTGCCCACTCCGAAACGCGCTTTCGGCGCCTGGCCGCGGTCAAGGACTGAATCAAACATGTACTGTACTCCTCTTCACCAGTGGACACCCACCACGCCCCGCCCCATCGAAAGGGCGCGCTACCATACAGAAACGGGTTCCGGGTTCAAGCGAGCGCGGTCAAGGAGATTTGGCCTGATCGCGCAGTTGCCCCACTGGTAACCAAAAAGCAACGGTCTATTGACAACTGCTTGACCTCGGATATTTTCCCCAGTCATTTTCGGTTGCAGCCCACCTTGGAGGGGTCTGGTATGCACTTGAACCGAGTGCTCCGGGAAACCGGAGTTGTCCTGGCCGCAGGTCTGCTTTATGGATCGGCGGCTTTCGCGCAGTCGAGCACGATGATCGGAACGGTCATCGACTCACAGAGTCGGCAGCCTGTCGCTGATGTGGTGGTGACCGCAACCTCGCCCAACCTTCAGGGTGAGCAGATGGTGGTTACTGACGCTCAGGGCAACTACCGTATTCCTCAGCTTCCGCCGGGCGTGTACACCCTGCGGTTCGAGAAGGAGCAGTACAAGCCGTACGCGCGTTCTGACGTCCAGCTGCGTCTGAACCGCACCATCCGTGTCAACGTCGAGCTGCTCCCCGAGTCCCTCGGTGAGGTCGTCGAGATCGTCGGCGCGCCGCCGACCATCGACGTGGGCTCCACGACCACGGGCGTCAACGTGGATCAGGAGTTCATCAAGCGCATCGCGGTCGCCCGTCCGGGCGGCAAGGCGGGCGCGACTCGCTCCTTCGAGTCCCTGGCCGAGCTGGCGCCTGGCGCCCAGAACGACCAGTACGGTGTCTCCATCAACGGCGCGACCTCGCCTGAGAACGGATACGTGGTGGACGGTCTGTCCACGAACGACCCGGCCTACGGCGTGAACGCCAGCCCGATGAGCATCGAGTTCGTGCAGGACGTGAACATCATCACCGGCGGTTACATGCCGGAGTTCGGTCGCTCCACGGGCGGTGTCATCAACGCGGTGACCCGGTCGGGCTCCAACGAGTTCCACGGAAGCGTCTTCGCGAACTGGACCCCGGGCGCGCTGGAAGGTGAGCGCAAGACCATCCGCGCCGAAGGCTCGGTCATCAGCGGCCTCAATGAGCTGCAGAACATGGGTGACTTCGGCGCGACCCTCGGCGGTCCTATCATCAAGGACAAGCTGTGGTTCTTCGCCGGTTTCACGCCGTCGTTCACGCGCTACCAGCACACCCGCACGCTGAACGCGCTTCGCCTCGACCCGACCACGGGTGAGACGATCACGGACAGCTCCGGCTTCTCCGTCACGGATCCCATCCGCGGCTCGGATCGGAAGTACTTCGCCGACGCCCGGACCGTGCAGTACATGGGTAAGTTGACGTACCTCATCAACCAGGACCACAACGTCTCGTTCGCCCTCAACGGCACCCCGACGACGTCCGGCGGCCTTGGCAAGCTGGTCATCAACCCCCAGTCCGGCGGCCTGCCGGGTGCGATCCGGGCGCGTCCGGGCGACTTCGGTCAGCTCGAGAACAACGCCAACGCCACCGCGCTCGCCCTGAAGTACGCCGGCGCGTTCATGGACAAGAAGGTCCTGGTCGACGCGACGTTCGGCTGGTTCCACCAGACGGCGTCCTCGCTGCCCGCCGACGGCAGCAAGCTGGGCAGCAGCCAGGGGCTCGCGGGCTACTCCCGCATGGAGTACGCGTCGCCTCGTCGCCTGACGGTGTTCGAGGGCCTGCCCGCCGGGCAGGAGGCCGCTTGCGAACCGGTCATCCTGAACGCCGGTACGCCGGATGAGGAGATCCACGAGCGCTGCCCCGTGACCAGCTACCTGGTCGGTGGCCCGGGCTACATGAGCGAGTCCAAGCTGGACCGCTACCAGGCCAACGCGAAGGCGACGTACCTGCTGAACGCCCTGGGCACCCACGTGCTGAAGGCCGGCGTGGACGCTGAGTTCCTGTCCTACGACCAGCTCAAGGCCTACGGCGGCGGCGTGTACTTCTCCGAAGGCTCCAACTACGGAGCGGTGGGCGCCTCGGTGCCGACCTACAACAACGGTCAGCCCTACGTTGGCAACACCGTGCGCGACTTCCGTCGCTACGGCTACCAGGCGTCCCCTGACAGCCCCATCACCCAGCTGACCCAGCAGGGCAAGACCACGAGCACCACGGTCGGCGGCTTCCTCCAGGACTCCTGGTCGATCGTCAACCGCGTCACCCTGAACCTGGGTGTTCGTTACGACGTGCAGGCGATGTACGGCGGTGACGGCGAGCTGGCGCTCATCCTGGGCAACCAGTGGTCGCCTCGCCTCGGCGCCATCGTCGACCCGTTCGCCAACGGCCGCACGAAGTTCTTCGTGAACTACGCTCGCTACTACGAGCAGGTTCCGCTGAACATGATGGACCGCGCGTTCCCGGGTGAGCGTCGCTACGAGGCCCGCCGCGCGTTCGCGGAGCCGGGTGAGTCCGGTGGCTGCGACCCGTCGCGTCGCGAGAGCCAGGAGACGGACTGCCGCAACCCGAACTACGTCGTCAACCTCCCGGAAGGCAACCGCAACCCGAACCGCCTCTACACGGGCGGCAAGGTTGAGAACGAGCCGATCGACCCGGACATCAAGCCGCAGTCGTCCGAGGAAGTCGTGGTGGGTGCTGAGTACGAGCTCATCGCGAACACCCGCGTGGGCGCCAGCTACACGCACCGCAACATGAACATGGTCATCGAGGACATGAGCCGCGATGACGGTAACTCGTACTTCCTCGGTAACCCGGGCAGCGGCTTCGCCAAGGAGTTCCCGAAGCCGGTGCGTAACTACGACAACGTCACCGTCTACCTGAACCGTACGTTCTCGGACGGCTGGCTGGCCCAGGCGAACTACACCTGGTCGCGCCTGAACGGTAACTACCCCGGTCTGTTCCGTCCGGAGACGGCTCAGCTCGATCCGAACATCCTCTCGGACTTCGACCTGATCTCCCTCCTGACCAACCGCACGGGTCTGCTGCCCTTCGACCGTACGCACCAGATCAAGGTGTTCGGCGCGAAGGAGTTCAACTTCACGAACGCCCTGTCGGCGAACGTGGGTGTCTCCTACCGCGGCAACTCCGGTACGCCGATCAACTACTTCGGCGCGCACTCGATCTACGGTGAGGACGAGTCCTTCGTTCTTCCCCGCGGCGCGGGCGGCCGGACGCCCTGGATCAACACGATCGACTCCAACATCGGCGTCAACTACCGCGTCAGCAAGGACAGCGTGCTGTCCGTGACCCTGGACATCTTCAACCTCTTCAACTTCCAGGGCATCACCGGCGTGGATCAGACGTACACCCGGCTCCCTGTGGCCCCGATTGCCAACGGCACGCCCGGCGACCTGCCGGGCAACGTGACCTGGCAGACGGGTGAGGAGCGCGACGAGCCGTTCGGGACCGTGGATGGCGACATCAACCCGAACTTCAAGAACCCGACCGCCTACCAGGCGCCGCGTCAGATGCGTCTCGGCGTCCGGTACACGTTCTAGTCACTGGCCCCCTCGGAAACTGGAAATACAAGTCACATGACCAAGAACATTCTGAAGGCGGCGATGGTTCTCGTCAGCGCGACGAGTGTGCTGACTGGCTGCAACTTCGACCAGCCTGAGGCACCCTGCTTCGTGCAGGACCACGCCAGTTGGGTCGCGCGGTACGACCTCGCGGACACCCCGAAGCAGGCCGATGGTTCGGCGTGCACCAACGTGGAGGCGCAGAAGGCTCCTCCGGCTGAGACGGTGGGTGTCTTCAAGTTCTCGGACCCGGACGACCTCTCCAAGGCCCTGCTCACCATCCGCCCTGCCGGATTGGCGAGCCGGGGTGTCCTGGACTCGACCAGCCCTCCGTCGCAGCAGACGGCGATGGGTGCGTTCGCCACGGAGCCGACGAACGACTTCTGCGCGGCGCCGACCCTGTCGGTCGCCTCGGTGAACGCTCAGGCGTCGGGTGCGAACGCGGCGACGTCGATCTCCTACGAGTTCAAGAACATGGAGGTCTACGCGGCCGCGGCGGTTCCCGGAACGCAGATGCGTGGCCAGCTGACCTACACGCGTGATGGTTGCATCTCGACCTACTCGGTTCGCGCGCTGTGGCCGGCCGTGGGTTGTGATCCGAGCTCCGCGACCGCTTGCGGTCCTGGCACGCCGAACCTGAACCCGGACTTCGCTGCTGAGTGCGTTCGTACGGGTCCGAGCTCCGGCATCTGCGCGCCGGCCAAGCCCATCCCGTCGCTCCGGTAGTCAACATTCGTTGAACAGCACCACCCCCTAGGGTGGTGCCTCGCGGCCCCGGCAGCCCTCCTCTGGGAGTGGACTGGCGGGGCCGCGGTGTTTTATGGGCTGTACCCTGTCTGGAGGCACATGGAGGGCCGTTACTCACTCATCCACCACGTCCGCTCGCTGCTGGAGGACGAACAGGGCACCCTCTTCAAGGAGGCGCCCTTCCGCGTGGCGCTTTGCTACCCGAGCCCCTACCACGTGGGGATGAGCTCGCTGGGCTTCCAGGCCATCTACCGCGAGATTCATGAGCACGCGGGGGCAACGGCCGAGCGTGTCTTCCTCCCTGACGACGTGGAGGCGTTCAAGCGCACCCGCGCGCCCCTGTTCTCCTGGGAGTCACAAGCGCCGGTCTCCAGCTTCGCCATGCTGGCGTTCTCCGTCGCGTACGAGCTGGAGCTGACGGGGCTCTTTTCCATGCTGGAGCTGGCGGGGCTCCCGCTCCTGGCGGAGGAGCGCAAGGACGGACGCCACCCCCTGGTGGTGGCTGGCGGCCCGCTGACGTTCTCCAATCCGGATCCGCTGGAGCCCTTCGTGGACGTGCTCGTCCAGGGCGAATCCGAGGACCTCATCCATGTCCTGGTGGAGGCGGCGGCCACCCTGGATCGTGAGGCGCTGTTGGATCATCTGGCGCGCATCCCGGGCTTCCGCGTTCCAGGGCGGGGTGGCCAGCGCTACCACGTCGCCCGTGCGATGGACTCACGGCTGCCCGCCCGGTCTCAAATCGTCACCCCGCATACCGAGCTTCGGTCGATGTTCCTCATCGAGCCGGAGCGGGGCTGCTCTCGGGGCTGCCACTACTGCGTCATGCGGCGTACCACCAACGGTGGGATGCGCACGGTGCCTCCGGAGCGGGTGCTGTCGCTCATTCCGGACCATGCCCGGCGGGTGGGCTTGGTGGGCGCGGCGGTGACGGACCATCCCCGCATTGTCGAACTCTTGCGCACCATCGTGGATTCGGGGCGCGAGGTGGGGGTGTCCTCGCTCCGCGCGGACAGGTTGACCCAGGAGCTGGTGAACCAGCTGCGCCGGGGCGGCGCGACCAACCTGACGGTGGCGGCGGATGGGGCCTCGCAGCGGATGCGGGACATGGTCGACCGCAAACACTCGGAGGAGCAGATTGTGCGCGCCGCGGAGTTCGCGCGCACGGCGGGCATGAAGCAGCTCAAGGTGTACAACGTGGTGGGGCTCCCCTTCGAAGGCGAAGAGGACATCGACGAGCTCATCCGCTTCACCACCGAGCTGTCTCGCATCCTGCCCGTGGCGCTGGGGGTGGCCCCCTTCGTGGCCAAGCGGAACACTCCGCTGGACGGGGCCCCCTTCGCGGGCATTCGTGAGGTGGAGTCGAGGCTGGAGCGGCTTCGCAAGGGATTGCGAGGACGCGCCGAGGTCCGCCCCACGTCCGCCCGGTGGGCCTGGGTGGAGTACATGCTGGCCCAGTGCGGTCCCGAGGGGGGACTCGCGGCGATGGACGCCTGGCGCGCTGGGGGGAGCTTCTCCGCGTGGAAGAAGGCCTTCGAGGGGCGGGGATGTGAGCCCTACCTGGCTCGGCGGGTCGAGGATGGGCGGCGCAACCCCACCCTCTGGCCCACGGTCCCCAAGGTGGCGCCGGCCACGTCCGCCGCGTGACGGGGGCACACAAGTGCCGGTGCACGAAAGGCCCTGCTTCCGCTAGAAGTCCGGTGGCGCCGATGGCCGGCGCCCAGAGGCAGCGGAGAATCAGGTGAGCACGCAGCGCGTGGACAAGGCGTGGCAGCAGAAGGGCCTCAAGGAGTACTCGACGGAGGCCTTGCTCGGTACGCTCGGCCACTACGGCATTCCCGTGGCCGAGGAAGACTTCCGGAAGCTCGCGGAGACCACCTTTCCCCTGGGCATCGCCCAACAGTGGAAGGGGAAGTGGAAGGGCACGGGCCCCTTCAAGGACTTCATCGTCGGGGCGGCGGTGGAGCTGTGGCGGCGCTGGCTGCCGGACCGCGTGGCCCCGCACGAGGTCACGGATGCGCTGGCCTCGCTCATGCGGGCTCTGCTGCAATTGCTCAACGGTACCGCGGACGCTCCGGTGGGGCCGGCCTTCGAGCGGATGAGCAACCTGCGCTCGCGCATGCCCCTGGATGACAAGGGCGCTCCTCAGGAGCGCTTCATGCAGGAGTCGCTGGCGCCCTTCTCCGAGAAGGATGCGGAGCTGTTCGACCGCCTCGCGGAGACGCTTGCTCGCTCGGGACACCCGGGACATGGGGAGTCCTTCGCGGAGCTGGAGGAGTTCTTCCTGCCGGACCGCAAGGGCATCTCGCGAGCCATCGTGCGCGCGGCGCGCGGCGAGCAGGACGCGGCCGTGGCGGACCTGGTGAAGCTGACCGAGGACTCGGCTCGGACGCCCATCGCTCGGATTCTGGCGGTGGATGGACTCATCCACCTCCAGGCGAACGGTCAGGCGGCCGCGGCGGGACGCATGCTGTTGGAGTGGGCTGAGTCGACGAAGGACCTGCACCTCGCGCTGGACCTGGTGCCCCGTCTGGAGCACGTCTACAAGGCGCAGAACGACCGCGTCTCGCTGCTCGAGTTGATGCAGACCGCGGAGCGTCTCGAGGCGGAGCACGACCGCGTCCACCCCGGTCACCGCCGCCACCGTCACAATCACAACCACTGACGTGGCTTCCCGCGCGGTGCGCCATGTTCGTGCGCCGCGCGGGGCATGTCTCCTTCACCTCACTCCGCCGTGCTGGTGCCCTCCGTTGCGCGCTTGGCCTGGGCTCGCCGTGGCTTCCTCTTGCGGACGGGCTTCGTGTCCGAGGGCTCGGGCGAACCGTTCTCGGCGGTGACCACCGGCGCGGCATTCTCCCCGGGCGATGGAGGCGCGGAAGGCGGCTCGGTGCTCTCGGTGGCCGGTGACTCCGCCTCCTGCTTTGGCAGCGGCGTCGAGCGCTTCAGGGGAATCTTGAGGACGTTGGGAACGCCTTCTGACACGTCCCTCGTGGACACGACGGCGCCCACCGTCGTGTAGCGGATGGCTCCTGTCTGCGTGAAGGCGTGCTTGAGCGGATACGTCTTGGCTCTCGGCAGGAACCAGTCGCGCACGGTCTTGAGCGGCAGCACGTGCATCTCCCCCTGCGAGAGGAACACGTACACCAGCAGATCCGCCCCGCTGTAGAGAAAGCAGCCGGGCGTGTCCTTCTCGAGATTGGACACCAGCTCGAAGAAGTAGCGCTTGCGCGTCGCGTTCCGGTCGCCCTTCACCTCGATGCCGCGCACCTCCCCGGAAGGCAACTCCCAGAGGAGGTCCACCCCTCGGTGCTGGAAACGCGGGTCCGACTGCACGTCATGCACGCGCGAACCCGGCTCGGTTTCCAACAACCACGCCCTTGCGTGCTGCACGGCTCGGTCCGCCGCGCTCTGCACGCCCCTCATGCTGAAGCTGCGTGCCATGTCCTACCGGCGCAGCTCGACGCCCGTCGCCACCAACTGCACCTCGCGGGGCTTGCCGTCCGCACCGCGCGGGACGACGGCGCCCTCGCTCTCGTAGTGCGACGCGTGGCCCTCGCTCAGCTCCGCCACCTTCACCACACCTTCCACTCGCGCCTGCGCGCCCGCGGAGTCCAGCGGGACGAAGAAGCCGTAATCCTTGAACGTCACCCGCACGCCCGGGCCCTTCGCCGTGCCGTCGGTGGCCAGCTCCATCCAGCAGCCCTTGCGCTCGCACGCCTTGCGCACGCGGCCCTCGAGCGTCACCGTCTTGCCCTCGTGGGGCTGGGGCTTGGCCAGCAGGTCCGCGAGCTTCACGGGATTGGCGCCCTTGAGCGCCTCGCCCCGGGTGAGCTTCCAGCCGTCCTGCGCGGACGCCGTGGCCTGCGAGGCGTCAGTCTTGGGCGCGGCCTTGGCGGCCTCCGCGGGGTGGTGACAGTCGCTGGCGGCGGCCTTGTCCGTCGACGCCGCCTTGGCGGGAGTCTTGTCGCCGGCGAAAGCAAGCAGGGGAACAGCGGCCAGCAGCATCAGGGACGTGCGGAGCGAGTTCATGACTCGCTCGCTTAGCCAAAACTCATTGCCCCGGCAAGCCAGCCCCCGTACTACAGTGTCACTCCCGGACACCTTTCGACGAGCCGCGCATGCAGGTCTTCATCCCTCCTCGCAACCGTCGGCTTGGCACCGTGGACTACATGGGGCTCATGGGCCTCGTGGGGCTGCTGGTGGCCCGGTACATCCCCGTGGCGCGGATCATCCCGTTCTGGGGCTGTGTGCTGCGCGAGCGCACAGGGTGGCCCTGCCTCGGTTGTGGGCTGACCCGGGTGGCTGACCGGGTGTCCCACTTCAACTTCTCGGGGGCCTGGGAGGCCAATCCCCTGGGGACCGTGGCCGCCATCCTGTTCGCCCTGGCCGCGGTGGTGATGGTGGTGCACCTCGTCTTCGCCGTCCCGATTCCAGAAATCCAGCTCTCGGCGAAGGAGTGGAGGAGGGTCCAGGTGGTGATGCCTGTCATCCTCCTGGTGAATTACGCCTACGTGGTGGTGAAGACGCGCTTCCCCCACCTGCTGCTATAGAGCGAGGTGTCGTGACTCTCGCGCTCGTGCTGCTGGGTTATCTCGCCGGCTCCATCCCTTTTGGTGTCCTGCTGACGCGGTGGCTGCGTGGCGTGGACGTGCGCCAGGAGGGAAGTGGAAACATCGGGGCCACCAACGTCACCCGCGTCGCTGGAAAGAAGCTGGGCGCGCTGGTGCTGGTGCTGGACGCGGTGAAGGGCGCGCTGCCGGTGGCGCTCGCGGTGCGGTTGGTGCCGGGCCAGCCCATGGTCCACGTGATGGTGGGACTGGCCGCGGTGCTGGGCCATGTCTACCCGGTGTGGCTGAAGCTCCACGGAGGCAAGGGCGTGGCCACGGCGCTCGGGGTGTTGCTGGTGCTCGCGCCGCTGGCCGCGCTGGCCGCGGGGACGGCGTACATCGCCATCTTCCTGGTGTCGCGAGTCAGCTCCCTGGGCTCGCTCTTCGCGGGGGCCACGGCGGTGGGCACGACGGCCTGCACCGCTCCCGCGGCCGAATACACGGGCCTCTCAGCCTTCCTCTTCGTGGTCATGCTGTGGACGCACCGGAGCAACATTGGCCGGCTGCTGCGTCGCACGGAGCGGCGCTTCTGAGTCCTCGTCGCCGCCTCCCGAGGGGCGGTAGCCGAGCAGCGTGCAGTCGATGGGGCCGTTCCACAGCTCCCGGCGTGCCGAGGGGCGCGCGTGGAAGGCGCTCTCGAAGGCGGGGTTGCCGCAGAGCACCCAGACTCGCCAGCCGGGCACGCGCAGGGACTCGCCCAGCTTGTAGTAGAAGCTCTTCATGCCCTTCTGCCCGCCGGTGCCAATCCGGTCGCCGTAAGGCGGATTGGTGAGCAGCAGGCCGGTCGAGGCGGGGAGCGGCGGCAGCTTCGTGGCGTCGCCCTCGGCGAGGGTGATTTCCTCCGACAATCTGGCGGCGCGTGTGTTGCGTTGCGCGGCGTCCAGTGCCTCCGGGTCCTTGTCGAAGCCCCAGATGGGGACCTCCACCTTGCGCTCGTTGCGGCGAGCATCCGCGCGCAGGTCGGCGAGCAACTCGCGAGCACGTGCGCCCAGTTCCGGCCACCGCTCCACCGCGAAGTCCCGGTTGAGTCCGGGGGCTCGCTTCCGGGCAATCATCCCGCCCTCAATCAACAGCGTGCCGGAGCCACACATCGGGTCGACGAGGGCCTCGTCTCCGGTGTAGCGCGCGGCGCGCAGGATGGCGGCGGCCAGCGTCTCCTTGAGCGGAGCGACGGTGGGGCGCACGCGATAGCCCCGGCGGTTCAGTGAATCGCCACAGAGGTCGAGCGAGAGCGACAGGGTGTCGCGAGACAGGTGCGCGACCACGCTCACGTCGGGATTCTTCGTGTTGACGTCGGGCCGGGTGCCCACGACGTCGCGCATCCGGTCGACGATGGCGTCCTTCACCTTGAGGGCGACGAAGCCGGAGTGGCTGTGCTCGCTGTCCTTCAGCGTGGCGTCCACCGCGAACGTCGTGGTGGGCGTCAGGTGCTCCTCCCAGGGGACACTTCGGGCGGCCTCGTAGAGCCCTTCAGCGCCACGGGCCTCGAAGGCACCCAAGGGGTAGAGGACCCGCATCGCGATGCGGGACCAGAGGCAGACCATGAGCGCCTCGTCGAGCGAGGCCATGAAGCGCACGCCTCCTCGGTCCTGGCGGATGCGGCGCGCGCCGAGCTCCTTGAGCTCATCCGCGAGCAGGTCCTCGGTGCCGCGAGCCGTGGTGGCGAAAAGGGCAATACGTTCAGCCATGAGACACCGCCCATAAACGACCTGAGACCGATTGGGAACCCACAAGACGCTGGAAGTGTGGCCGCCCGTCCGATGTGGGTGGGCTCTCGTGAAGAACACCCCCCCCCTCGAGGGCCATGGGCAGGGCATTCGAAAGGGAGCCCTGTCTCGCTCCTGGGTGGCCTCACGTCGTGCTTGCTGGGGCGCACGGCGAAAGAGGGCCCGGCTGCTCTCCTGATGTCCCTGTCCGAGGGAGGGCTTCGCGAGAGGGGGAAATACAACCCCGCTGTGCGCGAGGTTCCTCGGGCCTGCTTGGACTGTGTTCCGCGCCTGTGCGCCTCGTGCGCGGAGGCCTCATGAGTCCACCCGCCCGAGTTCATCCTCGCCTGGCGCCGGAAATGAAAAGGGGCGCCCGGACATCGCCGGGCACCCCTGGGAACGACCGTTGGCGCTGGGCTACATCGCGCCGGCGCCCGGCATGTCGCCCACCCCTCGGATGAGCACCTCGCGGGGCTTGGCTCCGTCCGCCGCGCCGACCACTCCGTCTCGCTCCATCCGCTCAATCATGCGCGCGGCCCGGTTGTAGCCGATGCGCATCTTGCGCTGGAGCATCGAGATGGAGACCGCGCGCATCTCGCTGACCACCGCGAGCGCCTGGTCGTACAGCTCGTCGGACAGCTCGTCCTCCTCGCCGCCGGACTCCACATCCTCGTCGCGCGGCTTGAGGATGGACTCGTCGAAGACGGGCTTGCCCTGCGCCTTGAGGTGGTCCACCGCCTTCTTGATTTCGTCCTCGGACACGAAGGCGCCGTGCACACGCTGCAGGTGCGCGCTCGTCGGCGGCATGATGAGCATGTCGCCCATGCCCAGCAGGGCCTCGGCGCCCACCGTGCCAAGAATCGTCATCGAGTCCGGCTTCGAGCGCAGCATGAAGCTGATGCGCGTGGGGAAGTTCGCCTTGATGACACCCGTGACGACGTCCGTCGAAGGACGCTGCGTCGCGACCATCAGGTGGATGCCGGCCGCACGCGCCATCTGCGCCAGGCGCGCCACGTACGTCTCCACCTCGCGGCTGGCCACCATCATCAGGTCCGCCAGCTCGTCGATGATGACCACGATGTAGGGCAGCTTCTTGAGCTCCTTCTTCTCGGGCTTGCTCGAAGCCGCCTCCAGCGCGGCCTCGGCGCCATCGTCCTCGGGCTCCGCCTCCACTTCGGGCACGGCGTCCTGGGGCGCGGGCTCGTCCTCCGACATCACGGCCTCGCGCAAATCCTCCAGGTCCTCGCGCGGCGCGGCCACTCCCAGCGAATCCGAGCTCGACGCGTTGGACGCGGCCTTCGGCGCGCCTCCCTCCACGTCCAGCACCAGGACCTTCTTGGGCTTGGACTTCTTGGGCGCGGGCTCGGCGGAGGACAGGGCCTCCTTCACCTCGGAGGCGGAGCTCTCCACCAGCTTGTTGAAGCCGGCGATGTTGCGCACGCCCGCCTCGGACAACATCTGGTAGCGGCGCTCCATCTCCTCCACGGCCCAGCGCAGCGCGAGCGCCGCCTTCTTCGGGTCCGTCACCACCGGCAGCAGCAGATGCGGGATGCCCTCGTAGACGGAGAGCTCCAGCATCTTCGGGTCCACCATGATGAAGCGCACCTCCTCCGGTGTGGACTTGAGGAGGATGCTCATGATCATCGAGTTGACGGCCACGGACTTACCCGAGCCCGTCGTACCGGCGATGAGCAGGTGGGGCGCCTTCGCCAGGTCGAAGACGTACGGCATGCCCTCGATGTCCTTGCCCACGCACATGGTCAGCTTGCTGGGGCCCTTGAGGAACGCGTCCTGCTCGGCGATCTCCTTCAGGTAGACCGTCTCGCGGTCCCTGTTGGGGACCTCGATGCCGACCACGCCCTTGCCGGGGATGGGCGCGACGATGCGCACCCGCATCGCCTCCATCGCCATGGCCAGGTCATCCTGGAGCGCGGCAATCTTGCTCACCTTGATGCCAGGGCCCGGCAGGAACTCGTACATGGTGACGACGGGACCGGGGCGAATCTCCACCACCTCTCCGACGATGCCGAAGTCCGCCAGCTTCGCGCGCAGCTTCTCCGCCGTGGACAGGAACGCGTCCTTGTCCAGCTCCGAGCGCTCCTTCTTGTTGTACTCGAGCACGTCCAGCGGAGGCAGCGTGAAGCTCTTGCGGTCCCCCACGAACTCGAACTGGTCCTGGCTCTTCTTCGCGGTGGGCTTGGGCGGCGCCTTGGGCTCCACGATGAGCGGCATGCGCGCCAGTGCCGACGACTGCGGCGCGGGAGCACTGGCCACCGGAGCCGTGGGCTGCTGAACGACGGGCGCCGCGATGATGGGCGCGGCGGCGGCGGGCGCGGGCTCGGTCGACTCCGGCAGCGCGGCGACCGGGGCCGCGGTGGGACCCGTGACGATGTTGGGCGTCTTCCTGCGGCTGCGCGGGGGCTCGACACCCTCGGGGACGATGGGCGTGGAGTGGGGCGCGGGCGCGAGGAACGACGCGGCCCAGGCCGGGTCCGCTCCAGGCGCCGGACGCTTCTCCGGGGCGCGGACAGCCAGCTTGTCGGCGGGCACGGGCGGCGAGGACGTGGGCGGCAGCGAGTCCGTCTCCGCGGGCAGGACCTTCTTCTTCTCCAGCTTCTCGCGCTCGCGGGTCTCCTTGAGGGCAAGTTTCGTGGCCGCGGCCTGCTCCTTCTCCGTCTGGCGGGCCAGACGCACGGCCTCCTCGGCCATCGCCTCGGCTTCGGCGGCTTCGGCCTCCTCGGCGGCGCGCTCGGCCTCGGCGAGCTCCTCTTCGTCCGCCTCCAACTGCGCGAGGAACGCGGCCTCCTCCAGCTTGTCTTGCGCCGCGCGCTCCTGGCGGGCCTTGTAGGCCACCTTCTGCGTCTCCCAGAACGCTTGCGCGGACTCAGAGATACGGCGGCCCAGGACACACATGCCGGCCCACACCAGCGAGCACAGCTTGAAGAACGTGTACTGCGTGCCGACGATGAGCGCCGCGGCGCTGATGGCGGTGACGAGGATGACGGTGCCGACGGTGGAGAACAGCCCCTCCAGGACGCCGCCCAGGCTCGCGCCCAGCGCGCCTCCGGGGGGATGCGCCCAGCCCTTGTCGCCCGCGAAGATGAGCTGCGCCAGGACGGCGACGCTCGCGGTCAGCAGGAAGAGGCTGATGACCTGCGGCGCCCGCTTCCGGTCCCGGTTGCCCACGAAGAGCACCATCGCGGTGTAGGCCCCCGCCACGGGGGCCAGGTAGGCGCAGACACCCAGCAGCCCTCGCAGCGTCTCCGCGATGAGGTGCCCCATGGGGCCCACCGCGTTGCGGAAGCCCGGACCCACCCGGTCATGGGCATCGAACGTGGCCACCGACAACAGTGAGAGCAGGGACAAGGCGAGCAGGAACACACCGGTGATGGCACGCGCGGTGGTTCCGCCGTCGCCGTCATCGATTCCCGCCTTCCGCTTCTTGTCCGCGAGCGCCTTGCGACGCGTCGCGATTTCCTGCCGGGACAGCACTGCCTTCTCCGCCCGACCCTTCTTCGCCGTCATGACCTTCTTCCCTCTGCGCGTCTCAGCCGCGTAGCGGGCTGTAGCAATGCCCGCGACGAGTGTAGGGAGGGAGGGGGTCTGGTCAATTTTCCGGCAGTCCTCCCGGGCGGTCCGGAGGGTGCCCGACGGAGGGCCTACATTTCGGCTGCACCTCCCGGAAGAGGGGGTATGGTGCCGCCACGAATTCTGGGAGGAACGCCGCCATGTCGGACAATGAAAAGCCGTCCTCGACCGAAGAGGAGTACTTCGCTCGCGAGGAAATCGAGAAGAAGCGCAAGCTGGCGCTCCAGCAGGCCGCGCAGACCGCGGAGAAGCAGCGCGAGGACCTCAAGAAGCTGCACTGGATGAAGTGCCCCAAGTGCGGCATGGACCTGCAGACGCTCAAGCAGGGCAACGTGGAGCTGGAGACGTGCTTCAACTGTGGCGGCGTCTTCCTGGACTCGGGCGAGCTGGAGCAGCTCATGGCCCAGCATGGTCACGAGGGGAGCGGCAAGGTGATGGGCGCCATCCTCAACCTCTTCAAGCGCAAGTAGTCGGTTTCGAGGAGGCTCCAGTCATGGCCCTCACGCTCGAGCAGGTGCGACACGTGGCCACGCTGGCGCGGCTGGCGCTGACTCCTGAAGAGGAGCAGCGCATGGCCACCCAGCTGTCGGCGGTGTTGGACGCGGTGGAGCAGCTGCAATCCCTGGACGTGGGGGCCGTGGAGCCCACCTCGCATGCGACGCTCGCGGACTCGCTGTTGCGCGAGGACGTGACGCGTCCGTCGTTGTCGCCGGAGCAGGTGCTGGCCAACGCGCCGGCGAAGTCGGGCACGTCCTTCGCGGTGCCCAAAATCATCGAGTAGCCCGGAGGGGCTCACGCCATGCAGCTCACGGACCTGTCGATGCTGGAGCTCGCGGAGAAGCTGGCCGCGGGTCAGGTGTCCTCCGTGGAAGCCACCCGCGCGTGCCTGGAGCGCATCCAGCGGGTGGATTCGACGATTCGCGCCTTCCTGCGCGTGGATGAAAAAGGAGCCCTCGCCGCCGCCGAGGCGAGCGACGCGCGCCGCCGCGCGGGCAATCCCGCAAGCGCCCTGGACGGTGTGCCGGTCGGGCTCAAGGACCTCTTCCTCACCGAGGGACTGGAGACCACCGCGGGCTCGCGTGTGCTGGAAGGCTTCGTGCCGCCGATGGACGCCACGGTGGTGCGCCTGCTGCGCGAGGCGGGGCTGCCCTTGCTGGGCAAGCTCAACCTGGACGAGTTCGCGATGGGCTCCTCCAACGAGTCCAGCGCGTACTTCCCGACGCACAATCCCTGGGATGTGACGCGCACGCCGGGAGGCTCCTCGGGAGGCTCGGCGGCGGCGGTGGCCGCGCGTGAGGTGTTCGGCGCGCTGGGCACGGACACGGGCGGTTCCATCCGTCAGCCCGCGGCCTTCACCAACACGGTGGGGCTCAAGCCGACCTACGGACGTGTGTCGCGGTACGGCGTCATCGCGTATGCGTCCTCGCTGGACCAGCCAGGGCCCATGACTCGCACGGTGGCGGACACGGCGGCGCTGCTCCAGGTGCTGGCGCGGCATGACCCGCTGGACTCCACCTCCGCGCCGGTGAAGACGCCGGACTACTCGGCCGAGCTGGAGAATGGAGTGCGCGGGTTGAAGCTGGGCGTGCCGCGCGAGTACTTCGCCGAGGGCATGGACCCCGAGGTGGAGGCCGCCGTGCGTGGCGCCCTGCGTGAGTACGAGCGGCTGGGCGCGAAGCTGGTGGACGTGTCGCTGCCACATACGCGGTACGCGCTGGCGACCTACTACCTCATCGCTCCCGCCGAGGCCTCCAGCAACCTGGCCCGCTACGACGGCGTGCGCTACGGCCTGCGCGCGAAGGACGCGAAGGGCCTCAAGGAGCTGTACGCGCTGACGCGTGAGCGCGGCTTCGGGTCCGAGGTGAAGCGCCGCATCATGCTGGGCACCTACGCGCTGTCGGCGGGCTACTACGACGCCTACTACCTGCGCGCGCAGAAGGTCCGCACGCTCATCCGCGAGGACTTCACGCGTGCCTTCCAGCAGGTGGACGCGCTCTTGGCGCCCATTTCTCCAGTGGCTCCGTTCAAGCTGGGCGAGAAGGTCAACGACCCGCTGTCCATGTACCTGACGGACGTCTACACCCTGCCGTGCAACCTGGCCGGTGTGCCGGGCCTGTCGGTGCCCTGTGGCTTCACGAAGGCGGGGCTTCCGGTGGGACTCCAGGTCCTGGGGCGGGCCTTCGACGAGGCCCTGCTGCTCCGCATCGCTCGTGCCTTCGAGCGCGAACACGACTTCTTCCGCCGCCTCGCGCCCGTCTAGGGCTCGAGGTTCGCATTCGGTGACTCCGCCATGCCCGTGAGCGATTTCCAGCCCGTCATCGGACTCGAGGTCCACGCGCAGCTCCTCACGAAGTCCAAGATTTTCTGCGGCTGCTCCACCGCGTTCGGAGCGGAGCCCAATCGCAACACCTGTCCGGTGTGCCTGGGCATGCCCGGCGTGCTGCCCGTGCTCAACGCGCGCGTGGTGGACTTCGCCATCCGCACGGGGCTCGCGCTGGAGTGCGTGGTCAATCCCAAGAGCGTGTGGAGCCGGAAGAACTACTTCTATCCGGACCTGCCCAAGGGCTACCAAATCACGCAGTTCGACCTGCCCGTCTGTGAGCACGGGCGCCTGGTCATCGACACGCCGAGCGGAGAGAAGGTCATCCGCGTCCGCCGCATCCACATGGAGGAGGACGCGGGCAAGAGCGTGCACGACGCGGGCGGCGGACAGAGCCTGGTGGACCTCAACCGCGCGGGAGTGCCGCTGCTCGAAATCGTCAGCGAGCCGGACCTGCGCGACGCGGACGAGGCGGTGGAGTACCTCAAGGCCCTGCGCGACATCCTCGTGTACCTGGGCGTCAACGACGGCAACCTGGAGGAAGGCAGCTTCCGCTGTGACGCCAACGTGTCCGTGATGCCCAAGGGCTCCAGCACGTATGGCCAGCGCTGCGAGTTGAAGAACATCAACTCGTTCCGCTTCGTGAAGCAGGCCATCGAGTACGAAATCTCCCGGCAGGTGGACGTCATCGAGTCCGGTGGGAAGGTGAGCCAGGAGACGCGCCTGTGGGACGTCAACAAGGGCGTCACCCGCTCCATGCGAAGCAAGGAGGAGGCGCACGACTACCGGTACTTCCCGGAGCCGGACCTGCCGCCGCTGCTCATCGCGAAGGAGCGCATCGAGGAGGTGCGGCACGAACTGCCGGAGCTGCCCCGGCCGAAGCTCCAGCGCTTCGTGAGCCAGTACGGCCTCCCCGCGTATGACGCGCGCATCCTCACCTCGGAGCGCCCGCTGGCGGACTTCTTCGAGGCGTGTGCCCAGCGCTACCCGGATGCGAAGAAGCTCTCCAACTGGTTCCTCGGTGAGCTGCTGCGGCTCTTGAAGGAGAGCGGCACGCAGGTGTCCGAGGTGCGCTTCACGCCCGCCCAGCTCGGTGAACTCCTGGGGCTGGTGGACCAGGGCACCGTGTCCGCCAACGCCGGCAAGGATGTGTTGGCAGAGATGTTCCGCACGGGCCGCGCCCCCGTGGACATCGTCGCCGAGAAGGGGCTCGCGCAGGTCAGTGACACCGGCGCGATTGAAGCCGTGGTGGATGACATCCTCGCGAAGAACATGGGCGAGGTGGAGAAGTACCGCGCGGGCAAGAAGCAGGTGTTCGGCTTCTTCGTGGGTCAGGTGATGCGGGCCATGAAGGGCAAGGGCAACCCCACCCTCGTCAACGACCTCCTGAAGAAGAAGCTGGGCGACTGACCTACCGGGGACACGCGGGCACGGTGGCGTGGAGCAGGTCCTCGTCACCGGGATGTGCTGAGCGTGCGAGGACGCGTGTGCTCCCGTCCTCGGCGCGCTCGAGGATGCACGAGGGCGCCTCGAAGGTGTGCTCGAACAGGGCCCCCGCGAGCTGCGCCGTCACGGCGTAGCGGATGTTCCGGAACGTGGGGAGTTCGGCGGAGAGGACGTCGTCTCGCCACGCCATCGGGTGGGCGTCTCGAGCGGAGGACGGGTGGGCGAGGATGTCCGCGCGGAGGGCGTCGTAGTACCGCGCGCAGGGAACGAAGTAGGGCTCGCGCGAGGTGAGCGGGCCGGGGAAGGCGTCGTAGCCCAGGAGGGTCGCGAGCCGCCCGAAGGGCGTGGAGACGACGGACAAATCCTCGGGGCGGCCCGGGCTCAAGCGCAGCGTGTCCTCGCGCGTGGGCACCAGGTTGACCTTGCGAGTCGTCGCCACGTGGTGGCCGCCCGGAGCAAACGTGTAGCTGGCGTTGAAGGTGCGCGCTCCGTGCGGCGTGAAGTCGGGAGTGTCGAGCCCTCGCCGATTGCTGGGGAGCCATGCGCTTCCCGCGACCACCCACAGCCCGAAGTCCCGGGCGATGGAGGCGAACGTCTCATGCATCACCCGGTGCACCCGTGCCGCGCGCGTGGCGTGGAGGCCCTCTTCGCGCGTCGGTGGATGGAGGTCCCTCCACGTGCTCCACAGGGGCCACCACTCCGAGAGGGCCACGCTCCGCATGGCGCCGCGTATTGTCGAGTGGCTCCGCCGCTGGGAGACGTGGCCCATCATCCCAAGCGGCGCACCGACCCACTCCGGCCACACCACGAGGGCGGGGTGGAGCGGGAGGCCCGCCGTGCCCCGCGCACGTGAGTCGCTGACCCGTTGAGCGAGTGCCCGGTGTTTCCGGGCGAACGCGGCGGGGGAGTCGTAGTCCTCCAGCGCGAGGCGCGGCTGGAGGGCGAACAGCTCGACATGCGTGACGGGAAGGGCGTCTTCCACGGCGGATTCCGGCTTGAGGCGAGGGGGCTACTTGAGGAGGCCGTTCTCTCGCAGACGCTGGTTGAGGAAGTCGCCCGCGGTGATGGGCGCGTGGCGCGCGGGATTGTCGGGTGTCTCGGTGCAGGGCAAGGGCTTGAGCACGCAGTCCGAGTAGGGGTGGCAGAAGAACGGCAGCGAGTAGCGGACCGTGTCCTCCTCGGAGCTTCGCGGATTCACCACGCGATGGGTGGTGGCGGGGATGATTTCGTTCGTCACGCGACTGAGCATGTCGCCTGAGTCCACGACAATCTGCCCGCGCAGGGTGTCCACTGGCAGCCACTCACCATCGCGAGTGAGGAGCTCCAGACCGGACGCGGTGCCCTCGCACAGCAGGGTGATGAGGTTGATGTCCTCGTGCTCGGCGGCGCGGACTCCGCCGGGGATGAAGCGCTCGCGAAGGGGAGGGTAGTGGATGAGCCGCAGCACCGAGTTTCCATCGGTGGCCATGTCGCTGAACGTGGGGCGAGGCACGTCGAAGAACTCTGCCAGGGCCTGGAGCATCATCTTCGCGGCGCCATCCAACTCGCGGAACAGGGCCATCGTGTGCTCGCGGAACGTGGGGACCTCGGAGGGCCACACGTTGGCGCCGTAGTGCTTCAGGTACGGGTGCCCTGCGGGAAGCTCGCGGCCCACGTGCCAGAACTCCTTCAGGTCGCCGACCTTGCGGTCCTTCGCGTGCTCCTTGCCGAAGCCGGTGTAGCCGCGCTGCCCGGCGAGCTCCGGCACCGCGTATCGCGTCTTCACGGAGTCGGGGAGTTGGAAGAGCTTCTCCACGTCCGCATAGGTGCGCCGGATGAGTCCGTCGTCGATGCCGTGGCCCACCAAGGACACGAAGCCAAACTCGCGGAGCCCTTCGCCAAAGGTGTGGACGAAGCGGGCGCGTTCGGTGGGGGTACCGGAGCGGTAGTGGGACAGGTCGATGAGGGGGATGCGGCGTGAGGTACTGGACATGGGCCGCGCACTTTAGACGAGCATGATGGATTGTCGGCACCGTCAGCGTCGTCCGGCCGACCGTCCCCCTGCCCTGGCGCACCGGCTTGCGTGTCACCAGGTGACATCCCTTGGGTGGCACCAGTGGTCAGCCTCGCCCCCGGATGCCCAGATTCTCCTGGCAGCCCCGGGAGAGTGGCATGGCCGAGGTGAGCAGCGGTGAGGCGTGCGAGGCATGCGGCCAACGACATGGGCCGACGCGGTCTTGCCCGACACTGGTTCGCGAGGAGAAGGGTGATGGAGCCGCGCGTCCTCGGTGTACTCCAGCGAGCGGGGAGACGGATCCGCTGATCGGGGCCCGGTTGGGCAGCTTCCGGCTGGTGCGCCGGCTGGGACGCGGCGGCATGGGCACGGTGTATCTGGGCGAACACGTGTCCATCGGCAGCCGGGTGGCGGTGAAGGTCCTGCACGAGCACCTGGCGATGTACCCGGAGCTGGTGCAGCGCTTTCACGCGGAGGCGCGGGCCGTCAACGTCATCGGCCATGAGAACATCGTCAGCATCTTCGACCTGAACGCCGGGCCGCCCAGGCCCTACCTCATCATGGAGTACCTGGACGGCGCGCCGCTGTCCGCCTGGGTGGGCACGCCGCTGCCGGCGCCGGCGGTGGTGTCGGTGCTCGCACAGGTGTGCGACGCGCTCCAGGCCGCGCACCTGAGCGGCATCATCCACCGCGACCTGAAACCGGACAATGTCTTCCTGGTGCGGCGCGGACGGAGCACGCCGTTCGTGAAGGTGCTCGACTTCGGCATCGCGAAGCTGGTGGACGCGCGCATGCCGCAGACCCACGCCGGCATCATCGTGGGCACGCCCGAGTACATGGCCCCGGAGCAGTCACAGAGCCGGAAGGTGGATGGCCGCGCCGACCTGTATGCGCTGGGGGTCATCGCCTTCCAACTCCTCACGGGACGGCTGCCGTTCGAGGACGAGGGGCTGGCGGCGCAGCTCGTGGCCCATCAGATGCGGGTGCCGCCGTCGCTGCGCTCGTTGCACGCGGCCGTGCCCGAGGCTGTCGAGCGCGTCGTCCTCCGGGCCCTGGCGAAGACTCCCGAGGAGCGGTTCACGACGGCCGCCGTCCTGCGCGCGGCCCTGGAGGGAGCGCTGGCGGTGAGTGCTCGTCCGAGCCCTCGGCCCGCGCGGCCTCCCGCGCCGGTCAGGACCGCTTCGCCCGTCCTCGCGACGGAGCGCGGTGAACCCGAGGAGCTCGTCGCGCCCTGGTCTCCAGTGCCTCGGCCTTCGTCGCCTGGATGGGCCTCGGCGCCTCGGGGGAATCCAGGGGCCTCCTCGCCCGTCGCTGTTCGTCGTCCGGAGTCTTCCGAGAATGGTGGCCCCTCCGTGGGGGCCGTGCCCGTGGGACATGGCGCGCCTCCTGGACGGGCGCGGACGGTGGAGCTTCCGGTCCGCGTGGTGCTGCGCCCTGGAGAGACACCCATCTGGCTGACGGCGTCCGACCTGTCTCGCGGCGGCTTGTTCCTTCGCAGCGAGGGAGTGCTTCCGCCGCTCTTCTCCCGGCTGCCCATGGTGCTGGAGCTGGACACGGGGCCACACAACGTCGTCTGCGAGGTGGTGCGTCATGTGCCGGCGGAACAGGCTCGGCTCTGGGGCATGGCCACGGGCTTCGGCGTCCAGTTCGTCGAGGCCTCCCTGGCACTCAAGGCGTCCGTCGATGCGTTGCTGCGCGCGGGGCCGGGACACCGCCCCTCGCCGCCCGTTCCCATGGTGGACGACGCCGTCGCCGCGCGCGTGCTGGAGGTGTACCGGCTGCGGCTGACGGGGGACCACTACGCGGTGCTGGCGGTGTCACCCGACCTGGAGATGGGCTTGTTGCGCGCCCGAGCCCGGGAGGCTCGGAGCACCCTGGAATCACTGCGTCAGCGCCCGCTGTCGCCCTCGCAGTGCATCTTGCTCGACTCCGTGCTGGGCCGGCTTCACGACGCGGGGGACGTGCTGGGGACCGTCACGCAGCGGGCCCTGTACGATGCCTGGCGAGGCAATCACCGGGGCGTCGCGCGGTGCCTGGAAGCGGGGCTCACCTCCGAGCAGCTCGACTCCCTGCGGCGGCAGTTCCTCGCGCGGCGGCCCCAGTCCGCGGGCATGGCGCGAGTGCACTACCTCTCCGGCTCCGCGCTGGAGCGCGAGGGCCAGCTCACCCGCGCGTTGGAGACCTACGAGCGGGGCCTGGCGTTGGATCCGCTGGAGTCGAGCCTCCACCACCGCTATCGCAGTGTCCGCCGGGCCCTGGACGCGCGGGGCGCCGTGGAACCCTCGAATGACAGGGCCCGGTCTCCCTGAGGGAAGCCGGGCCAGCAAGCCACTGGAGCGGGAGGGGTTGCCTTACCGGCCGGTGGCGGCGGCGGCGCAGGCGGGGCTCACGTCCGCCAGCTTGCTGGAGCAGTTGTTGACCTGACTGACCCAGTCCATTTCGCCGCCCGGCGCACAGTTGGGCAGGTCCTTGAGGCAGTCGGCCAGCTCGTTGAGCCGGTCCTTGTCGCTGTCCGAGCAGTGGTCCAGCGCGTCCTCACAGACGCCCTTGTCGAAGTCGACCGCCTCGTCCTCGCCCCGGGTGCTTCCGCAGGACTCGGCCTTCGTGTCCAGGGAGCGGTTCGCCTCGTCGAGCGCGTCGCAGGCGGTCCCCCCACAGCCGGCGCCGAACAGGAGAGTGCCGGCGGCCATCAGGCCGAACATGAGTTTCTTCATTGTGGAATTTCCCCCGCGAACGCCTGGTAGGACGGTGTGAGGCCGGCCTTGAGTCGGCCCGGCCATCAGGTAGGTTCGCTCTGGAGTGGGGGCAATCTGGACCGCCGGACGAGATGATCCAGCATCCGTCTTGACTCCCCAGGGCATCTCCCGTAAATCCGGCCGTCCTTTGCGCCAAAGGGCGGCCCGTCCGTCCGAAATGCGCGGCCGATTCCACGGGTTGACCCAACCCGAAGCTGACAGGGGTTAGACGATGTACGCAGTGATTCGCACGGGCGGAAAGCAGTATCGCGTCGCCGAGGGCGATGTGCTCCGGATCGAGAAGATTGCCGGCGACATCGGTGCCGAGGTTTCCTTCACCGACATCCTGCTGCTGGGCGGCACGGACAGCCCCAAGGTGGGCCGTCCGACGGTCGCCGGCGCGCGCGTCGTGGGCAAGGTGCTGGCGCAGGACAAGCACCGCCGCGTCCTGAACTTCCGGAAGGAGAAGGAAGGCTGGACCCGTCGCCGTGGCCACCGTCAGCCGTATACCGAGGTGAAGGTCACCTCCATCTCCGGCTAAGCCCGGCAGGTTCACCTCAATTTCAGGAGCAAGGTGTCATGGCCCATAAAAAGGGACAGGGTTCTTCGCGCAACGGTCGCGATTCCAATCCGCAGTACCGCGGCGTGAAGGTTTACGGTGGCCAGGAAGTCTCGGCTGGCAGCATCCTGGTTCGCCAGGTGGGCACCGTGATTCACGCGGGCGCCAACGTGAAGCTTGGCCGCGACTACACCCTCTATTCGGTGGTGGACGGCGTGGTGAAGTACGAGCGCCTGGGCCGCGACCGCAAGAAGGTCTCGGTCTACCCGGCTGCCGAGCAGCCCAGCGCCTGACGGTATCCCGGCCTTTGCTGGCTGGTCGCCGTACGGCATTCACGAGCGGGTCGCTTCTCCAGTCCCGCGCCTTCGGGCGCTCTGGACGTGAGGCGGCCCGTTTCGCGTTTTCAGGAGAGCTTTCATGAAGTTCGTCGATGAGGTCCGCATCTTCGTGAAGGCGGGCGATGGCGGTAATGGCGCGGTGTCCTTCCGTCGCGAGAAGTTCATCGAGCGCGGTGGCCCCAACGGGGGTGATGGCGGCAACGGCGGGTCGGTCATCTTCGTGGCTGATCCTCAGCTGACCACGCTTCTGGACTACCGCTACCAGCAGCATCACCGGGCGAAGAACGGTGAGCACGGCATGGGCAGCGACTGCAACGGTCGCGCGGCCGAGGACATGATCCTCCGGGTGCCGGTGGGGACGCTGGTGAAGGACCACGGCTCGGACGAACTGCTGGTGGACCTGAGCGAGCCTGGGCAGCGCTGGGAGGCGGCGAAGGGCGGGCGGGGTGGCCTGGGGAACATGAACTTCGCGACCTCGACGCGGCAGACGCCGCGCTTCGCCCAGGACGGGACGAAGGGCGAGGAGCACACGCTGCGGCTGGAGCTGAAGCTGCTGGCGGACGTGGGCCTCTTGGGCTTCCCGAACGCGGGCAAGAGCACGTTCATCTCGCGGGTGAGTCGAGCCCGGCCGAAGATCGCCGACTACCCGTTTACCACGCTGGTGCCCAACCTGGGCATGGTCCAGTACAAGGACAACCTGTCGTTCGTGATGGCGGACATCCCCGGCATCATCGAGGGGGCCAGCGAGGGCGTGGGCCTGGGGCACCAGTTCCTGCGGCACGTCGAGCGGTGCAAGGTGCTGATCCACCTCATCGACATGGGCGCCGAGGGCGAAGGCCGGTCTCCGCTGCATGACTTCGATGTGCTGAACCAGGAGCTCGCGAAGTACAGCGATGATCTCGCGGGGCGGCCTCAGGTGGTCGCGGCGAACAAGCAGGATCTTCCGGATGCACAGGCGCGGCTCGGGGAGTTCACCGAGGCCCTGCGTGAGCGCGGCATCCGCGTGTACCCGGTGTCGTGCGCCACGGGCGAGGGCATGCAGGCGTTGCTGGACTCGGTGGCCGAGGTCCTGTTCACCGGACGCACCGACAAGCTCCATGTGGAGCCGCCGCCCCGCGCGAAGAAGGCGGGGGCTGGCAAGTCGGTGGCGAAGCAGGCCATCGCGGCGGTGAAGGCGTCGGTCGCGAAGGGCGCTGCGGCCAAGTCGACCGTGACGAAGGGCGCGGCCAAGAAGGCCGCTGGCGCGAAGGGCGCGGCGTCCAAGTCGACCGTGACGAAGGGCGCGGCCAAGAAGGCCGCTGGCGCGAAGGTCACGGCGTCCAAGTCGACCGTGACGAAGGGCGCGGCCAAGAAGGCCGCTGGCGCGAAGGGTGCTGCGGCCAAGCCGGCCTCGACGAAGGGCGCGGCCAAGAAGGCCGCTGGCGCGAAGGTCACGGCCAAGAAGGCTTCCACCAAGATGCGCGGCGGCTCGAAGTCGCCTGTGGTGAAGCAGTCCGCCAAGAAGGGCGCTGCGACGAAGCCGTCCGCTGCGAAGGGTGCGGCCAACAAGGCGACCTCCGCGAAGAAGCCCGCCACGAAGGGCCCTGCCAAGAAGTCGGTGCCAGCGAAGAAGTCAGCGGCGCGCAAGTCGGGCGGGAGGCGCTGAGTCGATGTCAGGCGGCGGCCCCCGTTACGAGCGCTTCGAGAAGGAGAAGTTGGAGCCGGAGCAGTTCCTTCTCGACGTGCGCAAGGAGAAGATCGACCGCGTCGTCAGTCAGCGCACGCGCAATTTCACGGTGGTCCTCGACCGTCTGGAAGACAGCTTCAACATGGCCGCGGTGCTGCGCACCTGCGAGTCCATGGGCGTGCAGGAAGTACACGTCGTCATCAACCCGGAAGCGCCATTCCTCCCCAACTCGCGAGTGGCGCAGGGCTGTGACAAGTGGCTGGACGTGAAGCTGTACAAGTCCTTCGCGGAGTGCCGGGAGCACCTCAAGTCACGAGGCTTCCAGCTGTACGCCTCGGCGATTCGCGAAGGCGCGACCAGCCTCTACACGCTGCGCTTCGACACGAAGGTGGCCATCGTCCTCGGCAATGAGCGCTATGGCGTGAGCGACGACGTGCTCAACGCCGTGGACGGCACCTTCTGGATTCCGATGAAGGGCTTCAGTCAGAGCCTGAACATCTCGGCGGCGGCCTCGGCGTGTATCAGCCGGGCGATTGCCTGGCGGGATGAGCACCTGGAGGGAGGCTCGGGGGACTTGCCGCCGGAAGAGGCGCTGGCCCTGCGTGAGCGCTTCTACGTGCTGGCCATCAAACAGAGGAAGCGTCTCTTCAAGAAGCAGCCGTGAATGCCGTCCCCCCGGGGCGCGTCGGTATGGGGTAGATGGACGCCGTGGGCCTACCCGGCCCCCTGGAGACGCACGCCATGTTCCTGGAAACCCTGCTCGCCACGCTCCTGTCCGCGCAACCCGTGACGCAGTCGACCGCTCCCGCCGCGCAGGCCCCTGTGGCCCAGGCGGCGCCCTCGGGAACGGGCAAGCCCTCCACTCCTGCACCGAGCACGCCGAAGGCCCCCGCGACCAGTGACGCGAAGCCGGCGGCCCCCGCCGAGGCGGCCAAGAAGCCCGCGCCGCCCATGACGCCCGAGGTGAAGTCCCTCGTGGACCGGATGCAGGCGTTCTACGAGAAGACCGGCGACTTCAAGGCGGGCTTCCGGCAGGACTACAAGTACAAGACCTTCCGCCGCACGCAGACGTCCGAGGGCCAGGTCACGTACAAGAAGCCCGGCCTGATGCGGTGGGAGTACCAGAAGCCTTCCGTGCGCACCTTCGTGTTGGCGGGCAACAAGATCTACGCGTACGACCCGGCGGCCCAGTCGCTCACGGTGGCGGGCGTGGACACCAGCCAGCTCTCCGCCTCGGTGACGTTCCTCTTCGGCCAGGGGAAGCTCGCGGACGAGTTCGCCATCTCGAAGGGCACCTGCAAGGACTGCAAGGGCACGCTGCTGGTGTTGGACCCCTTGAAGCAGGAGCCGCGTTTCAAGCAGGTGCGGCTCGAGGTGGACCCCACGTCCGCCCAGGTGTTGAAGAGCACCGTGGTGGACCCGGATGGAAGCGAGAACACCATCTCCTTCCTGGACCTGAAGACGAACGTGGGGCTCTCCGCGGACAGCTTCAAGCTGGACGTGCCGGACGACACGCGCGTGGACGACTTCACCAAGCAGAAGAAGCAGTAACCTGCCCGGCGTGCGCGGCGCGTTCCTGTTCTGGGCTGGTCTGGGGTTGATGGGAGCTGGGTGTCACCGGGAGGTGGCTCCGAGCTCCCCTCGGTCCGAGGGTTTCGCGGGGCAGACGCTGCCGTTGTTGGCGTCTCCCGCGTTGCGTCTGACCGTCGCGGGGAAACTGGGCGCAAGAGCCGTCCCCGTGGTGCTGGATGTGGCCCGGCCGCTGTCGATGGTCTCCCAGGAGTGCTTCGATGCAGGAGTCCCCGCGCCCGAGGGGACCGTGCGCGCGCCCGAAATCGCGGGAGGATTTCGCGCGTGGCCCGTGGTGCCTCTGCCCGTGCTGACCGTGGGTGCGTCGCGCGTGCCGCTGCGCACGGCGGGGGTGTCCGGGGAGAAGCCCTGCTCGTTGACGCTGGGCTCGGATGTCCTGGAGCCCTACGCGCTCACCGTGGACCCCCTGCGTCGCGAGGTGACCTTCACCGCGTCCCGTCCGCGTGAGGCCTATCTCGCGGAGGCGGCGCGAACAGATGTCGCGCGAGAGGTCCACCGCGTGGAGCTCAGCCGCGAACCCGTGGGCGACTGGCCGCTCCTGGCCGCGAGGATTGCGCAGGGCGACGCGGAGCTCACCGGGCCCTTCGTGCTGTCCACGCGTGAGCCCTTCTCTCGCATCGCGGTGGGGCCAGCGGAGGCCCAGGGCCTTCAGCCCTTGGAGACCGCCGCGAACCTGCCGCCGAGGACGTTCGCGGTGGACTCGGTGGACCTCGCGCGGGGCGTGGGCGTCCAGCCCCTCGTGGTGGAGGCCGCGGGACGTTGGGACTCGCCCAGCAGCCTGGGGCGTCTGGGGCCCGACGTCTGGGGCCGCTTCACCGCCACGTTGGATGCGAAGGGTGGGGTGCTGGTGTTGCGCAGGCCACGTGTGCGCGCGGTGGAAGCAGCCTCCCCCTCAGCCTCATCGACGACCGACACCTCGTCGGCCACCGTGTCGACACCTGCACCAGCGACTACTCCACCCGATGGAGCCTCGCTCCCGACACCCGCGTCGCCTGGCGCACGTGACAATCCCGCGGCTGCGGCGCCCTCCGCTGGGCGGCTGACTCCTCGCCAGCACTGCGCCGATGCACTTGGCGTCTTCAGCGAGGAAGCCTGTTACGGGCTCTACGTGAAGCGCGAGCCGGACGGTGGAGTCTCCCTCGTGGGCGCGGTGTTCAGGGACCTCCCCGAGGGCGGCAGGCTCTATCTCGAGCCCGTGAGCGCGGAGGGCCAGCGGGTGGAGTCCGGTTGCGCCGTGGGCCTGAGCTTCCCCTCGACGAGCCGAGGCCTGACGACCCAGCACCGACTGCCGTGGCCCTCGATGGCGCAGACGCTGCCCGCGTGCCATGCCGCGCTCACGCAGGCGAAGGACTTCACGCTGTCGCTCTTCGAGGAAGGCCGTCAGCCCGAGTGCCCCACCGCGTGTGCCTTCGTCACCGAGGCCTCCACGCGCCGCACCGTGTGCGAGTGCCAACCCACGCCGCTGGGAGAAGGGGTCGCGGCGCCCTCGCGCAAGAAGACGTCCCGGGAGCCTCCTCCCGAGGAGCGCGAACTGGAGCCCGAGGACCCACGGTAGCGGGACCTCCAGTTCGCACGAGACAACCCACCCAGGCCGCGCGGGAGCGCCGACGGCCCGGGCGCGCAAACGACTACTCCATCCGCGTCGTGGGCCGAGGCGCCTGCACCACCGGCACGGGAGCCGGGTGCGCGTCTCGAGCGACGTGCTGCCGCTGCTTCGGGTCCGGGCGCTCCACCACGCGAGCCACCAGGTCGTAGTCGTGCGCCTCCGTCACCTCCACGGTGACGAGCTCGCCCGGGTACGCCAGGCCGTCGTTGATGTAGACCAGTCCGTCGATCTCCGGCGCCTGGCCCTGGTGACGGCCCACCAGCAGGTGCTCCGTCTCCGGCGCGGGGCCCTCCACCAGCACCTCGATCCGCTTGCCCACCAGCTTCTTGTTCTGCTCGCGGTTGATGCGCTTCTGGATGGCCATCACCTCGCGCCACCGGCGCTCGATGGTCTTCTGCGGCACCTTGTCCGGCAAGTCGTACGCCGCCGTGCCCTCTTCGTCGGAGTACTGGAAGACGCCCAGCCGCTCGAAGCGCTGCGTCTTCACGAACTCCTTCAACATCTCGAAGTCCTCTTCCGTCTCACCCGGCAGGCCGACGATGAGCGACGTGCGCATCACCAGCCCAGGCACGCGCTCGCGCAGCTTCGCGAGCAGGCCCTTGAGGAACTCCGAGTTGCGGCCGCGCTTCATCGACATCAGCAGCTTGTCGCTGACGTGCTGCACCGGCATGTCCAGGTAGCGGGCAATCTTCGGCTCCGACGCCATGACGTCGATGAGCTCGTCCGGGAACACGCGCGGGTAGGCGTAGTGCAGGCGAATCCACCGCACGTCCACCTGCGCCAGCGCCTTGAGCAGGTCGTGCAGCTTGGGCTTGCCGGGCAGGTCATGACCGTACGCCGTCAGGTCCTGCGCGACGAGGTTCAGCTCCTGCACGCCGCTGTCCGCCAGCCGCTTCGCCTCGATGACGATGTCGTCGATGGTCCGCGAGCGCTGGCCACCGCGCAGCGTGGGGATGATGCAGAACGCGCAGGCGTTGTCACAGCCCTCGGACACCTTGAGGTAGGCCGTGTACTTCGGCATCGAGTTGACGCGCGGCGTGTTCGCGTCGTGGATGTAGTCGGGGTCCGGAATCACCTGACGCGGGGAGGCCTCGGCCGCGAGCAGGTCGCCAATCTGGGCGTAGGCGCTGGTGCCCAGGAAGTGGTCCACCTCCGGCATCTCCTTCGCCAGCTCCTCGCCGTAGCGTTGGGACAGGCACCCCGTCACCACCAGCGTGCTGCAGCTGCCCGACTTCTTCAGCTCGGCCATCTCCAGGATGGAGTCCACGGACTCCTGCTTGGCCGGGCCGATGAAGGCGCACGTGTTGACGACGATGACCTGGGCCTCGGAAGGCTCCTGCACCAGCGTGTAGCCACGGTGCTTCAACGTGCCGAGCATCACCTCGGAGTCCACCCGGTTCTTCGGGCAGCCGAGGGTCATCATGTAAAGGCTCTTGGTTGTTTCCACCGCGTCTACCTGTTTCCGAGTTCGGTTCGCGAGAAGTGGTCCCCACTCCAAGCGAAGTTGATGGTCGCGCCGTTCGAGTAACGGATGGTCAGCGTGCCCTCTTCATCCACTTCCATCGAGGTCGCACGCCCCAGGGCGCAGGTGGAGACCGGCCACTCGAGCGCCCGCGTCGCCGTCTTCCCTGTCACCAGATACAGCCCCATCCGGAGCTCATGTTCGGAGTCACACCGACCCTCAACGGCATAGGGATTCTTCCCGGTGAGCACCGTAACGAGCGGCTGCCCGTCCGGCAGGCTCAACGTATCGGGCACCTTCACATTGGCGGAGTCCGCCTCCACCGACTTGGACACCACCAGCTCGCGCAGCGCCTCGGGCGTCAGGTTCTCGTCGCCCTGGGCCCAGGCCGGGTAGCTGAGCAGGTCCCACCCCAGCCAGCCGGTGGCCGCGGGCTCGAGCGCCGTGACGTTCTCCGTGGGCTTGAGCTTGAGCGCCTTGCGCACCTCGTCCGGCAGGCGGAGGGCCTCACCCGGCATGGTGCCGCTCTGGCAGTTGGAGACGGCCACGGGCTTGCCACCCGCGCTGTCCACGTCCTCGAAGGTGATGCACACATCCATCACCATGGGGTCCTTCGCCGGGAAGCGGGGCAGGGCGCGCACGGGCACCGACGCCACGAGCGACAGCGTGTTGCCCTCGCGCTCCACCGCGCCGTTCACCTTCTGCTGGGCGAACTCCGGCGTGCCGCTCTCCGCTCCGGACGCGCGCTTGCCGTCGAAGCCGAAGCGCCACGTGTACCCCGTCGTCAGCGGCCCGGTGTCAGGGAAGTAGATGGACACGGAGAGCACGTCGCCCGCGAGGAGCTGGTCGTCCTTGGCGTCCACGCCCACGTAGAGCGTGTCCTTGCGGAAGCCGACCTTCGCGTTGAACGAGGCGCTTGAGCCCGGCGCGTCCAGGGACTTGAGCGTCAGCGGCGAGGCGAAGCCCTTGAGGCCTCCCTGGAACCGCGGCGGCTTGGCCATGGACGGAACAAGCTTGGACGGACGGGGCGCTGCTTCCTCCTGCGCGGAGGCGACAGCGGGGACACAAAGCATCCAGCAGAGAGACAGGGCTGCGGCTCGCATGGGCTTCTTCAATCGCGGAAGTTGGTGAACTGCATGTCGAGCTTCAGCCGGTCCTGCTCCTTGCGGAACATGGCCATGGCGGCCTGAAGGTCATCCCGGCTCTTGCCCGTGACGCGCAGCTGGTCGGCCTGGATGGAGCCCTGCACCTTCATCTTGGACTCCTTGAGCAGCTTCACCAGCTCCTTGGACTTCTCCACCGGGATTCCCTGCTGGAGCTTGATGACCTGCTTCACGTTGTGCAGGCCCGTCTTCTCGACGTCGCCGTACTCCAGCGCATGCAGGCTGATGTTGCGCTTGGCCAGCTTCGCGAGCAGGACCTCCTTGGCCGCCTGGACGCGGTCCTCGCTGTTCGCCTTCACGGTGATGGCCGTGTTGTCGGGGGCGACGACGATATCCGCCTGGGCACCCTGGAAGTCATAGCGGGTGCTGAGCTCCTTCTTGGTCTGATTGACCGCGTTGTCGAGCTCGGCGAGGTCGATTTTCGAGACGACATCGAACGAGGGCATGGGCAGCAGCGGCCCTTAACACACCTACACCCTGACGACCATGGGCACCACCAAGGGGCGCTTGGAGGTGTACAGCCGGAACGCACGGCGGACCACCCGGGTGAGCTCCTCTCGCACCAGGGCATCGTCGCCCCGGAGCTGGACGGACAACTCCTCGAAGAGCGTCCGGGCCTCCTGGGCCACCCGAGGCAGCAGGACCTGTTCATCCAGCGACAACCCCTGCCCGGAGAGCTGGGGGCCGCCCACCAGCCGCTGGGTGTCCCTCTGGAGGACGACCACGGCGGCCACCAGTCCGGTCTCCGACAGGCGGACCCGCTCCTGGAGTGTGTCCGAGGTCACCATCCCCCCGCCGAAGCGGTCCTTGAAGATGCGTCCGGAGGTCACGCTGCCGGTGAATCGGCCTCTGCCCTCCTCGAAGCCGACGATGTCGCCGTCCTGGGCGAGCAGGCACTGCGCGGGTTCCAGGCCCGCCTCGCGAGCGGTGGCCAGGTGGCGGTGCAGGTGGCGGCCCTCTCCGTGGACGGGGATGAAGTGGCGGGGGCGCACCAGGTCCAGCACGCGCTTCTGCTGCGGGCGGCTGGCGTGGCCGGAGACGTGGACGCCGGGCTCCACCTGGGCGTAGGCCACCTTGGCGCCGCGCCAGTGGAGCTGGTCGATGAGGGCCCCCACGCCGCGCTCGTTGCCGGGGATGGGGCGGGAGCTGAGCACCACCAGGTCTCCCGGGCCCACCTTGAAGGGGCCATCGCCGGAGGCGAGCTGGGACAGGCCCGCGCGGGGCTCGCCTTGTGCGCCCGTCGTCAGGACGAGGACTCGCTGCGCGGGAAGCAGGGGCACGGTGTCCAGGTGGACGAAGAGCGAGTCGGGCACGTCGAGGTAGCCCAGCTGCCGCGCCATCTCCACGTTGCGCAGCATGCTGCGGCCCTGGAGGGCGACCTTGCGCCCCAGCCGCTCGGCCAGCGCCAACAGGTGCCGCACGCGGTGCAGGTTGGAGGAGAAGAGGGCCACGACGATGCGGCCGGTGGCGTCGCGGAAGAGCCGCTCGAAGGTCTGCTCCACCACTCGCTCGCTGCCCGTCTCCTCGGTCAGCTCGGAATTGGTGGAGTCCGACAGCAGGCACAACACCCCTTCGTCGCCCGCTTCCCCCCAGCGCTCCAGGTCCGTGCGCAGCCCGTCGATGGGGTCCGGGTCCAGCTTGAAGTCGCCGGTGTGGATGAGGGTGCCTTCGGGCGTGCGGACGATGAAGCCCACCGCGTCCGGCACGGTGTGGGTCACGCGGCTGGCCTCGACCTTGAACATGCTGCCCACGGGGAAGGGCTCGCGAGGCTCGATTTCGCGCAGGTCCGCTTCCACGCCCAGCTCGTCCAGCCGGTGGCGGGCCATGGCGAGCGTGAAGCGTGTGCCGTAGACGGGGATGGGAACGGACAACTCGCTCAGCAGGTAGGGGAGCGCGCCCAGGTGGTCTTCATGCCCATGGGTGAGCAACACGCCCTTGAGCTGGGCGGCGTTCTGCTTCAGGTGGGAGAAGTCCGGGATGATGATGTCGACGCCGGGCATCCCGTCCGAGGGGAACATCAGGCCCGCGTCGATGAGCAGCATCTCCCCGTTGCAGGCGATGACCAGGGAGTTGAGGCCGATTTCTCCCAGGCCGCCGAGGGGAATGACTTGAAGCATGTGGGGGGAGTCTAAGGACTCATTCCGGCTTGCGCGGTGGAAAGTTGCGGACGGGCCGCGCCCAGGAGGGCTGGCGCGGAAAAGACTCGGGGTCGACGAGAGGCGTCGGTGTAGGTGTGCTCGACGTCGTGAGGAGGCCGGGCGAGTGCCCGTGCGCCAGGTATCCGAGCCACCGGAAGCCTGGCTCACTTGCAAGTCAGGAGCGCGTCACCCCGCCCGCCGAGCCTCATCGGGGGATGAGCGTGATGTCATCCAGATACAGGTCCGCCTGGGTCGTCCCCGAGTCGTCCTGGAAGTAGAGGTCGCGCAGCGTGCCGGAGGCCGCGCCCATGGCGTCGAGGGAGAGCCTCACCTTGCGCCACTCCCCGGCGACGAGCGGACCGCCCAGTGCTTCATCCAAGCGGACCGACCCCAGCCAGTCCGTGCCGTCATGGAGCACGGCTCGCACGAGCTGTCCTCCGGTGGTTCCGCCGTGAACCCACAGCTCGACCGCTTGATACAGTGACAGGTCCACGCCCGGGTGATGCAGGAGCAGGCCCGACCAAGTGTCGGGCGTGAAGCGGATGGACGCGAGGCCCCGGTGGACGGTGCCCGTCTCGTCGAGCGAGTGCTCCGCCCAGCTCCAGTCCGCGAAGCCGTTCTCGAGCCCGTCCGCGTAGATGGAGAGCATGGAGCCGGGTTCCGGTTCGGTGCGTCCGTCCATCAACGCCAATCCTTGTGACAGCGTCACCGTGCGCGCGCCGCGAAGCTGGATGTGGTTGAGGATGGCCGCGAAGTCTTGCGTGCGGTACTGCGTGTCGCGCGTGGGCGTGCCGTCCAAGAACTCGTGGAAGACGAGGATGAGCCAGCTCTTCTCGGCGACCGCGCGGTCAATCCATCCCCTCACCGTGCTGACGGGGACGTTGCGAGCCACGTCATTGCCTCGCAGCTCATAGACGATGGTGTCTCGGAAGTTGCGTCCAGGGTTGACGGTGCGGCTGCTGGCGTAGTGCTGCCGGATGTGGGTGAGCACGTTGGCGTCGTAGCTCCCATAGGGGACGACGAAGTCGGGCACCGCGGGCAGGTTGAACTGGGTTTGGAGCCAGGCGCGCGAGTCGCTCAGCTCGGAGACGAGCTGGGGCGCGGTGAGCGTGGTCAGGTCTGGATGGGTGAGGGTGTGGCTGGCGATGCCATTGCCCTCTGATATCAGGGTCTGGACTTGAGACGTGCTCATGTAACCGCCCCAGCCTTGCGCCAGCGCCTGGGTGATGAGCGCGTAGGTGGCGCGAATTCCTCGCGCGTTGAGCTGGGGACGGGCCTTGTCGAACTGGGTGGCCCAGCCGTCATCCAGGGTGATGGTGACCATGCCTTGTTCGAAGGGCTGGGTCGCGCCCGCGGACAGGGACACCAGCACCAGCGATAACGCAGCAATTCCTTTCAGATGCCTCAACCGCTCCATCATGGACCGCCCCCTTGAGGCGCCGCCTCATGCGGCGTCCCGGGGGGCGATAGCAGAGGAGTCCGATGCCGGGCAACCGTGCAGGCACGCGAACGGGGGTGTCCTGTCGAGCAGGGGGTCCCTGGAGCGGGTTCGGGGATTGGCTGGGGATTCGAGGTGGGGGTGGTGGTGTTCGTAGAAACCGTCGCACCCATGACTCTGTCTTTAGAAAGGACACGCTACATGAGGAAACTTGCCGCGCTTGTTGGACTGCTGGGCGTGCTAGGCGTTCTTCCCGCATCTGCCGCGGAGCTGAAGGACGTGTTTGGCAGAGAGGTTCCCATCGGGAAGGGGCGGCCAGCCGTGGTCCTGTATGCCAACAAGGGCACCCGGGATGAGCTGCGTGAGCACGCCTACCAGTTCGTCTACGATGTGCGAGCGGGCAAGCCTATCGTCGTGGTGCGGGTGGACCTGCGAGATGTCCCGGGCCTCTTCAAGGGCATGGCGAAGGGGGAGATCAAAAAGAGCCACGCCGAGTCGCTCGACCTCATGCGCAATCTCTTTCAGGAGCATGGCGAGACACCTCCGCCCGAGCTCGACTCCTCGCTCTACATGGTCGCCGACAGCAAGGGCGAGCCTCATGAGTCGGTGGGCCTGAAGAAGGGCTTCAAGAATGTCTATGCGCAGGTGCTGGACCCCTCGGGACAAGAGCTGGCCAGAGGCCCCTTCCCGCAGAGCGCCGGCTCGCTCGGCAAGGCCGTGGCCGAAACAACCTCCGCGCCTTCCCATGCCCGGGTCGCGGGCGTGGTTCGCTGAAACATGTGATGGACTCGTCGATGAGAACCCCCGTCACGGAGTGTGCCTCCGTGACGGGGTGACTGTGTTCGCCATCTCGACTTGACCAGCCGGGTAGTTGGATTGTTCTTGTTGTTCGTGGTTTGTTGTCTCCCCGCGCGCAAGGCGTGCGTGCGTGTCTGGAGCCGTGCCTGGCCGTCGGGGCAGGGCTCTTCACGCGAATGCAACGGGAGACTCCATGAAGAGGCGAGAGTGGATGGCACCAGCCACGGGCTGGTGGGTCCTGGGAATGTTGGCGACGGGGAGTGTCGGCTGTTCTGGAGGGGAGACACCCTCTGGTGAGCCCGCCCCGGGAACGGCATCGAGTGGGTTGAGCCAGGGGGCTGACCTGGTCATCACCGAGATGGACGTTCCGCCGAGCCTTCGCGTGGGGTCCTACCCAACACCTGCGATGGCGTCGGTGAGGGTATGCAACCAGGGCACGGACCCCACGCCCTCGACTCGCGCACATCTCTATGTGTCGATGGACGTCACGTTGACGCCGATGTCACAGGGGCCGGTGACGGACCAGTCTCCGCTGGGCATCGTTGATGTGCCCCCCCTGGGGCCGGGGCAGTGCGCGACGAGGTCCACGCCCATCCAGGCCGCGCTCCCGCCGGATGCGCAGGGGATGGTCGGTGGGTACTACGTGGGCGCCATCGTCGACGAGCAGGGGTCGGTGGTGGAGCAGCGTGAGGACAACAACACCTTCGTGAAGGGGTTGGTAGGGATTGGGGATGGCGCGGACCTGGTCGTCACGGCGATCAGAGTGCCGGAGAGCCTCCGTGCGAATGGGCCGGGGACGTCCTCGGTGCCCGCGACGGTGACGGTGTGCAACCAGGGCACGATGTCGACCCCGTCCACCACCGTGAATCTCTATGCGTCGATGGACGACGTGCTGACAGCGGCGGCTCCGGGCCCGGGCCCTGGCTATCCGGCGGCGACGGACCAGGTCTTCCTGGGCTCGGTGCCCGTGCAGTGGCTTGACCCCGGGCAGTGCAGGACGTCCGCCACGTCCATCTGGCCCATGTTGCCACCGGACGCGCAGGGGATGAGCGGCGCGTACTACGTGGGTGCCATCATCGATGAGCAGGGCTCGGTGCCGGAGCTGCGCGAGGACAACAACATCTTCGTGAAGGGCCTGGTGGGAATGGGCCAAGGGGCGGACCTGGTCGTCACGGATATCGTCACGCCGGCGAGCTTCCGCGCCAACACGGGGGGCTCGCAGACGCCCGCGACGGTGACGGTGTGCAACCGGGGCACGGAGTCCGCCCCCATGTCGCGAGTGCAGTTGTATGTGTCGATGGACGCGGAGCTGACGCCCATGGGGCCTGGATTTGGCTATCCGCCGACGGACCAGGCTCCGTTGGGCATGGTGGAGATTCCCTATCTGAGCCCGGCCCAGTGTGCGACCCAGTCCACGAACCTCTGGCCCGTGCTCCCTCCGGATTCGATGGGACAGAATGGCTCGTATTACGTGGGCGCCATCGTCGATGAGCAAGGCTCCGTGCCGGAGCTGCGCGAGGACAACAACATCTTCGTGAAGGGGCGGGTGGGAATCGGGCAGGGGCCGGATCTGGTCGTCACCGCGATGGAGACGCCCGCGAACCTCCGCTCCAACGGTCCCGCGACGCCCGCGACGGTGACGGTGTGCAATCAGGGCACCGAGCCGAGTCCTTCCGGCAACGTGAGTCTGTATGTGTCGATGGACGCTGAGTTGACGCCGATGGTGCCGGGCCAGGGCTTCCCGGCCATGGACCAGTCCTTCCTCCAGTCGTTTCCGTTTCCAGGGCTTCCGTCAGGGCAGTGCAAGACGCTTTCGACGACCTTCTGGCCCGTGATTCCGGCGGACGCGCAGGGAATGGAGGGGGCATACTACCTGGCGGCCATCATCGATGAGCAGCGGGTGGTGCCGGAGCTGCGCGAGGACAACAACATCTTCGTAAAGGGCCTGGTTGGGATTGGCCAGAAGTCAGACCTGGTCATCACGGAGGTGAAGGTCCCGGAGAGCCTGCGGGCGAACGGTCCGGGCGGCGTTTCAACAGTGACCGTGAAGGTGTGCAACCAGGGATTCGCGCCGAGCTCTCCGACCCAGGTGGGCCTGTACGTGTCGATGGACAGGGAGTTGACGCCGATGTCGCCGTTCCCTGGCTACATGCCGGCGGACCAGGCTTTCATCCGGGATATCTTTGTGTCCGACCTCGTCCCTGGGCACTGCAAGTCTTATACGGAGTCCTTCTGGGGAATGTTGCCTTTGGACTCGCAGGGGCGGAGCGGTGCGTACTACGTGGGGGCCATCATCGATGAGCAGCGGTCGGTGAACGAACTGCGCGAGGACAACAACACCTTCGTGACGGGGTTGATCGGCGTTGGCCAGGGGCCGGACCTGGTCGTCACGGAGCTCGTCATGCCGGACAGCTACACGGTGAACGCTCCGCCCTCGCGGCCGGCGACGGTGACGGTGTGCAACCAGGGCACGGAGCACGCGCCTCAGTCCCGTGTGCATCTTTTTGTGTCGACGGAGCCCTCGTTGACGCCGATGCAGTCACCGCAGTCCTATCCTCCGACGAACCAGGCCCCTCTGGGCTTCGTGGATATGCCCAGCCTGTATCCGGGGCAGTGCTCCGCGCGGTCCTCGAACTTCTGGCCGGCGTTCCCGCCGAGCGCTCAGGGGATGATGGGTGGGTACTTCGTGGGTGCCATCGCCGACGGTGATGCCGCGGTGATGGAGTTGCGCGAGGACAACAATGTCTTCGTGAAGGGGCGGGTGGCCGTGGGCGACGGCCCGGACCTGGTCGTCAACGGGATGAGCATCCCCTCGAGCACGCTGCCGGGACAGTCGTTCGCGCTCACCGTGAGGGCCTGCAACCTGGGCACGATGGCGAGCCCCCCGACGCAAGCCCAGTTGTACATCTCCCTGGATGACGCGTTGACGCCGATGTCGTCCGGTCCTGGGGCCGCTGGCGCGCTGGACCAGACTCCGATTGGACAGCTCCCGGTGCCGTCGCTGAGCGCGGGACAGTGTCTGACGATTTCCGGTTCAGCCCCCGCCACGCTGCCGCCTGACGGGCAGGCCGGCGGCGTGTTCTACGTCGGGGTTGTCATCGATGAGCCGGCCTCCGTGCCCGAGCTGCGCGAGGACAACAACGTCTACGCGCAGAAGACGATGGGTATCGGCGCCAGGCCGGACCTGGTCATCAAGGAGCTGCTCGCGCCCACGAGCGCGATGCCGAACCAGTCCATTCCCCTGAGTGTTCGGGTGTGCAATCAGGGCACGCAGGCAAGCCCCACGACCGAGACTCGAATCTATCTGTCGGTGGATGACGCGCTGTCGTTCGTGATGCCTTCGGGGATTCAGATGCCCGACCAGGCTTTCGTGGCGCTCGTGTCTGTTCCGTCGCTCCAGGCGGGGGCGTGCAGCCTGCTCTCGACGTCGGGGGCCGTGATGCTTCCCCCCGACGCACAGGGGGATGGGCGTTACTTCCTGGGGGCCATCATCGACGAGCAACTGTCGGTGAACGAGCTGCGCGAGGACAACAACACCTTCGCCAAGACGGTCCTTGGCGTGGGAGCGAAGCCGGACCTGGTCGTCACGGAGCTGTCGGGCCCGAACACCGTTCGCACGGGGGCCTCCTTCACCACCACCATCAAGGTGTGCAATCAGGGCATGCAGCAGAGCAATGAGACCTCCGTGAAGCTCTATGTCTCCATGGACCTCAACCTCGCTCCGGAAGGGCTGCCTCCCAGTCCGGACCAGGTCGTCCTGGGCGAGCTGTCCATCAGCGCCCTGGCGCCGGGGGCCTGCGCCTCCCGAGGGTGGGGGACTCCGGTGCTGTTGCCGCCGGATGCCATGAACCAGGTGGGTGACTACTACCTGGGCGTCTCCGTGGACCCCTACCAGCAGGAGGGAGAGCTGCGCGAGGAGAACAACACCCGGTTCACCTCGCTCCGCGTCACGCTGTAGTGCTCGCCGTGCGATTCGAGGGGCGGGGATGAGTCCCGCTCCCTCGGGCTCAGCTCCCCAGCGGAGGTTCCGCTGGGGGGCGTGAGATCCACGCGGCGATGAACACATCCAACTCGCCGCGCAGCACGTCCTTGACGCGAGGTGTCCCTGCGCCGGTGCGAGGGTCCTCCACGCGGGGGCTGCGTCCCACGTAGTACCGACGCGCTTCGTCCGTGGTGCCACCCTGGCCCGCGACGACGCGGGCGGCGATGTCCTTCAGCTCTTCCAGCTCTCCCGCGCCGGTGAGGGTGAGCACGCGCCCGGTGGACTCATCCTTCACCGTCACCTCCATGCGCACGCGATGGAGGTAGGCGCCTTCATGGCTCTTCACGGGCCGGCCGAGCACGTCGAGGAGCTCCAACTCCTCCTCGGAGAGTGCGCCGCCGCGGTGCACACGCACGTAGGCCCGCTGACGCTTCTCGTCCTCCAACCGCCGATGCAGGCCCGCCTCACCCGCGAGGAATCCGTACGCACCCGGTCCGGCGATGCGCACCACGACGCGAGAGGGCTCATCTGCCTCGGCCACCGCCACCGCCTCGTAGCCGCGCCGCTGCGCCCAGCCCAGGTACATGGTGGCCAGCTCCTGCACCCAGGCTTCTTGAGTCTCCGCCGAGTCGCTCGCGCAGATGTCCACCAGCGCTTCGTTGTCCTGCTGCGTGGCTCCGGAGGCTTGCAGGGCCTCGGCCATCTGGACCTCGCGAGCGACGTCCTCCACCTGCCGCGCCGCGGAGGCGAGCTGCACCTCGTTCTTCGCCTCGCGCACCAGCCGGCGCGCGAAGAGGCACGCGGCCTCCAGGCGCTCCAGTTCGTTGATGTGAGCCTCCACTGTCCGGAAGGCCCGGATGACGTCGGCCGCGTGGGTGGGGTCATCCCAGAGATTGGGGGCCTGGGTCTCCGTCAGCAGGGATGCGCGCCGGTCCTCCATCTCCGGGCGGCCAGACGAGGCCGCCAGCGCGCGCGCCTTGCCCACCAGGCGGTCCATCTCGACCAGCAGCGACTTGCGGTCCAGGCGCCGCTTCACCGGCGCGGCGCGTGCTGACGGGAGGAGGAGCTGCGCGGTGGGGGCGGGCGGCGGCGCGGCGGGCTCGGCCACGGCCACGACTCGGCCTCCCGGTCGCGCCTCCACTCGCACGGGGGTCCCTGGAGCCAGCGGCTTGCGAGCAATCTCCACGGCCAGCGCGGCGGTGAGGGTCTTCTCGATTTCGCGCTGGAGGTAGCGCGCGCCGAACTGAGGCGAGTAGCCGCGCTCCACGAGGATGTCGACGACCTCGGGGGTGACCTCCACGTCCAGCGAGCGCGCGCGGATGCCCTCTCGCTCCAGCACGCGGCCCACCTCGCGCTGCGCGATTTTGCGGATGTCCACCTTGGACAGGGGCTGGAAGTGACAGATGGCGTCGAAGCGGTTGAGGAACTCCGGGCGGAACGCCTCGCCGATGCGGCGGTCCACCTCCGACACCATCTCGTCCGCGCGCTTCGTGCCCGCGAAGCCCATGGCCGGCTCGCGGTACACCTCGGCGCCCACGTTGGACGTGGCGACGATGAGCGTGTTGTTGCACGACACCACCTCGCCCGCGCCGTTGACGAAGGTGCCTTCGTCGAACAGCTGGAGGAAGCGGTCATGCACGCTGCGCGCGGCCTTCTCGAACTCGTCGAGCAGCAGCACGGAGAACACCTTGCCGTCCAGCAGCGCGCTCAGTTCTCCACGCCGGGTCTCCAGCGCTGGAGCCCAGGACGCGCCGAAGGGCACGCTCTCGTCTCCGTCGTTGGGGTAGTCCGCCATGTTCAGGCGCACCAACCGGTCCGCCGAGCCGAAGAGGTACTCCGCCAGGAGCTTCGCGAGCTGTGTCTTGCCCACGCCCGTGGGGCCCGCGAACAGGAACACACCCAGCGGACGGCGAGGGTCGTTCAGGCCCGCCTTGAGCAGGGCCACCGAGCGCAGCACTGCTCCCACCGCGTCTGTCTGACCCAGCAGCCTTTCGCCGAAGAAGCGCTCGGTCTCCTCCAGGTCCAGCGGCATGGCGTCGTCCACCACGAAGCGTGGCAGGCGCGTGGCGGAACAGAAGCGGGTGAGCACGTCCTCGGGGCCGACATGGTCCTTGGCCGCGCCCGCCGCTTCGGCCGCGGTCTCCTTCAGCAGCTCGATGGCCTTGCGCGGCATGCGCTGCGCCAGCAGGAACTTGGCGGACAGCCGCAGCGCCAGGTCACACGCGGCGGGGTCGATGGGCAGCCGCAGCTCGCGCTCCAGCTCCTCCGCCACTCGGCCCAGCACCCAGCGCGCCTTCTCGAGCGGTGGCTCGTGCAGGGGCAACAGGTGCAGTCGCTCCGCCAGGGCTTCGTCGGAGCGCACCAGCTCCTGGACGCGCTTGGGCTCCGTCTCGAAGATGAAGCGCATGCCGCCGGTGCGCAGCGCACGCACGGCCACGGGGGCCAGGGGGCCACCCAGCGCGGCGGGCAGGTCGCGGATGTAGACGATGGGGCAGGCATGGCGCGCGAGGTGCGCGAGCAGCTCCTCGAAGCTCTCGGCCGCCTGGCGCTGGGTGCTGCGCGCCAGGATGTTGGCGACGGAGACCTCCACCAGCCGGGCTTGTGAGAGCTCCGCGTCCACGCGGCCCTCTGCGATGCGGCGTGCGACCTCCTGCACGAGCGCGCTCTTTCCCACGCCCGGGTCGCCCGCCAGCAGCGGGTGCTTGCCACCTCGAGTCAGCAGACCGAGAACCTCTGTCACCGCGGCATCCACACCGTGGGCGGCCGGCAGCCGCCCCTCTCGGGCCATCGCGGTCAGGTCTCGGTCGATGAGTCGTTCCTGGTCCTCGCTCTTCCTCGTCGCCATGTCTCGTCAACCGCCCCCTCGCCGGAGGACGCACTCTAACCGCTGAATCGCCAAGGTGAGTGTTCAATCCCAGCGAGTCAGCCGGATGCCCGTGGAGCGCGGGGCCGGACGGACGCGAGGTGTGCGTCAGGGATACGGAGGAGGCGAGGGGGGCGTCGGAGTCGGCGTCGGCGTCGGAGTCGGAGTTGGCGTCGGAGTCGGAGTGGGGGGGCTGCCCGGCTGTGCCGAGGGGATGGCCCGGAGGTACTCGTAGACGGCCCTCAGGTCCGCGTCCCGCATCTTCGAGAAGGTGGGCCAGGGCATTACCTGGAGAAGGCTCCCGTCCGGCTTCATTCCCGTGCGGATGACGGCCAGGAACGCATCATAGGTGAGCCCCATGGGCAGTCCCTGGGCGTCCGGGGTGATGTTGCGCGAGACGATGCCTCCGCCGAAGTCCCTGCCGCCGGCGAGGAAGTTCGCGGTGTTGGTCTGCTCGGGCTGGCCCTGGAAGGGGTCTCCGCCTGGCGCGTACTGTGGGCTGGTGTGGCAGGTGCTGCATTCGCCCTGCGCGTTGACGATGTAGCTGCCCAGGCCGACGAGGTTGCGGTCCAGGCCGGTGAAGTTGAGGGTCACCGGGGAGATGGCCAGGCCTTTCTGGATGCGCTCCTGGTCCTCCGGCCCCACCGCGGATTGCGACTGTTGATTCTGGGCGTCGCTGGAGCTGGAGCCGCAGCCCGCCAGGAGTCCTCCCGCGAGCGTGAAGACGGCCCATCCCGTCGCCAACCAGCGACCCGTCCCGAAGTCCTTCATGTGTGTGCTTCCTTTCCATGCACCGGGTACCCGGGCTGGGACGGAGGCTAGGGACGGTGAGACTCGGGGCCATGCTGTGTGACGGGGGTAGCCTGGCGTTGCCCTGTGTACACGGCAGGGGAGATGCGGCCCTCGAGGGCCATTGGAACGGAAGTCGGAGGACTTGAACCTCAAGCCGGAAGGCCGGCTCGCACCCGGTAGCAACGGGGCCTGGTGCCATCACCAGTCCAACTTCCAGAAGGAAGACAGGGGACTCGAACCCCAAGCGCGTCATGCGCTCGCATCGTTTTCGAAACGGGCCGCCGGCCTCCGGCGTTGGTCTTCCATGAAAAAACGCCGGCAGCAGCGAGCCCCGCCTGCCGGCGCGCGGGGAGGTCCACGAGCGGGAGGCCGCCTCTGGCGGACCTCCTCATCCCCCCGGAACGTCACGTCCCAGGACAGGGGACGGGGGCCACCTCTGGTGAACCCCCTTCACCCGAAACCTCACGTCTGCAGCTCTCCATGCCAATAGGTCACGTCCCGCAGGAACTTGGCCCACGACATGGGCATGCCCTTCTCGAAGATGAACGACAGGTGCAGCACGTCGGGCAGCTTCTTGGGTTTCACGGGCGCGCAGCGCAGCGCCATCTTCGCGTGCTCGGGCGTGCGGTTGCCCTTCTTCTGGTTGCAGGGCACGCAGGCGATGACGACGTTCTCCCAGGACGTCCGGCCCCCCTGGGCGCGGGGGATGACGTGGTCATACGTCGCCTCCGCGCGCGAGACCTTCAGGCCGCAGTACTGACAGCGGCAGTGGTCTCGCATGTAGACGTTCTCCCGGCTGAACTTCACGCCCTTGGGGCCCTTGCGTTGCCCGCGGAAGAAGCGAATGACGGAGGGCATGCGAATCTCCACCGTCACCGAGCGCACGAAGCGGTCCTCGTACTCCTCGACCACTTCCACCTTGCCCTGGAAGATGAGCATCACCGCGCGCTGCCAGGGAATCCGCGCGACGGGCTCGAAGGACTGACTGAGGACCAGCGTCTCCATGACGCACTGCCTTTCGTATGTATCCGCGGCGAGAGTCGAACTCGCACTGCACCGGATTTGAGCCGGCGGCCTCTCCCGATTGGGCTACGCGGACGGACTGCGGGAGTTGCTTCAGACCGGACCTCGGTCTTTTGACTGCGACAACAGTGCCGGTGGCGAGGTTCGAACTCGCAACCCCCAGACTCTCATCCTGGTGCCTCTACCTATTGGGCTACACCGGCGGACTTCCGTGTTGAGTGCACGCCCCGGGAATCGAACCCGGCGATGACGGTATGTGAGACCGTTGCCTTCTCCAGTTGGCTTTGCGTGCGAAAGAGATTGCGGAGCAGGGAGTTGAACCCTGAGACCAGGCTTATGAGGCCCAGAGGGGCGCCGGCCCCACACCGCAGAAAGAAGAGTGAATGCCCCCGGTCGGGTTCGAACCGACGACCTCTGGTTTACGAAACCAGCGCTGCTGCCAGCTGAGCTACAGGGGCGAAAAGAGCAGGCCGCCAAGGAGTTGAACCCTGCCCGCCCGGATTTGGAGTCCAAGCTGCTCCCGGAGCGCGGCCTTGAAAGGAGTTGTGGAGTGCCGGCCCTCGGAATCGAACCGAGTCCTCCCGCTCTTCAGACGGGCGCGCGGACCACCTACGCCAGGTCGGCATGACAGAGGCCAATACGGGAGTTGAACCCGTCTCAAACGGTTTTGCAGACCGTCGCCGCCCCGGGCGGAATTGGCCATGGATTTCTGAGAGGGCTTGAAGTCTCTGTGTGGCGGAAGAGTGAGTGGTGTCAGGGGTTCGGGGATGGAGCCTGCGGTGGTCCTTCAATCGAGGGCCGGCATGACAGACCACGCTCGTACATCATGGGGACGCTGGGAGTTGAACCCAGCGGGCCCTGTCGGGCTCGGGCTCTACAGGCCCGCGCGTCTTCCCTAACGCTCTACGTCCCCGGACGAGCAGGGAGCCCAGAAAGCCGAAAGGCCGGGTCCCTTGGATGGGAGCCCGGCCTCTGCGTGGCTTGGCGCGCCAGTCACGGAGCGCGAGCGTCAGCAGGGTACGGGCGGATGGCCGCCAATCCAGTCAAAACCCACAGTGCTCTGCGAGTTGAAGCTCACAAAGGAGCAGGAGGCGGCGCCAAGCTGGGGCCAGAGGTCGTTGCGATAGCTGCGCTTCATCGGGTTCGTCTGCACCGTCAACGTTGTCATGGTCGCTGCTCCTTTCCCCGGGGACCTACGGTGATTGAATTTCGTCCCTGACACGGCGCGATCTTTCTCTGGTTTCCTCCCCACGGACGACTCAGTCACGAACATTCCCTGCGTTCCGCGAGCAACGACCGCGGAAGCGTCGGCAGGGGCGCGCGCATCGATGAAGGCCGACGTCTCTCCTACATTGAGCCCACCTTCCAGGCTCACCGAGCCCGAAACCAGTCGGGCTGGGGGAGGCCGAGGGTGAGCTCGAACTCATGGAGTTTGATGGGCCCCGGACTTCAGAGAGTTCACCACGACAGAGAGCCAATCGCTTCCCGATGGGACGCCCGCGTACTTCGCCGCGCGCCGGAATGCCTCTCAGCGTCCGCTGTGGAATCTGCCTACGAAAGGATGATGTCTATGATTGGTGCCCACGGGCACCCACGCGCCTGCGCCACGGCGAGGCCGACGAGGAGGCTCCTTCGCCAACTCCGTGTTCATCGAGCAGCGCATGCGCGCGCTTGGCGCGGATGTCATCAACGTGGGCGCCTCCCTGAGCCATGCGACCGCGGGGCCCCCGTGTGACCTGGATGCGCTGGTTCGACGCGCTGGGGCAGGCCGCGTCCTGAGTGTCCCCAGTCTGGCCGACGTTCGCATGGGCCCCGGGGGACCGGGTTCGCCCACGGGGGCACGTGTCTATATTTGCCGCCAGGAAATGGGGGGTGAGCGCATGCGTGGCATGAGGGCGGTTTTGGTGGCGGGGGTGTGGTGTCTGGCGTGTCACGTGGCGGACGCGGAAGCGCAGTCGCTGGGGGACGTGTCGCCAGCCATGGAGGTTGACGCGGAGGAGGAGGGCGCGCCAGCGGGTTGCGAGGGGCTCCTCCCTGGCCCCGTGGGTCCCCCCACGGGGATTATCGGTGTGTCTGACAGCGATGAGAACGTGAAGATGGTGGTCGACGGCGAGGGCAATGTACTGTTGGAGCGCATTAACTCCGTCACGGAGAGCCGCGAACTGGAGCTGCGGGGGCCGAGCGGTGGGCTGGTGACGACCCTCTACGATTTTCCCCGGCAGTGGTTCCTGATTGCGCAGGACCGGGGTTTCCATCTGCTGGGCCCTCGCTCGGACAGCGACCCGACGAGGGTCCTGCATGTGATGACCCCCAATGGCACCTTGATTCCGAAGTCCGTGGACCTGGACAGGGTGACGGATGTGATTCCCCGAGGGGGGCAGGGGACGCTGCTTCTCCGCGCCTATCGGCCCTCCGAGGGGCGGTGGCGAATCGACGCGCTCACCTTGGACCGGGAGGGGGAGTTGTCCGCCGACCCCCTCTTCATCGCGAGCGGCGCCGGTCCCAACCCGCCAGGGGCTCACGTGGCGTCGAGTCAGGTTGACTCGGCGCTGGTGTTCTTTGACTCCAGCGAGACGCACAACGCCAGCCAGTGGTCCGCGCGCTGGTTCAGGCCTGGGGGCACCGCGGTCGGTCCCCCTTTCGTGGTGGTGGAGAGAATGCCGCGCGGGTCGTACTTCCGTATGGAGCCCCTGCAGAACGGTGGGCTCGGACTGAGGTCAGGAGATGCCTGGGTGGGGCGCTTCAATCCCTTCCACAAGGAGCTGCGGCTCGCTCCGCCGTGGCTCGCCGTGCAGCCCAAGTTCAGGGTCTCGCCGATACGGCAAGGAAGGGGGTACGGACTGGTGTCTTCCACTTCGGACGACGATTGCCGGAGCTACATGGTGGTGCACGCACGAAGCGGAGAGCGCTGTGGATTTGTGTCGGTCCCAGCGGTGGAGCCGCCGTGTCGGTCCTCGCGCCTTTGGCTGACTGGCGATGGGACCCTGGTTCAGTTCGCGTCTCTCGGTGGGGAGTTTGGGGCGTACTTCCTGCGATGGTGGACCGGGCTGCTGAAGTGACAGCCCTCCGGATAGCTCAGGCTTCCCTGTCGGTGCTCATGAACTCCACGATTTCCCGCCGTGGACGATACGGAGCAGAGCATGAGGCCACGCAGCGTGGCGTAGTGGGAGAACCCGCGCACCTGGCGCTGCGTCGTGAGCGGAGTGCACCCGCACTCGAAGACGTCGCTTGGATTGGCGCGGCGACTACGCCGCGTGTTGCGGTGGTGTGCCTGCAGAGCGCCGGCCGTCGGTCGGTTACCAAGTGGGGACAGGCGTCACGATGACGGAAGACGACTTCATCCAGGGGCAGATGATTGTAGAGGTGGGTTTGGCTGCTGTTCGCTCCATCGAGAGCTGATTGAATCTCCGCGAACCCAGGTACTGCCTCGCGGACATTCCGACGCGCTGGGTGAAGCGCGCCGTGAAGTGGGGGAGGGGAGGACCGCCATTCCCCTCCGCTCCAGGTGGGGCGCTGCCTACTTCGCCGTGCCGCCGGATTGGCGGACGACGGCGCTGGAGCCTGGCACGCGCCCTTCCGTGGGCAGCGGCTCCAAGCGGCCCCCGAGGTGGCGCGCCAGGAAAGCCTCCACACGCGCGTGGTAGTCGAGGTTGTTCTCGGGCTGATAGAAGCCGTGGCCTTCGTTGGGATAGAGCACGTACGTCACGTCCCGCCCGGCCTTCTCCAGCGCGGACACCATCTGCTCGGACTCCGCCTGCTTCACCCGCGGGTCGTTCGCTCCCTGCGCCACGAGCATGGGGATGCGAATCTTGTCCACGGAGAAGACGGGTGAGGTGGCGCGCAGCCGCTCCTGCTCGGCCGGGTCGTCCACGTCGCCCACGCGCTGGGCATACGAGCCTCGGATGACCTGCCACTGCGGCGGGAAGGACTTCAGGAACGTGAAGAGGTTGGAGATGCCAAAGGCATCCACCGCGCAGCGGTACACCGTGGGGCTGAACGCCGCGCCCGCGAGCGCCGCGTAGCCGCCGTAGGAGCTGCCCATGATGGCGACCCGCGAGGCATCCACCTCGCCCTCCTTCACAGCCCACGCCACCGCGTCCTCCAGGTCGTCGTTCATCGCGCGGCCCCACTGGCGGTTGCCCGCGTTGAGGAAGGCTTTTCCCAGCCCCGCGGAAGCACGGAAATTGACCTGGAGCACCGCGTAGCCCCGGTTCGCCAGCCACTGCACCTCCGGGCTGAAGCGCCAGGTGTCCCGCGTCCACGGTCCGCCGTGCACCAGCAGCACCGTGGGCAGCGGGCCCTGCGGCGAGTCCACCGGCCGTGTCAGGTAGCCCGTCAGCGTCAGGCCGTCGCGGGACTTCAGCTGGAAGGGTTTCATCCGCGCCAGCGGCGTCTGTTCCAGCGAGGGCTGGTTGGAGAAGAGCAACTCGGCGCGTTGGGTGGGCCGGTCGTAGGTGTAGTAGCGCAAGGGCGCGGCGTCCTGCTCGAAGGCAACCACCCACCGGCGGTCCGCGCGGTCGCGGCTGACCAGGGCGAAGTCACCATCGGCGATGCGGCCGAGCACCTCGAAGTCCTCGCGCAGGCTCGCGTCCAGCACCTTCCACCGCATGTGGCCGTCGGTGTTGAAGGCCACGGCCTGGACCACCTTGTGCTCGGGGTGGAAGAGGACGTCGAACACGTCCGAGCCCGCGTCCTCCGCGAGCACCTTCTCCGCGCCCGTGCGCAGCACCTTCTCCACCACCCGCGACGTGTTGGAGCCGTGCGGACTCTTCAGGTACACCTTCGCGCCATCGCGCGAGAAGCCGATGAACCCCATGTACTGCGGGAAGACGTTCTCCCGCAGGGGCACCTCCAGCAGCGTCCGCCACGGGGTGCGCACGGAGTCGCGGACGCGCAGCACCGTGGTCCCGTCCGGCTTCTGTGCCAGCGCTCCGCGCACGTTCAGTTTCGCGTCCGCTGTCCATCTCATCACGTCGCCCGGGTCCTGTGTGTCGAGCGTGATGGCGCCGGTGTCGAGCGACACGCGGTAGATGTCCGAGCCCGTGCGCTCCCGGAGGTTCATCGTCACCAGGACCTCTCGCGGCGCGGTGGGCGAGGATTCCAGCATCCGGGCACGGATGCCCTGGAAGGGCGTCAGGTCGCGCACCACGCCCGTCGACAGGTCGGCGGCATAGATATGCGTGTTCTCGTCACCGTCGGAGTCTTGCGGGTAGAGGAGGGTGCGCGAGTCCTGCGACCACTCGTAGTACCGGACGCCCCGCTTGGGCTCCTTCGTGACGGCGCGGGTGTCGTCCTTGCCTTGGAGCGTCCGCACCCAGACCTGCATGACGCCCTTCGCATCAGGCGCGACCCAGGCCAGCTTCTCTCCGTCTGGAGACAACGTGGGATTATCCCGGACGGGGTTGCCGAACAACAGCGTCCGGGGAATCACGGGCGGCGATTCCGCCAGCGCGGGCACGGCCCACAGCATCAACACCATCACCCCACGGTGCAGCAACATCGGGTCTCCCAGTGGCGTCGTCCCTCGGGACGACAAAGCTGCGTCACGCCGCGTGAACGCCCGTTGGGCCTGCTTATTCCTCCCGCCGTGCCCCACAGGGGTGACGTGCTTCGCCAGCCTCGCGATGCGCGGCACCTGACCACGACAGTTGCGCGCGAGTCATGCTTGGCCTCGGGCGCGCCCAGGGCGTGGTGGCTTCGTCCTTGTCTACGGTACAAGGGATGTTTCACGAGGTACGCCCCCGATGCCAACGGACAGGCCGTAGAGTTCCCTGGCGCTGGTGCGCATCACCATCGTCGCGCTCTCCCCTGCTCGGGGGCGACTCACTTCTCTGCTGTGACTCTTGCCGCCGCGCGCGATGGACAGCGCGGTCCGCGTTTGGGTTGTTCCAATTCATGCGGACATCTTCCGGCCAGTGTCTGGCCCGAGAGCCGCGGCGTCGGTTCCGAATCACACCCTTTCGAGGAAATGGAGCCCCCCTTCTCGCTGGACCGCGGTCAGCGCCTCGGGCGGATAGAGCAGCGCCATGGTGGGTGTGTCCACGTACACGTCCGGCTTCCACATCATCGCGCGGGCATGCGCGGCGTGGACGCCCGCGCCGTGCGTGGATGAGGGCGAAGCGGGTGTGGCGTACTTCCAGAATATGAGGCGCAAGACTGCGCCGGTCGGCCGTCCCGTTTATCTTGAAGCGGGCGCGCGCGTGAGCTCAGTGAGGGTTCTCTCTCCCCTGCACTTTACGATTCTGGGCGTGGGCCTTGAACTCCTCCGTGTCGCTACGCCGAGGACGTCTCGGCTTCTTCACGTCCGTCAGCGGACACCGACCTATCTCTTCCTGGTGTCCACTGATGCGGAACGAGCCCACACCAGCATCTTGCCGTGTCGGCCTCCTCTCCCGATGGGCTCCTCAAAGTGCGGGAGAGCCACTGAACCGTCGTAACTCCAGCGACATCGTCAATCTGTCCACAGAGCCATATCAAGCCCAGTTCCCCTGCCAAGGGGAGACCGTCTCGGTTGGCTTCACCGAGGAGCTTCCCTCTTTCCCGTTCATCCCTCTTCGCCGACTACACACTTATAGGGACACGACCCTGAATTGCGCGGCATTGGATCAGATCAGCTTGCGCAGGTTCGATTCCCACTGCGGCGACGAAAACGCCTCGAAGCGCACGCGCCCGCCCCTGTGAAGAACAGCTCTCCTCTGCACTCAAGGGCAGACACCTGGAGAACCATTCGCCAGCCGGTCCTGAGGCGGATTCAAGATGAACTCCACGACGCCACCGTCAGGCGAATAATCGAAGGTCTGGGTCACCCTGACATCGGGGCCCGTGTAACGAGCCGACTCATCGGCCAGGGCGAAATAGGGGAAGCGCACCGCCACCGGACCGAAAGGGATCGGCCGTGTTTCGCATTTGGTTGAGCCCCAGAAGAGAAGGCCTGCCCAATGGATGTCCAGGCTCTCGCCTGCCTTGATGGGGATAGTTCGGAGGTAATCGTTTCCGATGCAAGCTACGGGGCACGCGCAGTTCGGAAATCCAGGGCCCCGCATGTCTCCCTGCTCCACCATGATGCTACTCGCGAGATGCGGTGACTTCTGTGAGGTGGCAAGATAGACGGTACACGTCCCCACGTTCTTGATGCGGAAGACGATGTCCGCACTGGCGACGGGCCCTGCGTCCGGCGCCTCGCTGCCCGCGTCCCGCTCGGTGACAGGGTCATCGCAAGCAGGGCCTGCTCCAACCCAGGCCACAAGCACGACACCCCACAACCACGCATCCTTGCGCATGTCCGAACTCGCTTCCGGCCCTTGCGCGACTATGCCCCTGAGAGGGAAAGCAGACAAGGTGTTTGTGGAGTTGCGTCAGTTTCGGCTCTCCCGAGGAGGCTCCACACAATGTGCGGGAGAGCCACGAAATCGGTGTAACTCCATGCTCCGTGCCCTGCGGGTCGCGGCGCGAGCAGCACAGAGGATGCTCGCGCCGCTGACCTGCTGAGTCCGCATCAGAAGATGCGTACGAACCGCCACCACTGGCTTCGGACGCCCGACACGTAATCCCATTGATGGATGTACGCACCGTTGCCCGTTGAGTTGTGCTCGACGTCAATCACCCTCGAGGTGAGATTGTTCGAGATGAGGAATCGTGAGGTGTCGTTGGGGTCGCAGTACAGGAACCAAGTCTGTTGGGGCACAAGGTTGTAGTACACCTGCCAGATCTTCGCGCCGTTGTTGAGCCCAGCTGGCTCTATGTGGTGTTCACTGTTCCGATTGACAATCCGATACCCGCCATTGGCCCCTTCAAGGAAGTACCACTGCTGGCTCAGCAGATTCAGATACTCCCACTGGAGTAGCCTGTAGCTGGATTCCGTGGAGTTGAATGCTACGTCCAGGACCTTCCCGCTGTTCTCGTTGACGATCTTGTATATGTATCTATTCCCACCTGACTTGAGAGGGGGCTGGCACTGCACCTGCGCATGCGCATCCGAGCCAAGTCCCAGAATGGCACTCACGAACAGGGCCGAACTCAACGTCATCAGCTTCATCAAACCAGACTTATTCATGGCAACGCTCCTTTGCCTCTCTTGACTGTCAGTGTGTCTGTCGGCTCGCAATCTGAGTGCAAGCGCACCCCTCGTGGAGTCCGGCGAGAAGCGGCGATGGGGTCTCCATGGACCTGTGTGGCATGTCAGTGACTCAGACCCTGTTCGACCGTAGCGTCTGGCATTGTAGAATCATCTGGCCACACCATTACATGGGGTAGGCACCGGTTCTGGGTGAGCAATGACACGCCAACCCCTGCTGGTCGGCCGCTCGCCTCGACAGGTTGAAGTTGAGGGTGAGGGCCGGAGCACCCGCGGGTCTTCTTCGCGGGCACATGGGACCACATCACGCGTTGCCTCGCTTTACGGGCGAGAAGCGATGCACATCCCAGCGGTGCTTCCCCCAAAGTGACACCACAAGAGGGCGGCTATCCATCGAGGGGCGGATGAAGTCAGGGAGTTTCGGGGTCCGGTTGGTTGGCTGCGAACTTCAGGAGACAATCTTTGCCCCTGTTCCTCGAGTCGTGGCTTGTTGGTTCCCGTGTGCAATGGCTCGTGATGGGATGTGACTGTGTGCGTGCCGTGCTACGCGCTTGTGCATGGGGACGATGAGAGGAGAGCCCGGCGGGCGCTGTCGGGCTTGGGTTCTACAGGCTCGCGCGTCGCCCCTGACGCTCTACGTCCCCTGAATGAGCAAGAGCCATGGACGACGAGAGGCCAGGTCTCCTGGCTGGGAGCCCGGCCTTTGCGTGGCTTGGCGCCGATGATTGCGCACGAGCCTCGAGAATCCCGCGGGAAGCGCGCAGAGGAATGAATGAGCGCGCCTGATGCGTTCGGCCGCCGAGGCAGTGGCACATGCCGACGCGTACGGCCGTCCCGACGCGACAATGTTGACGCTGCCGAACAGGCAGGCGCCGGTGAAGCGCTCGGGTCCTTCGACGCTCATCCCGCCTTGCGACGGAAGTGGAGCGCCTGCACGCCGGACTTGAACCGCTGCGTCGAGAGGAGTTCGAGGTGCCGCGCACTCGACAGGCCATGAAACAACGTCGGCCCGCGGCCACTGATGATGGGATGAACGACGAGGCGGTACTCGTCGATGAGCCCCAACTCCTCGAGCGAAACCGCGAGCTTGGGCGCTCCGACGAGGACACCCCGCTCGGTCTTCGCTTTCAGCGCCGAGATTGCCTCGCGAAGGTCACCCTCCACCTTGATCGTGTTCCGCCATGGAAAGTCGCTCCGCGAACCCGACACGACGTACTTCGCCTTCGCCTCGAGCTTCTGTGCCCACTCGCGCATCGCGCGCGGCGCCTTTTCGTCGCGTGCCACCGCGGGCCAGGCTCCCTCCATCAGCTCATAGGTGTTGCGCCCGAAGAGCATCGCACCGCTTTGCTCCATGAGTTGCGTCCAGTAGTCGTGAAGCTCGTCGTCCACGATCCCCTGGGTGTGATCGATGCACCCGTCCAAAGTCACGTTGAGACCGAAGGTAAGGAGGCCCATGGCGTGGGATTCTACGCAAAGCGCGCCCCGCGCGCAGCAACCTGCGCCATCGACGCAATGCCCCCCTTTCCCTGTGGGGATCGGCGTGCAGGAACTCGGCACCTTCGAATCGGGCATCCCGCCCGGCTGCGCGAGGACGCGCAGCAACAAGTGGGGGCGTCCTGCCCACGTGCGGAACGAAGGCCAGGCGCGCGCGCTTTGCCCGGGACTCAGCGACTCCCGCGCGCGCCCACATCCCGTGTTGACTCTCCTGGGCTCATCCTGATTCACGACTCCGTCTGATGCGTCGTGAATCAGGCCTGCGTGGAGATGGGAACCGCGAGCGACTCCGGCGTACCAGCGCGGGTCAGGTGCTCTTCTCCGACGCGGGGCCCGCGCGCTTCATCGGAGGGGGGGCTCCACCTGTCTGTTCCCTCGTATGCGCGAGGCTCTGGGACGTAGAGCTGCATGACCGCGTAGAACGGGGCCGCAGGGGCTGGCAGCCAGTTCTTCTTCCCCCCCATCCTCCAGCGGAGGGCAGGGCTGCTGGAGGTAGAAGGTGATGGAGCCGTCATCCCCAGTGATGAACGCGCCCTTCTCCATCATCGCGCTGTTCACCAAGTACCGTTTGATGGGGTTGATGATGAGCAATTGCGTCTTGGCGTCATACCTCGTGATGGACCAGAACGCCTGGGCCTGTGGCATGTCGTCTTTGGGGAGGGTAATCGTGTATCTCGACGTCGAGCCATCAGGAGCAGGCGCCTGCGTTTTCCAGTGGGGGCACTCAGGTGAATGGCGATTGGTGTCGCAACGGGGCGGGCTGTGCGGTGGGGTGTCCACCCTCTGTCTGCTGATGGTTTTCATTCCCTGTTTATCAATCCAAACGTGGTGTTCTACGTCGTGCTCAAAGTCAGTGACTCCGACGTGGAAGCCCAGCCATTGACAGCTCCGCGGAGAGTGCTGGCGCTCGCTTCACCCGCTGGTGCGGTCCAGGTGCATCCCAAACCGTGCGTCGCCGAGCTGCTTCCTCACCGGTGGAAGCACCAGCCGACGACAGGCCCGCCCGGGTCACACCTCCAACCCAGTCGCTGAACGCCCCTCTGGTCGCGGCGCTCGCTGAGCACGGCAGCCGTCAGTCTTCAACCTCTCTCCTCACGTCACTGACAGGACGGTTGTGTTGGTCTGGCAATGGCTGTCGGGGTTCCTCGGTGACTTCCTCCGGGCGAGCTGGCGCGCGACCGGACGGGGGCCGCGCGCACCTCGCACGCGGCCCTTGGGACCCCCCTTACTCCGCGGAGTGCTCCCAGGACGCGTTGACGTCCTCGGTGGGCTCGGAGGACATCAGCTCCTCCTCGCTACCCTCGGCCAGCGCGGGCACGCACGAACCCGGCTGATGGTAGGCGTCCTGCCAGATTCCGCAGTTGATGATGCGCGTGGTCCAGGGCACGGCACACGTGGTGTTGCATGCCTCGAACTCCACACAGATGTCGTCACAGTCCGGCGGCAGCGCCAACGCGGACAGCGGCGCGAGCACCAGCGCCGAGACACCCGCGAACAGCGACTTCGAGATGAGCTTCATGAGGTCTCCACGACAGGACTTCGGGTTGAGCAGGCCGAGCCACGTCACACAGCGGCGCGACTATCCTGCTGGAGGCGGGAAACATCAAAGGCAGTCAGGCCGGGTCGGACACCACTCCCCATGAATGGCAGAGAGCAACGACAGACACCGCGCCAGCTGTCTCGCTCTGTCGCAGGACTTCATCCGCGCGGTAATTTCCTCCCAGAACAGTGCGTCTCTTCCCAGGCTGTGCGGCCCCCGCTCCAGGTTGGTGCATTGCCAACGCGCCGCGGCGAAGGGGGCGGTGAGGAAAGAGAGAGGGGCGCCTGTATACAATCCGATGTGCACGCGCGTCGATGTCGGACCGATTCAAATCGTCCTGAGCACACGGAGACAGCAAGACGCCGCTCCGCGTGGTCATCGAAGACAACCAGCCCTGAGCCGTAAATGGAGCGAGCGCACCGCGAGAGAACGTGAGGGCGTGTCTATCCATCCGCGCGTTTCGCGACTCTCGTCGCGGATTCAATCCGCGTGGGCTGCGGCTGGAGGCAGCACGACCGCCATCGGGTCACGAAACCGTGGGCGACACCACGGTCGTCCGCCCCGCTGAGCGCCAGAAGACTGCCCCCGCGTTTCGTGCCAGCCCCTGCGCACCGTGCACCCCGCTGTACATGCCCCCGCCCCTTCCCCGATGAGACTTCCTCGAGGTCCGCGCGTTGCAACTCCAGCACACCATGCCCCCACGTCTCCTCCCCGCCCTCGTCCTCCTCCCTTCGCGTCGGAGGCTCAAGTCTCCTTCCCCAAGGATGAAATCTGGCTCACCATCGGCCCGCTCGTGAGCATCAACGACCTCACGGACAAACCCCGCTTCGGTCTGGGGCTGGAGACCACCCTCAACTGGTTGGACGACGTCCACGGCCTGGGGGGCTTCGCCCAGGCCCAGTGGATGACCCAAGGGCACGCCCGCCTCGCCGGTGGCGTCCAGGGCACCCTCGTCTTCGGCGGACTGGAACTGGGCGTCTACCATTCCACGGGAACCCAGGCGCACCTGCCCACCACGGGCTTGCAGCTCACCCCTTTCGTCACGGGCATCTACGGGTCCCTGGGCGTGCGTATCGGCATTCCACTGAGCGACAAGGGCGGAGGACTCGGCCCGGGCGGAGTCCCCGGCCGCGTCCGACAGGGCCATGAGGTGGGGCTCGCCCTGACGGGGAAAGCTCCCCTTCGAGCTGAGCGACCATGGCACCTACGTGCCGTCCTATCCCTGGAACCAAGCCACGCGGCCCGAACGACCTGCTTCAGCGCCGAACACTGGAGCAGGTCGCAATCGTCCACTCAGGCGATGAGCTCGGAGAGCACGCCCTTGGTCAGCGCCGGGTCGCCGAAGTCGTCCAGGTTCCCGCCGGCCGCGTTCCTCAGCCCCACGGCGGTGCCGATCGTATTCAGCATCCGGTTGTGGTTGGGATTGCCGCCGCCCGACGCCTCGACGTAGACGCCCTGCTTGAGGAAGCCATTGCAGCTCCCCGCCAGGACGAAGGGCACATTGCGCGCCGAGTGAGCCGGCCCGTTGCCCAGGTCGTTGTACCAGACAGCCACGCCGTGCTCGATGAGCCGCTTTCCGTCAGGCATCTGATAGGCCACAAGCCGGTCCAGGAGGTGCTTGAAGGCGCTCGCGAACTGCACGTCCACATGGTGGTGCAGCAGGTCCGAGCCGGTGATGATGCCACCGCTGGAGTCGTGCGACGTGCGACGGTGGGACACGTAATGGAAGTTCTCCATCAGCTGTCCCGTGTCCGGGTTGCGGTAGCGCGTGTCGCCGTCGTTGCCGTTGCCCACCTGGATGACGGCCGCGCGGTTGGTGCCGCACGCCATCGCCATCACGGCGATGTCCATGTGCAGCCGGGCGGTGGCGAGCACCTCGGTGCCGTCCGTGCTGTCGTAGCCGGGCGCCTGCTGCTGGAGGATGAGCTCCTGGTCCGCGCGCATGCGGCAGCTCAGGGCGACCTCCAGGTCGCGGACGTTGGACAGGTGCAGGTCCAAGCGCTCATGGTCGGACGCGCTCAGCTCGGGACGCTGCTGGAGCGCCTGGAGCTGGGCCTTCACCAGGTCGTTCACGCTGCGCTGCCGGACGAGGAGCTGCTCGCGAGCCTCGGGAGTCAGTCCACCCGGGCCGCCAATCATCGTCTGATACGCATTCCACGGGTCATGCAGCGCGGCCCGGCGCACGTTGCTGCTCCGGTAGGAGAGGCAGGGCCCCCCGAGCCAGCCGCCCCGCCGGCCCGCGTAGAAGACGAGCGAGTCACGCTGCTGTGGATTGAGCTCGCGGCCGATGCGGTGGTCGATGGACTCGCCTCCGGACTCGGAGCCGCCGCCCGCGCCCTCCACCACGGGGCCTTGCGCGGTCAGCCCCTGCAGGGCGCCGCGGGCGTGGCCGTCCCCGTAGTTGTAGTCCTTCATGTTGACGTTGCGCACCACCAGCAGGTGCGCGCGGTGCTCATTGAGCACGTCCAAGGCCCGCCCGGCGATGCTCTCCGAGGTGAGCGCTCCCAGGGTGCGCGGCCAGAAGCGCTCCGGCTCAGCGCCGAGCTCCGACGTCGTCTGGGCCGAGGCAACGCCGTTGGCCTGCCGGAAGAAGATGGCGTACGGCCGTGCCCCCGAGTCCGCCGCGCGGGCGGTCCTCGGCATCAGCCCCTCGAGAAACGGCAGGCTCAGCATCGTCCCGCCCAGGCCCTTCAACACCCTCCGGCGACTCAGCTTCATGGCAGCTCCTCCGGGTGGCGATTCACGAAGCCCTCGCTGGTGACGACCTCCACAACGAGGTCGACGATGGACAGGTTGCCTGCCTTCGACAGTTTTCCGAGCCGCTCCACCAGCGGCACATCCTCGTCGGCGAACGGGCGCCCATGGAGGTACTCCACCCAATGCTGCGCGTAGCACGCATGCACCGCCTCATTGGCCGCGAGCGCATCCGCCAGGTCGAGCGCGTCGCGCACCGCAACCGTCTCACCGTTGATTTTAGGAGATGCGCTGGCGTCCACCGGATGTCCGTTGTCCGTGGTGCGGTAGCCACCGATGGCGTCGAAGTTCTCGAAGGGGAATCCGAGCGGGTTGATGAGGTTCGAGTGGCAGCTGGCGCACGCAGTCCCTGGCGCTTCGGTGTGCGAGGCGACGACCTCGCGATTGGTGCGGCCCTGGGGAGCGGGAAGCGGTGGGATGTTGGCCGGCGGCGCGCCAATCTTCCGGCAGATGATGCGCTCGGACACGAAGACGCCGCGGTGGATGGGGTCCGGGTCCACCGACGTCGCGTGCGAGGCCAGGAAGCCCACCTGGGTGAGCACGCCCTTTCGCTCGCGCGAGTCCAGCGTCACGGGGACGAAGTCGGCGGTGAACGTGCCACTCAGCCCGTAGACGCGCGCCAGCTCGTCGTTGACGAAGGTGGCCGGCGAGGTGAGCAGGTCGCGGTAGCCGCCCTTGCGGGAGAAGACGACGTCCTGGACGAAGAGGGTCGTCTCCCGGGCCGCGTACTCCCCGAGGCGCGCGGACACCTGCGGGTAGCGCGTGAGCGAGGGCCGGATGGTGGCATAGCGGGGCACGTCGAAGAGAGTGCGGTGGAAGGACTCCACCACCTTGTTCGAGCGCGCATCCTGGAGCATGCGCCGAGCCTGTGTGGCGACGCCTTCGCGGGAGTGCAGGGTGCCCTCGCGCGCGGCGGCGAACAGGGTGTCGTCCGGCATGGCGCTCCACAGGCCGTAGCTCAGCCGCGAAGCCACCTCGTAATCGTCGAGCGGCACCCGGTCCTTCACGGCCTGCGTGCTGCGCTCCACGCGGTAGAGGAAGTGGGGTGATTGGAGGAAGGCTTCGATGACCAGCCGGATGCCACCCTCGAAGGCCGGCATGTCCGCGTAGGCCTGGGGGCCCTTGCGGTACAGCCCGAGGTAGCTCTCCACCTCTTCGGGCGTCAGCGGGCGCCGGTGCGCGCGCAGGCCGAAGGACTCCACGAAGACGCGGGCGCGCTGCTCTCCGGTGGCTGACGACGGAGGCAGCAAGCGCGCGAGCTTCGTCGCGTCCGTCGTCACCTGGCCGGCGAGCTCCGCGGCGGCGCGCTGGTAGGCGCCCCAGAGGGCCTCGTCGACGGAGAGGGCGCGCGCATCGTTGTCAAAGAGGAAGCCGCTCTGGGCGGGGTCCGCGCGGAAGGTGCCCGCCAGCGTGGTGGGCGGTGCGTCCAGCCTGAGCAATTCCTGGACGCTGTGCGTCCACTGTACGTGCGTCAGGCGCGCCATCCGCACGGACGGGGCTGGCTTCTCGATGACGGTGGGCGGGGGCGTACCGGGGCCGGGCCCTCCACCGGGGCCCTCCGGGTTGGAGATTGTTCCTTCGCAGCCAGCAGCCCCGCTCAAGACCAGCCCGAGCAACACCGGGCGCCACCACCGTCCCCGCTCCGCTGGCTCTCGTGACAACCGTTGTGATCGCATCCTCGGCACGAGCGCCTCCATCAATGGGAGACATAGCAATCGGATGGATGACGCGTTCCTGTCAATGTAGCCGCGACTCGCATGCGAATCGGTCAAATGACCTGATGACACGGATACTGAAAAACTCGTGTCACGCCTGCATGCGTGTTTCATCAGGCCCGACTTTTCGCGCGGGCCTCGCTGAAAGTGTGGAGGAGGCGCCACATGCGTGGGGGACAGACCCCCTCAATGTGCCGCTACTACAGCCGCAGATAGAGGCCGAGCTGACCGCTGAAGTACAGGTCCTTGGCGCCGCCGGCGAAGACCGGGGCACCCTCCGCGGCGTCGGCGGTGAAGGAGTAGCTCCGCATCTCTCCGCCCATCCGCAGACCCAGCATGCGCGTCAGGGCGAACTCCACGGCGAACTCGCCATCGAGTCCGGAGCCGCTCAGCTTCGGGATGTAGTCGTCCGAGGACAGCTCGCCGCTGCTCAGCACGTGCTTGTAGCCCACGCGCGCGGCGATGGCCCATCGCTCGGTGAGCTCCTTGCGCAGGCCCAGCTCCACGTGCGCGAAGCGGTAGTCCACGTCGGGCAGGGCGAAGGTGCTCTCCGGTGGGAGTTCCACCGCGAAGGAGTGGATGCCGTACAGCGCGCCCACCGAGACCTCCAGCCACCGCAGCGGCAGGCGGAAGCGCAGGCCTCCCTCCAGGAGCTGTGCGGTGGTGCCGTACTTGGAGCCATCCGGGAGCCGCGTGGACAGCCCGAGGGAGCGAGAGCCCCGCGCCACGATGCCCAGGTTGTGCACCACCCCATCGGTGAAGTGGGAGAGCGGGAAGTAGCTCACCGCGAGGCTCGCCGCCGCGGCGCTGTTGAGGCTGTAGTCGGGCAGTTCATTGGCGTTGGTGCCCGAGAAGTTGAAGCGGCGGAACAGCCCCTGTCCGGACAGCAGCGCCTCCAGGATGGGACCGTCCAGGTTGCGCGGGCCGGCTGCCTTCGGCTCGGGCTGCACCGGCGGCTCCTCCTTCTCCACGGCGGGAGGAGCAGGCTCCACCACCGCGGGGCGCGGTGCCTCCGCGATGGGGGCCGGGGGCGCGACCTCCGGCTCGGAGATAGGAGTCGGAGGGGCGACGGCGGCAGGCGGGAGGCTCTGCTCCGGGCTCGCCTTCAGGGCCGCGCCCAGCTTGGGCTCGAGTTCGCGCCGCACGTCGGGGAAGGCGCGATTGGAGCGGACGTCCCAGCGCTCCTCCGCGAGGAGGGTGCCGTCCTTGCCGGAGTAGGCGCGGACCTCCACGTCCCAGCGCTTCGTCCCCTTCACCGAGGCGAGGATCAGCACGTCCGCGCCGAGCTTCTTCGCCAGCGCCTGCCGCTGCTCATCCGTCTTCGGTCCTCCGCGGATGAGCTTCACTTGGGCATCCACCTTCTTCGCGGGCAGCACCTCTCGCCCACGTCCCTTCTTGCCCAGCTCCTGCGTCAGCACCCTGCGCAGCGCCTCCGCCTGGCGGCCCTCCGGGCGCAGCACCGCCACCTGGGTCTTCTGCGCCTGCGTCTTCTTCGCCTGCGCGGCCTCGGCCGGGCGATACGACACGACCAGCGCGAGCACGAGCACCACCCACCCCGCGATGCGGCTCACGGGGCCACCTCCTTGGAGCGGACAGACGAGGTGGAATCGGCCGGGACGACAGGGACGAAGGGTCGGGAACGCATGGGGGCTCGGCTTCCAGTGACGAGACAGGGGCTGCCTCAGCCCATAGCAATTGAGGGGCCAACATCCTGGAGCTGAGTCCTACCTTTGCATTTCAAGCCGAGTCCTTCGAGTTTGGTCGTATTCAAGACATCGGCTGACTTTGGCTCCTGTACGGCGTATCCCTTGAACCTCAGGTAGGGAGGGTCGCCGCCTTGGAAGAAACCAGGCGAATTGTAGAGGGGTTTCTCCGCTGGAGGATGGACTCTCGCAGCCTCCCAGAATTTCCTCGGTGCTTCGCCCCTGGTTTTCCTATCGGAAGGAGCCAGGGGGGCTCTCTGATGACGATGTGGTGTGGTTCGTCGAGCAGGAGATGCCCTGGGCTGATGTGTTTTTAGAGTCTCAAGATGTTTTGGGAGACACGGCGGTGGAGCCCCCATTTCGGACGGACAGCTCCCTTGTGCATAGGACTTGGTGGTAATGTGGGCATCGTGACGACTGGACGCATGTTCCCATTCATGGCGGTCATGGCATGGTGAGCGTCCCCCGAGAGATTCGCGCCGACTTCGACCAGACGTCCATCGTGATGTATCAGGCCTATCCGGATGCCATCGCGGACGTGGCGGTGAAGGAGCAGACGTTCGGCCCGCCCTTCTCGCTGGGACGGATGACGTGGATCAAACCCAGCTTCCTGTGGCTGATGCACCGCTCCAACTGGGGGCGCAAGAGAGGGCAGGAGCGGACGCTCGCGGTGAGGATCCGGCGCACGGGCTGGGAGGAGGCACTTGGCGCCGCGGTGCTCACGAGCTTCGAGCCCAAGGCCCATGGCTCCCCGGAGAGCTGGCGCAAGGCGTTCGAGGCCGCGCCCGTCCATGTGCAGTGGGACCCAGAGCGCACGCTGAGGGGGGCGGGACTGCCGCATGACAGCATCCAGGTGGGGTTGGGGCGAGCCATCATCCAGTGCTTCGTGGAGGACTGGATTGTCTCCATCACCGACCTGACGCCGCTGGTGCAGAAGCTGCGCAAGCACCTGGACGACGGGCGCGCGGACCATGCCGTGCGCTTGCTGCCGAAGGAGGCCGTCTTTCCTGTGCCGGCCGAGCTGGTGCGCCGTCTGGGCATGTAACGCGGGAAGGGCGCCGGCCCAAGCTGGACCTGCGTGCACACCCTTCGCCAATCCAGGCCTGGTGGGAATCGGTGAGCGTCAAGGCAGGTTGCCTGGGCGCTGGCCTCGGCGGTCGCCGACGTGAATGGCGACGGCAAGCGCGACATCCTCGTGGCCAACGCCGAATCCGGGTCGAGCCTGACGCCCTCTGGCTCGCTCTCCGTTTTCCTGAGGAACGGCGACGCCAGCGTCCAGCCGGAGGTCAACTACGGGAGCGCCTCGCACTCCAGCAACGCAGTCGTGGCCGTGGACGTGGACGGCGACGGGTGGCTCGACGCCGTCACCGTCAACGGCCAGACCAATCTGCTCGTCCTCAACAGAAACATCAGCGTCCGCAAGAGTCTGGGCCCGAGCGCGCCCGGGACCTTCGGGGCTCCGACGAAGAGCATTGCCCCGCTCTGCTCCATGAGCTGCGTCCAATAGTCGTGCAGCCCATCGTCCACGATCTCCTGGGGGGCTCGATGCACCCGTCCAACGTCACGTTGTGACCGAAGGTGAGGAGGCCCATGGCGTGGGATTCTACGAAGGGCGCGCCCAGCACGCAGCAGCCCAAGCCATCGACGCAATCGCGGTCCCTCAAGCGCCTCTGCGCCGCCCTCCAGGCCCCGCGCATCTCCGCGCTCGCGTGGTTCGAAGATTCGCGAGTCTTGAAGGTCGTCTCCTCCCACGCGGCCGGAAGTGGGGCGTCCGCCGCTCGCCGAGGGTATGGCGATGCTCGAGGTTATCGCGAGGGCGCAGGAGCTCATCGAGGGCGTGAAGGTGGCGAAACCGCTCGACGCACTCTCTGCCAATGTCGTGCGACGTTCTCAGCCGCTCCACCTGGCGGGCTCCTCCCGAAACTCATCAATCAGCGAAATGCGTCGGTATGCTGCACGACCCAGTGGTCGAAGGAGAGCGGCCTTCGGCCGAGGACACGCTCCACTCCTTCGGTGACGAGCGCCATCCGCCCTTCGCGAATCGCGCGCCAGATATCGACGAGCGCCGCAGCGTACGGGCCTCTGCCAACGCCCGCCTGGGCCTCCGCATCGGAGATTGGCTCGAAGCGAACCCTCTTTCCGAGGGTGGCGCCGATCCGGGTGGCCATCTCGCCGTAGCTCAGCGCCTCCGGCCCCGTAATCACCAAAGACTCCCCGACATACTCGCGCGTCGTCAGCGCCCTGGTAACTACCTCGGCGATGTCGTCCGGATGGATGAAGGCGATCTTCCCCTCGCCCGTGGAGGACCGGAGCACGCCCTCGGAGGCGATGGAATCGGCCCAGCCGAGCACGTTCGACATGAACGCCGCCGACCGGATGAACGTGAACGAGAGGCTGCTCTCTCGAACCGCGGTCTCTCCACGCGCATGCCATGGGCCGGTCCCCACGCCCGTACTCACGTCCTGCGTCGAGAGCTTGACCAGGTGCTTTACCCCGGCAGCCCTGGCGGCGAGAGCGAACGTGCGATCCCAGACACCGAGCTTGGGACCGCTGCTCAGGAGAAACACTGCATCGATTCCAGAGAGGGCGGCGGAGAGAGAGGCGCGCGAACCGGACAGATCGCCGACCCGAACTTCGACACGATTCCCGAAAAGCGCTCGCGCCTTCTTCGCGTCGCGCACGAACACGCACGGGCGAATACCTCGTGCAAGGAGGCATCGGGTGACCCCCGAGCCGATGTTACCGGTCGCACCCGTGACCAGATACTTCATCGCGCCCTCGCGTCGGCCCAGCCGCGCACGACTTCGAGCGCTATTCTTTTTTGCCCCTCCAGCGTGAAGTGAAGCCCGTCCTCCATGAGCAGATCCGGCGGGGGTGGCAGGCCGAGCCTCGCGAACAGATTGATTGCGGGCTCGTCGAAGGCGGCAATGACCTCGGCGACGCGGGCGATGTCCTCGTTGAGGAAGCGAACCCCGAAGCGGGACAACCCCCCATGCTTCGACACGCGATCTTCGAGCACCGGGGGCGGAGTTACCCACAGACACCGTGCCTTCGTCTCCCAGGAGACGCGCTTGCGGAGCTCCGCGAGGTTGCGCGCTGTCTCTTCGGGGGCGACGAGCGTCTTGCTCGGCGTCGGGCCTTGTGTTCGAGCGTCGTTCACGCCGATGAAGAACAAGATCCAGTCTGGATTCCTCGCGATGACCCCGCCGATTCGAATCAGTCCGTGCGTTGTCGTCTCACCGGCGACGGCGCTGACATCGAACAAGATTCCATCCGCTGGACGCCGCGCGGCCAACATCTCGTTCAGGATCACCGCCCACGACTGCGGATCGGAGGTGTGGCTATCGCCGAACGCGAGAACCCGCGCCCCAGGCCGCAAGGGAAGGCGGTCCACCATCGCGCCCACCGCGGGATCCGCGAGCAGCTCGTGCGCGGCCTCCTTCGCACCTGCCCGCAGGCGCCCGAGTTCGGCGGAGTAGGCGTCCGGAGCGAGGCCCAGCAGGGCCGCACGCATCGGCTCGGTGAGCGCCGCGGCCCCGGGAAGTGATGCCACGGTTTGTTCTGGCTGAAGCACCTTCATGAGCCAGCGCGTCTGTTCGGTCGACCAGGTCATGCGCAACGAGATACCGGACGGGACGAGCACGCACTAGTATGCCACTCGGAAACGAACTCTTATCATGCGTGCAAAAATAGACCTGGACCTCAACGACGTCGCTCTCTTCGTGCGCGTGGTACAACGGCGGAGCTTCTCTGCCGCTGCTCGTGAGCGCGGGGTTCCCGTCTCGACGGTGAGCCGCCGCATCGCCCGGCTCGAGTCGGCGCTCGGCCTGCGGCTCCTCGAGCGCACGACGAGGACGCTTCGCCTGACGGACGCGGGGCGTAAATACTTCGACCATGCCGAACGCGCGATGGACGACCTCGCGCAAGGCACCGGGCAGGTTCGCGAGCTCCAGGATGCGCCTCGCGGCCGCGTTCGCATCGCCGCGCCGACTGCCTTCGGACCTGCTGTCGCCGACGTGGTCTACCTGTATCTCGCCAAGCACCCGGGCGTGTCGGTCGACCTGGAGATCGACGGACGTCGCCCCGACCCCGACAGCGGCTTTGACATCGCGATCCTGACGGAGAAATCGAAAGACACCGACGACTTTGTTGCACGCGAGGTCCGCCCCATGACCCGAAAGTTGCTGTTCGCGAGCCCGCATTACCTGAAGGTGCACGGCACGCCTCGCGGAGTCGAGGACCTCGCCGTTCACGACTGCATCGCGACGCGCGCCACGGACGGACACGCAACGTGGACGCTCGCCCAAGGTCGCACGAAGCGACGTTTCACCTTCGCGCCGCGCCTCTATGTGAGCGAGTTCTCCGCTGCCTATCGAGCGGTGCTCGCGGGTGTCGGCATCGCGATGCTCCCCGAGTCCGTGTGCGCCCAGGATGTGAGCAAGAGGCGCATGGCTCGAGTCCTGGAAGGATGGGAAGGGGAGGCTGCCGGTGTCTATCTTCTCTACCGCGCCCATCGGTCGCTGACGGCGGCGGTACGGACCTGCATCGACCACCTGCTTGCGGAGCTTCCCGCCACTCAGCTGGTCCGCAGTGCTCGCGAGAACTGACCGGGAGTTGCTCGTGAGAACCGTCTCCCCGTCGCTGCGTGCAGCTCTTCGCGCCCACAGGAGCTCGCGCGGACGAGGTGGTCGAGGCCGAGGTTCGGCTCGGTGGTTGCCCCCACGGCGTGAAGCGCGCGCTCTGATGGCCAGAAGGGCCTACTCCCCGACGACGTTGATGACCGTGCCGTCGTGCGCGACGACGCGGAGCCGATTGAAGCCCCACAGTCCACTGGTCTGGACACCATTCACATACAAGACAGCGTCTTGTCTGGGACCCGAGAGGCCTATCTCCATCACCGCGACGCCATTGTCGCCCTGGGACTTCATGTTCCCCTTGAACATGAAGTCTGAACTGACTGGACTGCCCAAAGCCGCGGTGACTTGCCGGTGATTCCGCACGCGCTCGACGGCCTGTTCATAAGGACTCTCGCTGCGGATGTAGAGGAAGCCCGCGAGGCCACAGCCTCCACAGAGCAAGGGAGCTCCCAAGGCGGCCATCAGGATTCGGGGGGCCCAGGAGCTTTGAGGCTGAGTGCCACGCGCGATTCGTGCCATGAGCTGCACCTCCACCCCCAACCATACACGGACGCGACCTGGTTGGGGCCACCCGAGCAGCGGCGATCCGATTCGTCCTCGGGGACGCTGTCGTTCGGCGTGGAGTGAGGGACGCTCAATCCGTCGTGAGCCAGGAGATGACGATCTTGTTCATCTTGGGGTACTTGTCTTCCATCAGGTTGGCGAGGTCCTGGCTCAGCGTGTTGAGGTCGCCATTGCCCCCAAAGACGCCGTAGTTGGGGTCGAAGAGCGAATAGGTCCCATTGCCCTCTGTGTACAGCGCGATGGAGTGCGCGCCGTCCCCATAGAAGCCAATCTCGAACATGGCGGGAGCGTTTCCTGCCAGCATCACGAACTGACTCGCAATCGTACCCGCGTGTGACCAGTTCAAGAGGTCGGCGAAGAGGGTGCGCTTCTTCTCGACCTTGAGGTCATCGACGACGACCATCTTGAGCGTCATGGCGAAGACCTTGCGCATGATCTGCTCCGAGAAGGTCCCTGCTTCTCCGAGGAGTTGCTCGTACTCGGAGGCGAACATCCGCTGGAGTTGGCCCTTGGCGCCGCGCTCGCGCAGGACCTGCTCGCGCCGCTGCGCACGAATCTCCTGCAGTCGCGCGAGCAGCTGGATGTGCAAGTCGGTTTCGCCGGTGCTCAGCTGATTGATCATCCCCTTGAGCCCCGAGATGGCGGGGACGAAGCTCTCCGCGGCGACGTGCGCCTGCTCAATCTCGATGCGCAGCTCCTTCTGGAGGCGGCTTGCCATCTGAGTCTGGGTTTCGAAGTCCACCCAGAGCTCGCGAAACTTCCCGCCATGCAAGAGCTTGGTGATGCTCTCCGCGTTCGTGCTGCCCGCGTTCCGCAGTTCCAGCCACTGGAGCGACAAGATGAAGCAGATGCCGCGGAACTTGTACTTCTCGGTGATGCTCGCCTGTTTCTCGAAGAAGGCGACCTTGGTCTGATTGAACGGGCACTGCGCCTTGCGCATCGACGGGCTCCTACTGCGGGGCGTGAAACACGAAAATCGATGCTCGTGTGTTCACCGTCGTGGGTCAAGGCGCGAGGCCCTGGGAGCCCGTCGATGCCTACTCTGTGTGCGGGGCGTCCTCAATCAACGAGCAGGCGCTTCACGGGCGCGGGGTCGATGGCCACCATCAAGGGCCGCGTGAAGTTGCTGAAGGAGACGAGGGCCTGACCAGGGGCGAGCCGGGTGACTCGATTCCAGAGACTCTCGTCGATGTTGCCCACCGTGCGTTGCATCCGCGAGATGACCGCGCTGTCGGTCATCTTGTGGATGATGAAGTTATTGAGCAGGCCGAGCACCTCGTTGGGAAGGTGCTGGGGAAGCTGGGTGACGAAGACCAATCCCAGCCAACGCTTGCGGCCGCGCTTGGCGATGCGCGCGACCTGCTCGAACAACACAGGCATATGGCTGATGCGGCTGGCGGACAGGAACTCGTGTGCCTCCTCGATGATGATGAGCACGGGCGTGACGGCCTGCTCCCGGGCGTTCGCCTTCTCGTAGCGCGCCTCCTGCGCGTCCTGGATTCCTCGCAGGATGTCCGCGATGACCAGGTTGTCGAGTTGGGGCGAGTCCGTGTCCGACAGGTCGACGACGGACATGCGACCCGGCGCGAGCATGGCGCCATAGGCGACCCCTGGGATGTTGCCCACGTCGATGCTGTTGAGCCGGCGGAGCCGGTGGAGCTTGCCGGCGAGCGCCGTCCAGCTGATCTCATGCCTGCTGCTCTGCGCCATGACCCGGCTCATGACGCGGCCGGGGCTGGCCTTGAACTCACTGGCTGAGGTAGTTGTGGAGGCGCCCTTTCTCAGGGATGTACCGCTCTGGGTGGTTCAGATAGTCGTAGATGACGTCGATGGTCGCGTCGCGCGCATCGTCCTGAGATTGTCCCGGTCGCTTGCAGAGCCCCGTGAAGATGGGGTCCATGAAGGCCTTGAAGACGTCCGGCCAGGCCAGTGACCCGTGCGCCATGACGCGCTCGTGAAGTGCCCGCTCCTCCGGTTGTGATGGAAAGCTCATCCCCACTCCTCGCCGGGACCCTCAGGCCCGCTCGCGGTTGGACTGCGTGATGTGTGTTCCTTCGTACCCGTCCCGGTGAGTTCGACGGAGGTGGGCAGGTGTCATGTCCTCCACGGTATGGGAGGAGCGCGCTCGCGGGCTGTACCTCCTGGGTGGAGCGTGTGGAACTGGACGCGAAATCAGCCCACCCAGGGAAGACTCAAATCGGTCGCATCAACTTCGCCGCCTGGTATAGGAAGTCGGTTCGGTTGTCACAGTTCAGCCGTTCCTTGCTGAAGATGTTCTTGACGTGGGTCTTCACGGTCTCGCGGGTGAGCTGGAACTCCGAGGCAATCTGCTCGTTGTTCCAGTTGCGGAGGATGGCTTGGGCAATCCGGACCTGTGACTGGGTCAGGCGCCGCCGCATCTCATCGGGGAGGGGGAGCGCGCTGGGCAGCTCGTGGAGCAGCAGGGCCCACACGGGAGGGCCTCCTGACTGGGGCAGCTCGATGAACTTCACCACGCGGCAGGTGTCGTCGTATGTCCGGGCCCAGACCTCGTGCTCCAACCGCTGCTCCGCGCTCATTCGCGTGAGCGCGTCCAATCGCTCCACGAGCACCAGCGGAAGTCCGGAGCCATGAATCTCGGAGCGCTCGAACCATTTGCCCAGCAGGGCGGCGGCGTTGGGAGACCGGAGCCGTTCACGAGCAGGAGGCTCGACCACGAGATAGGCCGCATCGGGAGGTTCGTGAAGCTTCTCCACGAGCTGGGACCGCGCGAACGCGCCTTCCATCGCGCGGCAGTTGCGCACCGCCTGGGTCAGGTGCGGCAGGAGGCTGGTGAGGAGGGCCTTGGCTCGCTCCACGAAGGATTGCCAATGGTCGCGGGCGAGCGAGGTGTCTCCCGGAATCTCCGGCTGCACATCCACCAGGACCGCCATCGCGTGTTCCAACTGGACCGGCCCCTCCCAGGACGGCTCGGGGAGCTGTCTGGGCCGGGTGATGTGCGGTCCCATGGCGTCCGCGGGAAGCAATTCCAGGAGGAGGACTCGGACTTTCTCCAGGACGACGGAGAGGATTTGCGGCGAGCTGTTCAGCGCGGCGATGACTCGATCTCTCAGGGCGAACTCGCGAGTATCGAACTCCATGGATGCGTGCCTCCGTCCCCATCTCGCGGTGGTTCATTCCGCGGCCGATTCAAGACTGCCATCCCTCTTACGGCGCCTGTGTTGAAGCTGTCCCTACCACTCTGAGGGTAGGGAGGAGATTGGATGGCATGGGTTCCCCGCCTGCTCCCGCACCCCAGTCCCGCGGTCGATCCTATCCATGTGCAATGGACAGTGACCAGCCCCCTCGTGCGCGTGCATGTGTTGGCGATGGGGTGGGTGCGTCGTCACTCGGTGGGTCGGGGCGCAACAGAATGTCTCTACCCCTTGCGAGGTATGTCCCGGGTCGCCCGGTACCGATACGGTCCGTGGGATGCTGGCGCCTGTGTATTCGCCGGCCTTCACGTCGCCGCGTCGGATGTTCGCGGCCCTCCGGTGAGGCATGGTCAAGATTCTTCATTCCGCGGACTGGCAGATGGGGTTGCGGGCTCGCCACGTGGCGGAGGTGGCCGCGGCCGTGCGCGAGGCGAGACTGGCGGCGGCGCGCAATGTCATCCAGGTGGCAAATGCGAAGCGCGTGGACGCGGTGGTGCTCGCGGGCGACATCTTCGAGGACAACCTCGTGGAAGACCGGCTCGTCCACGCGGTCTTGGGCATCCTGGCGGAGTGTCGTTCGCCTGTGTTCATCCTCCCGGGCAACCATGATGCGTTGACGCCGGATGCCGTCTACCGGCGCGCGTCGTGGAAGCAGCGCCCCGCTTGCGTTTATGTGTTGGAGGGAGATGCGCCGGTCCCCATTCCGGGGACTCCGGCCGTGCTGCTCGCCGCGCCACTGCGGCAGAAGAAAGGGATGAAGGATCCGACCTCGGTCTGGTGTGAACAGTCGGGGGCCGAAGGCATCCGCATTGGAGTGGCGCATGGTTCGCTGCGCATTCCCGGGAAGCACTCGGCGGATGACTTCCCCATCGCCACCGATGTGGTGACCCGAGCGGGGCTCGATTACCTCGCGCTCGGACACTGGCATGGGCAATACATCCACGAGGAACGCGCTGCCTACGCGGGGGCTCACGAGACGACGAAGTTCGACGAGCCAGGCGCGGGGCAGGCGTTGCTGGTGGAGATCTCCGCGAAGGGGGCGCGTCCGGACCTGACGCCCGTGCCTACTGGAAGACTGCGCTGGTGTGCCATCGACTTGGACCTGGGGCAGGGGATGGAGTCCGAGGCGCAGCGGGTCCGTGCGTGGGTGAAGAAAGAGGGCCCGCCCGAGACGCTGTTGCTGCGCATCCGGACCCAGGGGGCCGCGCCCGAGGAGGCCACGTCGATGCTGGAGGGGCTTCGCGAGGAGTTGCTGGGGCGAGGCGTCTTGTCCGTGGTCGTCGAGCGACGGGATATGCCGAGGGCGGAGGTGGAGGGGCGGCTCGCGGAGATTGCGGCATCGAGCCCATTGGTGGGAGCGCTTCTGGACGGACTGGCCCAACCCTTGGCACCTGGGCTCACGGGCGCGACGGAGGAGGGACGGCTCGCGGCCCGCCAGCTGCTGTCGGAGTTGGTGTTGGAGGCGTGGCGATGATCGTCCGCCGCCTGCGCGTTCAGCACTTTCGTTGCTTTCGCAACCCCGTGGAGCTGGCCGGCCTGGGGGTGGGCGTTCATGTCGTCCACGGACCCAACGAGATGGGGAAGTCGAGCCTCGTTCTCGCGCTGGCACGCGCGCTGTTCGACAAGTACTCCACGAAGGACCGGGAGGTTCAGAACCTGCGGCCATGGGGGACAGGATTGTCTCCTCGCGTGACGGTGGAGTTCGAGGCCGAGGGCAAGCGCTACCGGCTGGAGAAAGGCTTTCTGGACGGCGCCTCGAGTTGCCTGGATGAGTGGACAGGGGCGCGCTTCGAGCGGCTCGCGGACTCGCAGGCCGCGGACGAGCAGGTGCGGAAGTTTCTCCTCGCGAGTGGCGCGCCGGTGGGGGCGACGAAGCTGGGGCACTGGGGGCTGGCGCGGTTGCTCTGGCTGAATCAGTCCCCCGAGCGCCATGAGCTGCCCATGTTGGACTCGTCGCTCAAATCGCGGCTCATGGAGGCCGTGGGCGTTGTCGCGACGAGCGAGCCGGAACAGCGGTTGTTGGCGGCGGTGGACGCGGCCTATCACCAGTTCTACACGCTGAAGACGCGCAAGCCGGTCGCGGACAGCGCGCTCGAGAAGGCCGCGGCGGAGGTGGCCTCGCTCGAAGCTCAGGCGAGGGCATTGCAGGCCCGCCAGGAGGCCGCTGCGAGGCATGCCCGCGCCATCGAGGAGGCAGGTGAGGCGCGGACACGGCTGGCGAAGGAGCGGGAAGCCCTGGAGGCACAAGAGGCCCTGCTTCATGCGCGCCTGGCGCAAGAGGCGAAGTTGGAGCAGCAGCTCGCGCTCTGGGACAAGGACGTCGAGCGACAGCGGCAGGCATGCGCGGCCTTGTCTCGGATGCAAGAGGACTGGCTTGCGTTGGAAGCAGACGTGGCTCGGCATGAGGCCACCGCAGCGGCGAAGGAGCCGGAGCTCGGCCAGGCGCGGGAGGCGTGGGGAAAGGCGGAGGCCGCGTGTCGCGCAGCACGTGAGTCATGTCGAGATGCTGTAGGTGCCCAGGATGCGTGTGAGCAGCGGGAGGCGCGCGGGCGACTCCTGGAGAAGGCGCGTCAAGCGCTGGCGGAGCAGCAGCGGCTGGAGGGACAGCTCAGCCAGGCTGAGCGCCTGGCGGCCGTCGTGGAGAAGCTGCGGAGAAAGGCCGCGACGTCGAATCCTGTGTCCGAAGTCGATGTGAGGAAGGTGGAGGACGCCGAGCGGAAACTGCGACAGGCGCAGGATCGCCTGGAGGCCCAGGGCATCGAGGTGCTCTTCGTTCCAAAAGGCTCGCAGCGCATCGAATGGGAGACGCAGGGACACGCGCAGCATCACACGGTCGCCAAGGGTGTGCAGAAGCGCTTCGCGGGGGTGAGCGCGGCCCGACTGCGCATCGAGGGCGTGGGCGAGGTGCGGGTGCGCACGGGTGCCGAGGAGATTGGGAAGCTCCAGTCCGAGGTGGAGAAGCACCGCAAGGAAGTGTCGCGCCGGCTTCGGGAGCACGACGTGAGCAACTTGGAGGAACTCCGCGCCCGGTGGGAGTCACGCCAGGCGCTGCTCCAGGAGCAGGAGAAGCACACGGGGGCGCTCACCGCGCTCCTGAAGGCCGCGGACGTCGAGAGCGTGGAGGTGCTTCGTGAGCAACAGCGAGCGCGGGCAGGGCAAGTGGGAGCCCTGGCGGGGCAGCTCGACCTGGGCGTGGAGTCGCTGCGGACGTATGTGTATCCGGAGCTCGCCACGCTCGCGGACGAGCTGAAGGCGCGCAAGCAAGAGGCCCGGGTGAGGGCGAAGGTGAAGGACGAGGCGGAGGCCGCGGCTCGACAGGCGGAGGCGCGGCTTCAGGCGCTCACGCAAGCCCGCGATGGCGCGCGGCAGACGGCGCGAGCCTTGTCGTTGCGACTGGAGGCTCAACTCGAGGCCGAGGGAATGTCACTCGCGCAGTGTTCGGCTCGACTCACGCAGGCGGGCGAAGTGCTGGCGCGATTGGAGAGCGGACGGAAGGAGTTGCTGTCGCAGCTTCCCCCTCCCGAGGCACGCGCCGCCACGCAACATCGCCATGTCCAGGAGACGTTGGAGCGAGTCCAACGAGCGGAGACCTTGGAGCGGGAGCGAATCGTTCGTGAGGAAGCGCTCCTTGGGCAAGCGGCAGAGGACGGGGTGTACTCGCAGTGGGCGGAGATGGAGGAGCGGCTCGCCTTGGCGACCGAGGTGCACGCACGACTCAAGACTCGGGCCGAGGCCGCGGAGCGGCTGCGAATGGGGGTCCGCCACTGGTTGGAGCAGGTGGACCGGACGTTCGTGACCCCCATCCAGGAGGCGGTTCAAGCACGTCTGGCGTACCTGCGGCCCGCGGTTCGGGCGGAGCCGTTCGTGTTGACCGCGGGGTTCAGCGGGGCGTCCATGCAGACCCTCGGTGGAGACAGGGCCCTGGGGAGCTTCTCCTGGGGCATGCAGGAGCAGACCTTGTTCGCGCTGCGGTTGGCGCTGGGGGAGCTGCTGGCCAAGGAAGGGCGCCGCGCGGAGCCGCAGTTGGTGGTGTTGGATGATGCGTTGGTGAACACGGATGCGGCTCGCCACCAGCGCGCGCTGGAACTCATCGAGGCGGCGGGGGAGTCGCTTCAGGTGCTCATCCTGACTGCGTTTCCAGAGCGCTATCGGAGCCTGCGTGGGTCGAAGGAGTTCGACCTGCGCGCGCTGGTGGAGGCGTCCGAGGCGACCTGAGCCCGCGTGCCCGCATGTTCGTTTCGCGCCAGATGCACACGGTTGGATCGAACTTCAGCCTGTGGCCACGAAAGGAGGTGCAGAGGCGGTGAGACACCGACCTCGTCTCGCTACCAGGAGAGTCTTATGTCGTGCAGACAATGGCGCTGGCGGGTTGCAACGACCCAGCGCGAGATGGATGACGCGGCCCGTATCCGCTGGTCGGTGTTCGGAGGAGAGCTGGGGTTGCTGTCCGGCAAGGCGTCCCCCTCGAGGCGCGAGGTGACGTGTTTCGACACGCTCGACACCACGCTGCATGTCAACGTCTACGCGGGCTCCGAGGCCGTGGCGACCGTCCGGCTGCTGCTGCCCAACGCGGAGGTGGCGGCGAACGCGGGCGGGATGGTCGGGCTCGACATGGAGCAGCGGCTGGACCTCTCAGGACTGTTCGGGCCGGAGCGCGTGTTCGCGGAACCGTCGCGCTTCTGTGTGCTGCCGCAGTGGCGGCGCTCGGAGGCCCTCGCGTGGCTTCAAGCAGGGCTCTATGCCGAGAGCCGGCGGCGTGGGGTGACGCACTGGCTCGGGTCCGCGAACCTGGAGACGGACTCGCATGAAGATGCGCGGCTTTCCTCGCAGGTGGCCGCGTCCAAGGGCTGGGTGAGCCCGCACTGGCGGGTGGCGGTGCCTCACCCGTGGCAGGTCTCGTCCCAGCCTCGCAGCCCTTTCTATACGGCCGCGGAGCGCGCGCAGGCGGAGCAGGGGAAGCTGGAGGGGCTGCGACTGCCCAAGGCGCCGCTGCTCTTCGCCAAGAAGCTGGGCGCGCGCTTCATCGCGGAGCCGCTCTACGACGCCTACTTCGATTGGTTCACGCTGCCGCTCGTCGTCACGCTCGATGAGATGCCGGCCGCGACCCTGGCTCGCTTCCAGGCGCTGGACCCAAGTGTGCGCCCCGCCGTCTAGGCCTGGGGCGACACCTTCTTTCCTTTCACTTTCAACCCGAAGCAGCCAGGCGCCAGCCGCGCCAGGACAGGAGACGTACGTGCATACTCAGACGCAGAATCAGACGGGGACGCAGTGGGTGGCGGTGCTGGACGAAGAGGCGCGAGGCCTGGTGGCGGCGGTGGATGCGCACCCCGATGCCAGCCGCCTCTTCAATGGCACCATCGACACCGCCGGCTACATTCACTACCTCATCCAGACGTATCACTATGCCCGTTGGAGCACGCCGATCCTCGGCGACGCGGGTGTGCGGCTGAAGCGCTCGGGGCGCAACCCGGAGCTGGCGGAGCTGCTCATCCAGAAGGCGGGAGAGGAGCGGGGCCACGAGCGGTGGTTGCTGTCCGACCTGAAGAACCTGGGGTGCTCGCGGGCGCAGGTGGAATCGGCGACGCGCAGCTCCGCGGTGGATGCCTACACCGGATGGAACTTCTTCACGTCGCGCTCGGGCGTGCCGACGGCGGTCCTGGGGACCGCGTATGTGCTGGAGTACCTCTCACAGACGCGGGCGGGCGTGGGGGCCGCGCGCTTGCTGGAGGTCGCGGCCATTCCCAACATCCACAAGTCGGTCACGTTCCTGCGCAGTCATGGCGAACTCGACGGCGACCACGTGGAGGAGATGTCGCGAGTGCTCGGAGGGCTGACGGATCCGCAGGACCGGGAGGCGATCCTCCTGTCGGCACGAGTCGTCCGCAACCTCTACCCGAACATCTTCCGCGGCGAGGCGCCCATCCGCTATCGGCTCGCGGGATAGCGCCAATCCCACGCATCCGCGCCGTGGCCGCGCGCGGATGCTGGCCCCGGGGCTCAGACGGGCCGGTTGAGGCGCGCGGCCTGGTAGATGAGGTCCGGGCGGCCGTCGACGCCCAATCGGTTGCGAATCTCTCGCATATGGGTCTCCACGGTGTTCTCGGAGATGTGTAGCTCCTCGGCGACCTGTGCGTTGCTCCAGTTGCGCAGCGCGTACTCCGCGACCTTGGCCTGCTGGGGCGTGAGCTTGCGCCGCATCGCCACGGGGAGCGGGATGGAGATGGAGATTTCGTCCATCAAGAGCGCCCACTGCTGGGGGCCCTCGGACGCGGGCAGCTCGACGAATCGGACCGAGCGGTAGGCATCGCCGTGGAGGGTGACCCACTGGTCTCGGCCATGGCGTGAATCCGGGGGCATGCGAACCAGGGCCGCCAGTTGCTCCTCGAGTACATGTGGGAGTCCCGAGGAGGAGAACTCAGACGGGGTAAACCACCGCTCCAACAGGGTGGTCGCGTACTGGGACCGCGCCACCTCATGCGCGTGGCGCGTCACGATGAGGAACGCCTTGTCGAGGCGGTCGTAGAGCCCTTCCAGGAGGCGCGCGCCGGTGGTGTAGGCCTCGAAGTCCGTGCAGTTGCGCACCGCGTCCCCAATGGTCCCGGTCATATGGGAGAGCTTGTTGGCGCACTGCGCGTCGAACGCGCGGCGCCGCGTTCGGTAGAGCGCGAGCGCGCAGACGAAGCCGGGACGAAGGGGGAGGAGGACGGCCATGACGTGCTCCAGGCCCAGCCCCAGCTCGCGGCTGCGTTGATAGAGGAGGTTGTGGTCGTACTCCTTGCGCGACAGCATCTCCGGATCTCGGAGGACCACGCCGGGTCGAGCGAAGATGGGCGGCCGGACGAAGTCGTGGCCTGACAGCGGGATGTACTCCGCCATGAGGGGGATGGGGGGGCCCGGGACGAGCCACTGGAAGCTCAGCTCTGGTGTGACCCGCATGAGGCACATGGCGACGGCGTCGGCCGGAACGAACTCCAGGAGGGGCGCTCGCGCCGCTTCGAGTACGTCCGTGAGGGACAGTGAGCTGTGGAGGGTCGTGATGACCCTCTCCCGCAGCATGAACTCCTGGGAAGTGAGCGTCATGGAACGGAGCATCCGCTTCTCCTGGTCAAGAAACCCCAGTAGTTCGCATGTGAGACCCTCTTCATAGGTCTGTGCTGAAGAATTCGCCCTAACTCCCTGGAGGTATTGCGCGAATTGAACAGATAGGGCATGCGCCGAAGGCGGCCTCGCAAGGCCGCCAGACGGGTGGACATTCACGCGTGCGCCAGGGGCTTCGGGGCTTGGAGAAGATGTCTATTACGACTTGGTCACATTCGTGAGGGTTGCTCAGGCGGAGTTCTGGAGCGAATGGCCCTGTTCTCCGCGCCAACCTGCATGGACGCATGCCTGGGTGCGTTGAATGGAGGAGAGCTTGAAGTCCGATTCCCCTGAGGTCTCGACATGCGCAGAGTCTCGACGCCCATCCTGCTTCTCTCGATGTCCGCCATCGGCATCATCATGGCAGCAGGAGCGACATGGTGGATGAGCAGGACGAGCATCCTCGTCGTCAATGCTTCGGAACGTGAGCTGCGGAGTCTGGAGGTGAAGTTCCCGGGACGCACATGTCGTTACGAGCGTGTCGCCCCTCAATCCGAGGTCCGGTGTGAGGGGCGGGCGGACCAGGATGGCTACGTCGAGGTCTCGTACCGCTTCGATGAAGGGGCCGAACTCAGCGTGGTTTCGACGAAGTACGTCAATCCCTCGCTGGGATGGCAAGGCTCCATGTTGCTGCGGCCCGATGGCATCATCGACCCCACCACTGCTCAGTAGCTCCTGCAGGGTGGCCCTTGTGTCAGGGAAATGGGTCGAGTCCAGAATCTTGTGTCATGGGTTCGGAGGGGAGCAGGGGCGTGGATCGAGACTCTGCCCTGCTGTCTTTATGGCGCGAACTCTCGGTGGAGACGACCTTCAAGATGCGCGGGTCCTCGAGCCCCTCAAGCCCCTCGAGCGCGGAGAAGCGCGGGATTGGAGAGCCGCGCAGCGGCGCTCGCGATGCAGGAACTAGCGGCAGGGAAGGCTCGGGCCACGCTGGGTTGTACGAGTGGACGAGATGAGTGGCCTGGAGGAAGGCCAGGTCGCGGGACAAATGTCGTCTCCATCTCATCGACGAACTCAGATAACTCAGCTCCGATGCCCAGGAGGCCGACATCCTCTACCAAGTCTTCAACAAGCGCTACCAACGGGTCTCCACCAAGCTTCCTTTCAAAGACTGGGGCAAGCTCTTCCTCAACAGCGCCGCGGCATCGGCTATCGCAGACCGCCCCGTGCACAAGGGGTTGCTCGTCCGCATCACCGGCAAGTCTCATCGCTCCGATGAGGAGCAAGACCTCGACGCGGCCTGAGTTACAGCCCCTCCGCAATATTGCTGTCGGCAGGCGTCGCGCTCTCGTAATCGCTCTGCTGGCCGCTTCTCTTCCAGCGATCTTGGCTCACGCGACCAAAACGCTGCGCCTTTTCAATGTCGTCTCCACCATGCCACCGAGCACGGAACTGATACCCCAACCCGGACAGCTCTCGGCACGGGGAGACCCCTAGCAGTAGATGGCAGCGAGGGGGCTCCATGCCGTCGATTCCGCGTTTTGCGGTGGCCCCTACCAGCTCACCGCCGCACCGACAGCCCCTGTGCGACTCAGCAAACTCCCCGCGGTGGCAGCATGCGTTGCGAGGCTGATCGTCTAAGAAACCTCTGATTCGCGGAGCTGAAAGCCATCAGCGAGGGCCTGTTACGGCGTCCGCCCAGGCAGCGGTTCCCCTGACGGCCTGTGTGCCGCGCAACGACCGCAGTGCGCAGTTCGCGTCCAAACTGCTCCCTGAAGTCAGCTTTTGGTCTGCGCCCACATCTTGCCGGCTGGATGCACGTCCCGCCCCGTGGACGGAATGTTCGCCGGTGATGTGGAGGCGCCCCTCAGGAGTGCTCGGCCCGTCCATTGCAAACACGTGGACACCGCGATCACATCTGGCGACCGCTGAGTCCTCTACCGGCGAGAGCCGGGTAGGTTCGGCCTACAGCCAAGCGCTTCGCGAGACGATTTCCTCGCCAGCCATGAAAGCCCATCATGCCTCGAGTCTCCCATGCCGATACGCGGCAATGGCGCTGCCATGCTTGTCGGTTCACACTCCTTGCCATCACCCTGGCCATCCCAACATTCGTGGCGGAGCTGGCAACCACGCCGATATCACTGGATGCGGGGCGCGTGGCCCCATGGCCTGCACCGGCTGCGATCCTCCTCCGGATATCTGCGAACCAGAACGTTATGACGGGTTCGACAATCACTGCGACGACCTCATCGACGAGGGAGTCCTCGTCACGCTCTACCGAGACGCGGACGGGGACGGGGACGGAAAAGGCGCCGGCCTCGGACGACAAGGCTGCCCGGCCGCTGGGCTATACATCTCGGTACCCCTGGGCCGTCGCCCACTGGCGGCCCCTTCGGGACCAGGAACATGCCTTCACGCTGCTCAATGGCTGCGCCCTCTCATTGGATGCGACGCTGGCGGCCGCAGGTGCGGCGGATGACCGGGGCGAGAACGCAACCCAGGGCTCGATTCGTCTCTGGGATGTGGGAACCGGTTCCTCGCGCGGAGGCATCTCCGTGCAGGCCTCCCATGTCTGGCCCGTAGCCTTCGCAACGTCGGGCAACCTGCTCGCCGCAGGCACGTCGGCGGGAGACGTCGTCCTGGTCGACATGGTGAGCATGAAGGGGCTGGAAACCCTCAAGGGCCCGCCCGCAGGAGCCCGGCGCCTGAGCTTCAATTCCGAGGGTTCTCTGCTCGCGGTCGGCGCTGATACAGGTAGCTTCGTCGGGCTGAAGGTTGACGGGGAAGGCGCCTCTACGCCCATGCGGAAAGAGGACGATTCGCAGGCAAGCGCCGCAGTCTTTTCCCCGGACGGACGGTTCATCGCCTGGGGTGAGGGCTCGGCGCAGGTGGGGTTGTGGGGTGTTGAAGCGTAATTCCACACTGTCGTCACGCACTCACAAGCGAAGCCGGGGCAGGCGCCCCGTTTCTGGTGTCGCAGGAATTCTCCGGTGTATGGGGAGGTCCATGCGCTTGCGTCATGTTGCGTGAGTGTGATTCCATGAGAGTTTATTGGATTGTCACGCCATAGTAGGGAACTACTTTACACAGTTTCCACGAAAGTTTGCTTTACCAGGGAGGTCTTGGGTATCGGTTCTTTCTTTTTGTGGCGCAAGCTTGGCCGTATTTAGTTCGCGAGAAGGAGCAGGATTGTGAGACATGTTGTATCGCTGCTGTGTGCGTTGTCGTTGCTGGGTTGTGGTGAAGGATTGCCGTCGGTCGACGGGGCAACGGAGCCTGTTTCTGTGGTGGAGCAGGCCGCGGACGTGCCGGGAACCCATGGGTATGAAATCGAGCTGCCCATCTGGAACGCCGCGTTTGTGCCTTCCAACTGGGAGACCTATTCGCCCCCGGACGTTGGCTGGCTCATCCGGTCGAGGAGTGGGCCGAGCCCCGCCACGATGGACTGGGGAGGTGGCAACGCGCTGTACAATATCCTGGAATCTCATCTTCCCTATCTCGACTCGGTGCTCGCGCAAGGCACGGGCTACCAAGTCCTGGGCCACGTCACTGGCTTCTTCTCGAACATCCAGAATGGGAAGGTGCGCGGCTCGGTGCAGTTCGAGACGAGCCCTGGGGCTCTGCGGCCCGAGGTCCAGGACGAGGTCGTGCTCGCACTGCAGACGTTTAACGGCACGACGTGGACTGACGCCGCAGTGCGAAGCCTGCCGCTGGCCGTCTTCTTCTACGGTGAGGTAGAGGCGATACTGCCGCCGAACATCGAGGTGCGATTCGAAATCCGGATGCGCCAGCGGCCCGAGTGGCAGCGGTACGTGGCGTTCACCGCGGTCCGCATGTTCGGGGCGCAGTGCTACCCGGACTTCGCCAACGCTGGCAGCTGTTTGTAGTGGAGACGATCTTGAGAAGGCGCGGCGTTCTGATCGCGTGAGCCAGGATCGCAGGAAGAGAGACGGCCGGCAGAGCGAGCACGAGAGTGCGACACTTGCCGGCCGGAAGTGATGTGGAGAGGGTTAATCAGGCCGCGTCGAGTTCTTGCTCCTGGTTGATGCGGCGAGACTTGCCGGTGATGCGGACGAGCACTCTCTTGTGCACGAGGGGATCTTCGATAGCGGTTGCCGCAGCGCTGTTGTGAAAGAGCTTGCCCCAGTCCTTGAAAAGGAGGTTGGTGGAGACGCGTTGGTAGCGCTTGTTGCCCCCCCCTGTGTCAGGGATGTTGTCGCCTCGGCTGAGCCAGACTTGGCTGAATGCTGCTGCCGCAAGGCATTCTTCCTCCTGGACCCCTCTGAACCAACGACACAGGATTCGGGACTTGCCCCTCGCTTACGACAAGACGGCGACCTGTTACCTCGCCGTCCTGCACGTCGCGGCCATGATTCTCCGGCTGCGCCAATCAGGGACAGCCCGTGGCTCACGCTCGGCGCAGATAAGCGATGACGAGGCGTTGGTCGTCCGCCCATTCGGGCTCAATCACATGCCGCCAGATGACATATTGCCCGGGCGCCAGCCCGAGCACGACACCGCCATCGTTTTCGCCGAAGCCCACGAACTTTTCATTCGTGGTTTTCTTGGCGGCTTTCGAGGCGGATTCCAGGCTCTCGTTCGAATCAAAAACAACCAATTTCCCAGACGAAACGAGAATCTTTCCCGCACGCTTCTCTTTTCCGGCCTTCGGGGCGCTGCCGAGGGCGTCCGTGAAGAGCTGTGCAACCTCGTCCTTCCGTTCTCCGTAGTTGTCCTCGTCGTCCCACCAGTCTCGGGGCGGTTCGATCAACGCGAGAGTTCCATCCTCGAGACGCCGGATTTCAGCTTCGCCGGTCACGCCCTCGAGACTGAGGACGAGGGCCTTGCCTTTGCCGACCTCGAGTTCCGCGGAGACGAAGTCTTCGTCCTCATAGAGTTCGGTGACCTTCTGCGGGTGCCCGCCAATGTCGTCGCCGTCTGGCTCTTCATCCAGGGGTTCCCATTTGGGGATTTGCTCGCTGTCTAGGAGAACGAGCGTAAGCAATGCGTTAATTGAGCTGATCTTTCCGAGTGGCTTTTCACTCTTGCCCATTTTTCGGAGGATACCCGTTCGTTCTTGTGTAGGTCGACAGCGCACGATGCATACGGACCTGGTTCAGGATGAGGCTCTCATCCTGAGCGGGCAGCCCGCCTTGGCACGAGGCGCTGTGCCTCCTCGTGCCAGTGCGAGGTCGGCCACCTGCGCCGCATCTCAGAACGGTGAGCGTCAAGATAGGTGTCGCGTGAGAGGGTTCAGCCGACGGACCGCACCTCCTGCGGAAGTGGGGTGAGGTTGGGAGTGGGGTTGAGGCCAGGCCACGCCCAGTGTCCACCCGGAGCCGGAGCGGCTCACGGCCACAGACGGGCCGCGCTCCCTACGTCACTCCGCATCCTTGCTTGCGTGCAGTCCGTACTTCTTGAGCAGCTTGCGCACATAGAGCCGCGCGAGGCCCGCTTCACGTGAGGCCCGTGAGATGTTGCCCCCGCAGCGCTCCAGCAGGTTCTTGAGATAGTCGCGCTCGAAGCCATCGATGAGGCGCTCCTTGGCCTCCTTGAAGGGCATCTCCAGCTCGGCGCTGGTGAAGCGCGCCCGCTCCGAGGCAGACACCTCCGGCAGCGCCTGCTCTCCCAGGTTCACCACGCGCTGGACCACGTTGCGCAGCTCGCGCACGTTGCCGGGCCACGGGTACTGCTCCAGCAAGGCCCGCGTCTGCTCGGACAGCGCGCTGGGCGGCCGGCCCAGCCGCTCCAGCATCGTGTCCACCAGCAGCGGGATGTCCTCGGGGCGCTCGCGCAGCGGCGGCAGCGTCACCCGCAGCACCGCGAGCCGGTGGAACAGATCCTCGCGGAACCGGCCCTCCTTGACGTCCGCCTCCAGGTCCCTGTGCGTCGCCGCCACCACCCGCACGTTCACGGTGCGGTACTCGTTGGCGCCCACCCGCTTCACCTGGCGCCCCTCCAGCACTCGCAGCAGGCGCGGCTGGAACTCCAGCGGCAGCTCTCCCACCTCGTCCAGGAAGACGGTGCCTCCATCCGCCTGCTCGAAGGCCCCAGGCCGCTCCGAGTGGGCTCCGGTGAACGCGCCCTTCATGTGGCCGAAGAGCTCGGACTCCACCAGCGAGGGGGTGATGCCCGCGACATCCACGATGCTGAACGGCCCCCGGCTGCGCGGGCTGGCCGCGTGGATGCCCGCCGCGCACAGCTCCTTGCCCGTCCCCGTCTCGCCTTGGATGAGGACGTCCGCGTCCCCCGACGCCAGCCGCTGCAGCAGCGTGAAGACCTCGCGCATCCTCCGGCTGCCCCCCACCAGCCCCCCGAACCGGGTGTCCGACGAGAGCGGGATGATGTGCTCGCGCACCTCCGTGGGGACGACCTTCAGCTCGGTGGCGCCCAGCCTGACGATGGCGCCCATGCGCAGCTCCAGCTCCCGGAAGCGCATGCGCTCGCAGAACGAGCCGTTGCGAGACCCCAGGTCCCGCGCCAGCACCCGATCCTCTCTCACCTCCAGAGACAAGTGCTGCCGGGAGACGGTCCGGTCGTTCAGGACGATGTCACACGCCGGATCCGTCCCCAGCCGGTAGCTCCGGACCTGGAGCGAGAAGCTGCGGCCCGCGTCGCTCCCCGACAGGATGACGAGCTTCCTTCGAAGCATGGGCAGCAGGACCTCCGGATCGGGGGTCGTGCTCATCGTCGACGACGGGCTCTTGTCATCCTGGGCCGGAACCACTGGTGGTGAGGGACGCTACCACCCGGAGCCGACCCAAGAAAGCATCCTCCAAGCTGAAATCCCAGTTTTGCGAGGGTCGTCTCCTGGCTCGCTCGACAGCGCGGCGAGCCAGGAGTGCCTCTGTTGGAGCCTCAGCGACCGTCCAGGACGCCACCTCCCCCGGGGGAAACGATGATGCTCCCGTCACCTGGGAGGTTCGTCACCTGCACTGGCGTCGGGCGTTGGGTGGTCGTCCCGTCGCCGAGCTGGCCGGTCGCGTTGTAGCCGCAGGCCCGGACAAAGGCGTCCTTGCGCAGCCCCATCATGTGGTTGACGCCCGAGGAGAGGTCCACGACAGAGTTCATGAGCGTCACGGTCGGTGAGCTGCGCGAGGTCGTCGTCCCATCTCCGAGCTGGCCGTTGGGGTTGTAGCCAAAGGCCCACACCGTGCCGTCCCGCTTCAACACCGCCGTGGAGTACCCCCCCGCGGCGAGCGCGATGACATTGTTGAGGCCGGGGACCAGCACTGGAGAGTAGCGATGGGTGGTCGTCGCATCGCCGAGCTGGCCGGAGGAGTTGTAACCCCAGGTCCACACCTGGCCGTTCGCCAGCAGCGCCACCGTGTGGTAGCCGCCCGCGGCGATGGCGAGGGCATGACCGAGTCCGGAGACCTGCACCGGCACGGCCTGGTTGGTGGTCGTCCCGAGGCCCAACTGCCCTAGGGGGCCGTAGCCCCAGACCCACAGGGTGCCATCCGCCTTCACCGCCACCGTGTGGAAGTGGCCCGCGGCGATGGAGACGACATTCTCGAGGGACGGCACCTGCACCGGCGAGGAGCGATGGGTGAAGGTCCCGTCTCCGAGCTGGCCGTAGAGGTTGGAGCCCCAGGCCCACACGGTGCCGTCCGCCTTCAGCGCCACCGTGTGCGTGGAGCCCGCGGAGATGGCGGTGACGCCGTCCAGCTCCAGCACGGACTGCGGTGTGAGCTGGTTGGCGTTCGTCCCGTTGCCGAGCTGGCCATAGGCATTGGAGCCCCAGGCGGCCACGGTGCCCTCCGCGCTCAGCGCCACCGTGTGGTTGACCCCCGCCGCCACGTCGATGACGCCGCTCATGCCCGGGAGCTGCGTGGGCGTGACGACCTGGGTGGTCGTCCCGTTGCCCAGCTGGCCATAGGTATTGGAGCCCCAGGTCCATACCGCCCCTCCGCTCCCCAGGGCCACCGAGTGAGCACCGCCGCCAGCGGTCTTCACGATTCCGCTGACCACGACGGCCACGGGGGACGAGCGCTGGGTGGTGGTCCCATCACCCAGCTCTCCGTTGGTGTTGTAGCCCCACGCAAACAGGGTGTTCACCTGGGTCACGATCAGCTTCTTCCGCTCGGCCACGGAGGAGTAATAGCCCGCCCCGAACATGCGCACCCCCGTGAGCGGGACCTGCACCGGCACGGAGCTGCTGGTGGTGTTTCCGGTGCCCAGCGCGCCGTAGAAGTTGTCGCCCCAGGCATACAAGGTGCCATCCTGCCGCTTGGCCAGGGTGTGATAACCGCCCGCGTCAATCTCGACGGCTTGGGTGAGCCCTGCCACCTGCACCGGGATGGAGCTGTTGGTGGTCGTCCCGTTGCCCAGCTGCCCCGCGCTGTTGTAGCCCCAGCTCCACGCCGTGCCGTCCCACTTCAGAGCGACCGTGTGGACGACGCCTCCGGAGAGCGCGCGGACGCCGCTGAGGCTCGCCACCAGCACGGGCCTCAACCTGTTGAGGGTGGTCCCGTCACCGAGCTGTCCGTAGGCGTTGCTCCCCCAGCTCCAGGCGCTTCCGTCCTTCTTCGCCGCCAGCGTGTGCCACAAGCCCGCGGCGATGCTGGTGACACCGCTGAGGTTGGGCACCTGGATGGGGAGCAAGCTGTGGGTGGTGGTCCCATTCCCGAGCTCTCCTGATGAGTTGATTCCCCAGGTCCACACGGTCCCATCCGCCTTCAGCGCCACCGTCCGCGAGCCGGCGGCTGCCACCGCGACGACGTCGCTCAATTCCGGCACCTGCACAGGCACCGTGCGCATCGTGGTGGTGCCGTCTCCGAGCTGACCGTAAGAGTTGGAGCCCCACGTCCACACGCTCCCGTCCTCTGTCACCGCCGCCGAGTGCTCGGCTCCGGCCGAAACGGAGACGACATGGCTCAAGCCCCTCACCCGCGTCGGCGCGTTACGCTGGGTCCTCTGCCCATTGCCCAACTGGCCGTAGTAGTTGTAGCCCCAGGCCCAAACGTTGCCGTCCGACTTCACCTCCAGCGTGTGGTAGCCGCCCGGGTTCACGCTCGGGCAGAACTGGACGAAGTTGCGGTGCACCTCCCGGGAGATGCCGCATTTGGCGCGGTTGCCATTGCTGTCGATGATCATGGGGGAGGCCTTCACCACGAAGGAATGCACCCCACAGCCGAGTCCGGGCGCGGCCTCGCTGAAGAACCACTCCCCCTGCTCTCCGATGCGCTCATCGAAGCCGTGGTCCACGCCGTCCAGGGAGTACTCCAGGTACACCGCGTTGGCGCCGTTGCCCACCACCCAGGAGCCTGCTCCCGCCAGCTCTCCCGCGAAGGAACTCACCCCCTCCATCTCGAGCGAGTCGAAGCTCACTCCCACGCACAGCGCCGACTCCTGGGTGGCCAGCGTCGCTTCCGGCACGCTCACGTCCTCGCTGGAGGGCACACCACACGCCACCACGAGCGCAAGGGTCGACATCCACAACACGTTCCAGTTCTTCATCGCGTGTGTCCTCATCAGTACTGACCCTTCAAGGTGGTGGTGTAGGTGGAGAAGGCTCCCAGTTGGATGAGCCAGGTGCCCCCCGCGGGGTTGTTCACCACGCAGGTCTCGTTGTTGCCCTTGCGCAGCGGACGGCACTGGTAGGCGTGCAGCTCCGGGAACTGGCCGTGGCGGATGTAGAGGTCCGCGTCCCCGGTGCCCCCGGAGATGGAGAACGTCACCGAGGGTCGGCCCGCGGGGATGTCCAGCTTGAAGTTCCGCCGGCCGCCCGTGACGTCGGACACGCTCACGCCCGCGCCGTTGACGAGGGGCGTGGCGTGAGGGCGCTTGTACAACAGCCGGTTGGGTGAGCTCGTGTCACCGAAGTCCAGCTCCACCTGCCCCACGCTCGCGTCGTCGATCAGTCGCGCGGGGATGTCGGCGGGAGCGACGCCGTTGGCCAGCAGGATGGCCGCCGCGCCGCTCACGTGTGGCGCGGCGAAGGAGGTCCCCTCGAGCGGGAAGAAGGTCGAGTCTGTGTCACTGGTCGAGCTCGCGGAGCGGAGGTTCGCGCCCGGAGCCCAGAGGTCCAGACACCCCCCCTTGTTGGACGCGTTGGTGACGCCCACCCAGCGCGTGTGGCTCTCGTCGATCGCGCCCACCGTGATGATGCGCGTCCGGAAGGGGTGGGCCGCATCCGGCTGGAGGCGGGCCGGCGAACAGTCGCAGGCGTCGATGTTCGCGTTGCCCGCAGCGATCACCACGACGAGCCCGGGGTTCATCGCGACGGCATCCACGGCGGCATCGATCACCGGGCTCTCGTGCGAGGCGGTGAAGCTCAGGTTGACGATGGCCGGCGTGACGGCATTGTTCGCCACCCACTCCAGCGCCGTCACCAGGCGATCCTCGGTCGCCCCGAACTCGTTGAACGCCTTCACCATGCGAAGGTTGACCTTCTTGGCGACGCCATGCGTCTTGCCACCGATGATTCCCGCGACGGCGGTGCCATGCCCGGTGACGTCATCCCCGGTCTGGTTGGGGACGGCGTTGAACTCGACCTGGGCACGCCCCTCGAACTCCAGGTGTGACGCCCGGATGCCCGAGTCGATGATGTAGACGGTGACGCCCGTCGCGTCCTCGGCCAGGTAGCTGTTGTCCAGCGGGAGGGTTTCCTGGTCGATCCGATCCAGGTTCCAGTCCGCGGGGCTCTGGACGCCCGAGGGCTGGACGATGCCATTCTCCAGGACGTAGTCCACCTGAGGAGCCTCGGCGAGCGCCTGGGCCTGCTCCTCGCTGGCGGAGATGAGGAAGCCACGGAAGGCGGTCTCGTGGGTGGTGAGGACGCGCGCACCGTACTGCCGGGCCAGCGCGCCCGCCTTCGCCGCCATGCTCGACAGACCGCGCCCGGGCTTCTCCTTCAGCACCACCAGGTACTCGCCCGTCACGGGGTTGTCGGCCCGCATCAACCGGCCCGGCCCCGACTTCCGAGGCGGCGCGGCGAGCACCCCCACCGAGGCCAGGACGAGGCTCAGGGTGATAAACCTGCTCAAGCTCTTCACGCTTCGCATCTGCTCTCCCTTTCAACCGATGAGTTGGCGGCGCGGCCCATCAGGGCGTCACGCCACGGCGCGCCTGTGCTTGAACGCTCAGCTCCCGCTCCTTCACCCGTCGACGCTGGTTGCGCGCGGCGAAGTACTGCAGCAGCTTCTCGAGCGGCGTCCCCTTCGCGGCCTCGACCAGGGCACCCGCTCTCTCGGGCTCTTGATCCGCGAAGATCTCGAAGAGCTCCATCCGGGTCGCGGCCATCGAGCGCCTGACGCCCGGCGACAACTCCGCGGTGAACGAGTCCTCCAGGATGATGCGCTCGACCGTGGACACCAGTTGCGCGCGCGCCGGGTTTTGCCTCCAGGCCAACGCCTCGCGCAGGTAGTCGATCTGCATCAGGCGCTTGAAGCTGGACTCCAGCGTCTCCTCGGCCTGCGTCGAGGTGCTGAGCGCCCGGCGCAGTTGCTCATGCATCCGCGTGTCGGCGAGCAGCGCCTCGTAGTCCTCGCGGCCGTTGGAATCGAGGAGGACATGCTCGCGGAAGGAGTCGAACCGAGCCAGCTCGGGCTCCGTCTGGAAGATCTCCGCCTTGACCCGGTCGGTGGTGGTGGTGAACTCGCCGGGCCCCCCGTCGTCCCCCAGGGCTGCCGCCGGTGCCGAGGACTGCGGGGACGGGCGAGGCGCGAGGGTGGGCTCCGGCGCCGTGTCACGAGCCAGCGGGGTTGGTGCGGGAGAGACCTGCGCCAAAGCCGCCGTCACGGGGGTAGCGTCCTCCGCGCCGTCGAGCGCCGAGGCGATGAGCACCAGCCCCGCGAGCCCCGCGGTGACGAACGGGTAGAGAGGGCGCTTCATGGGCTCTCCACCTGGGGGAGCACGTCGGCGGGAATGCTCCGGTAGAGGATGATGCGGTTGAGGTAGCCCACCTCGTCGTTCTGGAACCGCACGGAGCCCACCAGGTAGCCATGGGCTACGAGGATGTTGGACACCCGATCTGTCGTCACCGGGGCGAGGTTGTAGACCTTGCCGAAGAAGGTGGCCTTCTGGATGTCCACGATGGGATCCAGGGTGCCGTCGGCCTTCACCAGCGCGTCGCCCACCTTGAGGGTCTGCGCCTGCACGATGCGGCCCTCGCCGGTGATGACCGGGTGCTCGAGGGTGAGGCGGAGCTGACCGCCAGAACGGGCGGTGATGACAAAGAGCGTGTGCTCCGCGTCCCGGAGCTCTCGCGTGTAGCTGTAGGTGAGGTTCGGCTGGAGCTGGAGATTATCGAACGTGGAGTCCGGCGTCAGCGTGATCAGATCCTCACGCAGCGCCTCCATCGCCTCACGGATGGGGAGGTCGCCGTCGGAAAAGAGGATCTTCTGCTCGGCGGTGTAGCAGGCCGACTCGCAGTAGCCGTTCACATGGAAGGCGGTGAAGGCCGGCTCGGTGCTCTCCTTGTCGAAGTAGAGCCTGCAGTTCGCCAAGTCCTTGTGAGGGAAGAGCTGGCGGTTGTCCCCATCGGCGATGTCGGGCGTCGTGCCGAAGGTGGGGTAGAGCGGGCGTCCCTTCCTCCGCCACGAGTCGCGAGACCACTGCAGGTAGCCGTCGGTGTCCAACGCCTGGTAGGTGGGGCCCGCGTTATAGAGAGCGAACATGGCCGCGTTGTTCACCTGGAAGTTCGAGCCCGCGAACGAGCCCTCTCCCGCCGAGTTCCGCTCCAGGTCCGACTCCAGATAGTCCTTCAGCGTCCCACCGCTCGCGGAGCTCAGGCCGGTGTTGAACGCGGCCCCCGGGTGCCCGACGTTCTGGTTCAGCGCGCACTTGCGAGCCCACTCGACTCGCTGCTTCGCCGCGTCACTCGTCGAAAGGTTGTCGACGGTGCATCGGCCCAGCAGGAGAGGCTGCGCCTGCACCTGTGCTGGCAACACCATCGCCACCACCACCAGGGCCATGGCCCCCCAGATTTTTCGCGACATCGGAATGTCCTTGCTTGTTCATGCCGCGCCATGCGGCGCGGAAAGCCGGTGAGTGTTCGTTACGGAGAGGCGCGCGGAGTGGAGCTGCGCGTCGTGGGCGTGTTGACGAAGACCGCGGCCGCCTGCCGGAGGTCCGGGTTCGCGTCGTGTTGGCTGGCCCAGGCCAACAAGGGCAGTGCTTCAGGCACCAGGGCCCGCTGATCTCCGAGCAGGTGAATCACCTCGTTCCTCACCCCGTCCGCGGGGTCCATGCGCAGCGCCTGCGCCAAGGCGGGCAGCAGGGGCGCCAGGGGCCGGAAGTTGCTGGCGAAGACGGCGGCCTGGCGGACCTCCGGGGCCGGATCCTTGAGCAGGTGATTGGCGAGGAGCTGGTCAGCGCGAGGATCCTGGATGATGCGCAGCGCATTGAGCGCGGCCTGACGCACCCGGGGATCCTGCGACTGGAGCGCGTCCTCCAGCGTGGCGAGCGCGCTCGGGGAGCGGGTGTTGCCCAGGCTGTTGAGCGCCCCCACCTGCGCCTCCGCGGTGGAGGCGGAGCGATAGTCACGGGTGAGCTCGCTGACCAGGTTCTCCGCGCCCTTGGGGTCGGTGTCGGTCAGCTGGGCCGCGGCGTTGCCGAGCGCCAGCCTGGCCGTGTCGCGCAGCATCCCGTCCTCTTCGCCCGCCACGCCGCGAAGGGCCTCGAGGCCCTCCACCGTGGGATCCTTCGCCACGCCGAGCGCGGCCACCGAGTCCATGCGGATGTCATGGGGGATGGCGCCATCACCCGTGACCTCCGCCAGGGCCTGAATGGCCTCGCGGGTGCTGGCCGCGGAGAGCGCGCCGAGCATGGGGCTGGCCGCGAGCGGAGCCATGCCCGCGCGGATGATGTCGGGGACCTTCGCGGCCTCGGAGGGGTGGAGCATGAAGAGCGCGCGCAGTTGCTCCAGCACAATGGAGCGCGCCTCGTCACGAGCCGTGGGCTCCTCGGGGAGCGCGCGCAGCTCTTTAATCAGCGTGTCGAAGTCCTTGCCGCCCAGCACCTGGCGGTACTGGTCCATCGGGTCCTGCTCCATGCCCTGGAAGGCGGACATGGCGGCGGAGCTCAGCCAGGCCCGGCGCGCCACGAATGCGCCAATCAACGTCGGGTCCACGCGGCGCTCCAGCAGGCTCAGGCTCAGCGAGGACTCATAGGTGGTGGGGGGCATGGTCTGGCCCGCCTCCACCTCCACCCGCTCCTGGGCATCGAGCGAGCTCGTCCAGAGATCCTGCGCCAGCGCGAAGGTGCTTCGGGTGCTCACGTTGATGCGGACCTGCCCGCTCAGCGGCTCGAGCCCCTGAGGGAAAGCCACGTGGGAGTAGGACAGCTTGCGCTTCTCGAAGCGGCCCGGTTCCAGGCGCAGGTACCCGGCGCTGTACCGCCCCGTGGTGTCAAACTCCTCCGCCGTCCAGGTGGCGCCCGGCGCTCCGACCACGACGAACTGGGAGCTCGCCACGATGGACCGGAGGATGCCTCGCACGAGCGGGTCGGCGGCCTGCTCGAAGTGCGTGAGCGTCACCCGACCGCTATTGTCGTGCGTGAGGAAGAAGGGGAGCTGCAACGCCGTGGCAAGGTTTTGCTGGACGTCGGGGGCGACAGGGCCACTGTCGCCGACCTCCACCGTCAGCGAGGAGAGCTGCAGGCTCACCCGCGCGTCGACGCGCTCGGCCTCCGCGGAGACGATCCCCATGGTCCACTCGCCCCGGAGGATGAACCTCATGCCCGGCAGCGCCTGCGCGCCAGGCTGGGTGGGGCGGAAGGAGATCTTCTGATCCGCGTTCAGGGCGTAGCGGTAGAGCGCCCCGGGGACCCACGCCCGCGTCCCCGTCAAGGGGCTGGGAGACACGCCCTGGAGCTGCGTCGACAGGCCCGCCACCGCGGGAGCGGCCTGGGGGGACCGCGACGTCTCCGAGGGGGCCACCGCGGCGGACCGGGATGCCCCCCACCAGAGCCCCAGCATGCTCACGAGGAGGAAGGGGAGCCCCACCCTGAGGACCTTGCTGAAGGGCTTGCCGCCCACGTTCATCCACTTCCCCGACTTCCGCATGGGAAACTCCCGAGTCAGCGGCCCTGGCCGCTTCAGTTCTGGTTTCAGTTCTGGTTGGAAGGGCGGGCCCGGTCTCCTCGGCCGATTGCTCAGTCGAGGAGCCAGCGCCCGGTCATCCCGCCCCGCGCGCGGCCAGCGCCTCCGGGGCGCGGCCGCGCGGTGGCAGGGGCAGCCCGGCTAGCAGCCCGAGGCCGAGATGGAGCCGGAGGCGTCGTACAGGACGAGGTTCCTCACGATGCCGGACCAGTTCGCGATGGTGACGTTCCAGGTCTTCTTGAAGAACAGGAGCTTGATCTTCACGAACCCCGTCAGCGTGCCCGAGAGCGCGTTCATGTTGAGGGTCGACTTGAGCTTCCAGGAAGCCATGCAGAGGCTCCAGTCGAGGCTGGCCAGGGCCTCCACCGTGGCGTTGATCAGCCGCAGGGTGCCGGTCACGCCAAAGCTGGCGATGGCGACGTTCACCGCGGCGGAGGCCACCACGTTGGCGAAGCCGCCCGCGGCGCCGGTGACCGCGGCGATCAGGGGGTTCACCTGGCCACTCACGCGCATCGTCACGCCGCCCGTCAGCGAGGCCTTCACGGTGAGCGGGACAGGGCCGACCATGAACGTCTTGGACACGGAGAAGAAGGACCGGCTCCAGTTGATCGGGGTCGGTGCGAAGTTGCCGGAGAGGGTGGTGCTCCAGATCATCGCGCTCATGGCGTACAGCGCCGCGTTGCCGCTGTTGCAGCCGCCCTGCTGCCCGCAAACGGTGGCGCGACCGCGCACCAGCTCCTTCTGGATGTTGAAGGCGGTGCCGTGGACCCGGCCCTCGGCGAGCGCCTCCTGCTTCTTCGCCGTGGTGCTGGTGGCGGGCGTCGCGGTGATGGCCGCGTTGACGTTGTAGCCAGCGCCGAAGATGTTGTTACCGAACAGCTCGGTGCGCTGGTAGCTCTTGGTGATGGGCCCGGTGAGCGCCGCCCCCAGCCCCGCGGAGCGCAGCCCGGACGGGTCCTGCGTCGGCACCGTCTCCGTCGGCGGCGGCACGTTCTGCGTGGTGGCCTCCGGAATGGTCTTCTGGCCGTACTGCAGGTGCCTCATGCCGTCATTCATGTCGAGATAGACGGGCGCGTTGAGCAGCTCCGACTCGCCCTGGACGACGGCGTCCTGCTCCGGCGGCGTGTAGGTGCTGCTCGGGTTGAACGGGAGGACCGGCGTCTCCCACGGAGTCTTGTCGTCCAACTGGGTGTTGGACGGATAGAGGGTGTATGGGTACTTCGCCGAATCAACGACATACGGCGTGGTGTCTTGGTAATCCTGCGCGGACGCGAAGGTGGACGCAGTGAGCGCCAGGAGCGCCAGGGCCTTGGATACTGCCTTCATCATGATGGTGGGCCTCTCCAGTGAATGGTTACGGCGCGCGGCCTTTGTGCACGCAGCGCGCCACCCTCGCTGGGATGGCTCTATTTCCGCAGAGCCCTTTGATTTCCTGGGGTTGGCTTCTTCCAGAGCCCTGGTAACAAGTGTTGTCACTGATAACGCGTGTGCCCAGGGAGGTCCCTCAGCGTGATCACACCCGTTTCCAGCGCCTCGACACTCCAGCCGCCCTGAGCGCGGCGGACGCGTGGGTCAGCCCCCTCGAAGCGGGCTCCAGGCACGGGTCTCCCGCATGTCAAAGCCGCGCCCTGGTAACAACGGGTACCACCCGCGCAGCCGGGCGCGTCATCGGTCCCTGCGCCTGGATCCAGTAGTATCCGCGCCACGCCGCCGACCGGTTGGGGAGGAAGCGGCATGTACGGGGAGAGGCGGCAATGAGGAACGAGCATTGGGAGACGAGCTCTCCCGGCGGGCACGCCGAGGAGGTCCCTTTGCGCGACGGGGAGTCGCTGCCCAGGCTCGAAGACGGGGGGCCCACGACCTGGCCTTATGAAGGGGAGCCCACGAAGGCTCCGCCCCTCGAGCCCGGCTACACGCTGCTGGGGCGCTATACGGTGCTGGGCACGCTGGGCCAGGGCAGCATGGGGGTGGTCCTGAGCGTGTATGATGCGCGGTTGGATCGGCGCGTGGCGCTCAAGCTGCTGCGACCCTGGAGCGGAGCAGAGAGCCGCCGCGACGAGGAGCAGGCCCGGTTCGTGCGCGAGGCGCAGGCGATGGCGCGCCTGAGCCACCCCCAGGTGGTGGCGGTGTACGACGCGGGGACCTTGGAGGACGGCGCGCTCTTCATCGCCATGGAGTACGTGGAGGGGCAGACGCTGCGCCGCTGGCAGCAGGGGCGCCCGTGGCGCGAGGTGCTGGCGCAGTACCTGGCAGCAGGGCAGGGGCTGGCCGCCGCCCACGAAGCGGGCCTCATCCACCATGACTTCAAGCCGGACAATGTGCTGGTGGGCCAGGACGGGCGGGCACGGGTGACGGACTTCGGCCTGGCCTGGCTCGAGTCCGTCTCAGTGGACGAGCCGCGCGAGGTCCCCGCGCAACTCCTCCCCGCGCAGCCGGTCGTGGCGCTCGCGCCGCTGACCACGCGCTCGAGCCAGTGGATGGGGACGCCGAGCTACATGGCGGACGAGCAGTTCCGAGGCGAACGGGGAGACGCGCGCAGCGACCTGTATGCCTTCTGCGTGTCTCTTTATGAGGGGCTGTATGGCCAGCTCCCCTTCCAGGGCAACACCGTGGCGGAACTGCGCGCGGCTCAGCGCGCGGGCAGGGTGGAGCCGCCGGAGGACTCCCAGGTCCCCGCGTGGGTGACGCGCACGCTCCTCCAGGGGTTGAGCACCGATTCAGCGAAGCGTCCCTCCTCCATGAAGGCGCTGCTGCACGCGCTGGCGGACGACCCGGAGAAGAAGCGGCGGGCGAGGCCCTCGCGCTGGGCCCTGGTTGGCGCGGTGGGGGCGGCGGCGGGGCTGGCCTTGTGGGTGTGGGCTCGCCCGGAGGAGCAGGTGTGCGGTCGCATGGAGCTGCGGCTGAGCGGAGTCTGGGATGCGGCGGTCAGGGCCCGACTGGAGCAGGGGTTGGTCGCCACGGGGGCACCCTACGCTCGGGCCACCGCCGAGCGGGTGGTGCAGGGGCTGGAGGCCTATGCGGGAGCCTGGGTGAGGCAGCGCACCGCGCTGTGCCTGAGCGCGAGCCAGGAGGGGCGCCCGAAGAACTCGGGGCTGCTGGTGCTGGAGGAGGCCTGCCTGGAGCGCAGGCGCGGCCAACTGCGCGCGCTCACCGAGCTGTTGTCCCAGAGTCCAGACACACCCCTGGTGAGCAAGGCGGTGGAGGCGGTGCAGGCCCTGCCGCCGCTGGAGTACTGCGAGGACGCCAAGGCGCTCACCGCCGCGGTGCCGCCGCCGGAGGACCCGGTGGTGCGCGGGAAGGTGGAGGCGCTCCAGCAGCAGGTCGACTCCCTGCGGGTGCTGCTGGATACCCACCGCGTCCAGGAGGGGCTCGCGCTGGCGGACTCCCTGCTCCCCCAGGTGAAGGCGGCAGGCCACGCTTCGCTGGAGGCTCAGACCCTCTACCTCATGGCGTGGATGAGAGAAGGGGTCGGCGACTACCGAGCCACCGTGGAAGGACTGCGCGAGTCCATGGAGGTGGCGGCCCGTGGCAGGGACGCCTATACGTTGGCCCAGGCCTCGAACTCCCTGGTCTGGGTGACGGGCAACCGCCTGAGGCGGCCGCACGACGCGCTGCAGATGGTGCCCATGGCGCAGAGCATGGTGGAGCTGGCGGACGATGACCGCATCCGCGCCTTTGCCTCCAACAGCGAGGGCACCATCCTCATGGCCGTGGGCAAGCACGAGCAGGCACGGCAGGCGTTCGAGCACGCCCTGGCGCTGAGGAAGAAGGTGTGGGGCCCCGAGCACTGGGAGGTGGCCTCCACGCTCCACAACCTGGGCCTGTTGTTCCAGAGCATGGGCCGCGTGGACGAGGCGCTCGAGGCCCATACCCTCGCGCTGGAGCTGCGCAAGAAGGTGTTGGGCCCGGAGCACCCACGGGTGGCCGAGTCCCTCAGAGACCTCGGCACCACGCTCCAGGAGATGGGCCGGTTCGAGGAGGCGCTCGAGGCCCAGGCGCGCGCCCTGGCGCTGAAGCAGAAGGTGCTGGGCTCCGAGCATCCGTCCGTGGCCGACTCGATGAGCGCGCGAGGCCACGTGCTCCGCGACATGGGGAGGGCCGAGGAGGCGCTCGAGGCCTACGCGCGCGTGCTGGAGCTGAACCTGAAGCTGCTGGGCCCCGAGAGCCCGCTCGTCGCCTGGGCGCTCACTGACCAAGGCGAGGCGCTGGTGGACCTGGGGCGCCACGCGGAGGCGCGGGAGAAGTTCACGCGCGCCATGGCCTTTCAGGACAAGGTCCTGGCGCCGGACGATCTGGGGCGCCTGTGGCCCCTGCTGGGGATGGGTCGGCTCTGTCTGGCCGAGGGCAAGCCCGCAGAGGCCGTTTCTTTCCTCGAGGGCGCCCTGAAGCTGACCTTGAGCAATGAGAGGGCGCGGGTTCAATTCCCGCTGGCACGCGCGCTCTGGGCCTCCCACGGAGACAGGGCGCGCGCCATCGAGCTGGCCACCCAGGCCCGCGACTACTGGAGCCGCGTGGGCCGAAAGGCGGACGCAGAGCGGGCCTCCCAGTGGCTGAAGCAGCACGCCACGTTCAGGCCCTGAGCGACGGAGCCTGTCACGAGCCAGAGCGCAGATGACGCAGTCGCCTTGAATGCCGACGATGTACGGCAGTCCGTGGCGCGTGAGCTCCGCACGGAACTCGACTTCGTTTCCGCCCCCTGAGTCGGCCAGCACCAGGTGCCGCTTCACTCCCCATCTCCGTGCATGCTCAAGCAGCCCAGGGGGGAGACGATCTTCAAGAAGCGAGGGTCTTCGAACCACTCGAGCGCGGAGAAGCGCGGGATTGGAGGGCCGCGCAGGGGCGCTCGCGGTGCCGAAAACGAGCGACAGGGAAGGCTTGGGCCACGCCGGATTTCTCGAGCGGAAGAGCTGAGCGCTCAGGAGGCCATCCGAGGCGCCGGGTGAATGGCCCTTGAAGCGCCTCTCCATCCGCCATCGCGGACCGCCTCGTGCACAAGAGATTGTTCGGCCGCATCACCGGCACGTCTCGCCGCTCCGACCAGGCCCAAGAACTCGACGCGGCCTGATTCAACCCCGCCGCAACACTGCCAGCCGGCAAGCGGCGCGCTCTCGTGATCGCTCTGCCGGCCGTCTCTCTTCCTGCGATCCTGGCTCACGCGAACAAAACGCCGCGCCTTTGAAGTTCGTCTCCAATCAGCGCTGTTAGGGATGAGGAGAATCCGGTTGTCCTTGCTGAGGGGGGCCGTTCCCGCTCATGCAGCGCTGCATCCCTTCCGCCATGCGCTGTACATCCTTGACCTGACCGGGATCTTTTGCGGTGAGTCGTAGAATGGCCCCTGTCTTCGTCTGCTCGATGTGCACGTCTGCCATTCGGTGCATGGGACAGTTCATCCCCGCGCCGCCCATTCCCTGCCCCATCATTCCGCTGCCCATCATCCCGCAGGCGCAGCTCGGTTGTTGCTGCGGGGCGCCGTCCACTGGGTGTCCCGCCGATGGTGGCTGGGAGGCTTCCTGGGCTCCAGCAATCGGGCCGATAAGCAGCCCCGTGGTCACGAGCAGTCCATATCCAAGCTTCCTCATGCTGACTCCTCCCAGCGGCGAGCATTGTCCCTCTATGCGAAAACTCATGCCGGGGTATGGAGATGGCCTGCTGTCCCTCTCGCCATGAAGCGGGGGCTGCCGGGGTGTGGCTGTTCGCTCGCTCTCCTTGCTACGCGATGAGGACTGGTGCGATGCCGTGCATCTCTGCGCCATCGCACTGTCGAGCCTGCGGTCCTCGTGGAAATCAGGGAGGTTTCGCGCCTTCCAGCAGGTGCAGGAAGATGGCTGGGTAGACGGTCAGTCCGAGTAGGAAAGACGTTATTAGTCGCTTTGTCGGGTGAGCATGGTTTTCACTGGGTCGCTGGCAGGTAGCGGCGCGCGCGGAGGCCCTTTGAATTCATGACCTTGAGAGCGTCACGCCTTCCTGAGAGCGGGCATGTCGTTGCGGCACCGTGGCTGGCTGAAAGTGGATGAGCACGACGAAGCGGCCGTGGGAGGAGGTCAAGAGGGGCCGGACCGCGGGCGGCACAATCGGAGCGCTCTCATACGGGTGCCCCTCCGGTGGCCTTTGTGCCGAGCCGCCGTATGGTTGGTTTGTGCCCTCCCACCGGGGGCTGAACGCTGTTTCGCCGAGAGGGCGAGCACACTGATATTTCGCCTTCGAGCCGGGGCGCGCCATCGAAGCGCGCCATGCTTAACCCAAGGGCATGGATGAGAATCGGGATTGGCGTGAGCGATACGCGGACCGGCTGGTGACGGCCGAACAGGCGATTCGCAGCATCCTCCCGGGACGACGCATCCTCATCGCCTCGGGGGCGGCGGAGCCGGTGTCGTTGGTGCGGGCCATGGTGGAGCAGGGCGACCACTTGGCCGACAACGAGGTCGTTCACCTCCTCACGCTCGGCCCCGCGCCCTACGTCGAGCCCGCCCAGGCACAGCGCTTTCGTCACATCGCCTTCTTCATTGGCCCCAACGTGCGGCTGGCAGTGCAGGAGGGGCGCGCGGACTTCATGCCGGTATTCCTCTCGGAGATTCCGGAGCTCATCCGTGGCCGGCGTGTGCGCATCGACGTGGCGCTCCTCCAGGTGAGCCCGCCGGACGCCCATGGCTATGTCAGTCTCGGTCTCTCCGTAGACATCGTTCGAAGCGCGGTGGACGCGGCCTCATTGCTCATCGCCGAGGTGAACCCTCGCATGCCGCGGACACATGGGGACTCGTTCCTGGAGATGCGCCGCATCCACCACCTCGTGCCGGTGGACACGCCCCTGTTGGAGGCCCGTGCTGAGCCGTTGGACGAGGTGTCGCGGCGGATTGGCATGCACGTGGCCAGTCTCATCCCGGATGGTGCCACCTTGCAGACTGGAATTGGGAGGATTCCGGACGCGGTGCTGGCTCAGCTCATCGAACGCCATGACCTGGGTGTCCACACGGAGATGATGTCCGACGGTGTCATGCGCCTGGTCGAGGCGGGTGTCATCACAGGGCGCGTGAAGACGCTGTTGCCGGGAAAGTTGGTGACCTCTTTCATCATGGGCAGTCGCGCGCTCTACGAGTGGTCGCATGAGAACCCGGCCATTGAGATGCGTCCGAGCGACTTCACCAATGATCCACTCAATGTGGCGCGCAACGAGAAGATGATGGCCATCAACGGCGCGCTAGCGGTCGACCTCACTGGGCAGGTGGCGGCGGATATGGTGGGGGGACGCTTCTACTCGGGCATTGGGGGGCAGGTGGACTTCCTTCGAGGTGCGCGGCGGAGCCGGGGCGGCAAGCCCATCCTCGCGCTGCCATCGACGGCGAAGGGGGGAGCGGTGAGCCGCATCCAGGCGGCGCTGGAGCCGGGCACCGGCGTTGTCACCAGTCGCGGCGACGTGCACTACGTGGTGACGGAGTACGGCGTGGCGGACCTGTGGGGAAAGAGCATCCGCGAGCGCGCCCTGGCCCTCATCGACATCGCTCATCCGGACTTCCGCGCCGAATTGATGGCCGCGGCCAAGGGGCGCCGGTGGGTGTTGCCGGACCAGGTCGTGCCCCGCGCGAGCTACCCGTGGTCCGAGGCGCGGGTCGAGCTCACGCTGTCCAACGATGAGCTGCTTATCCGCCCGGCGCGAATCACCGATGAGCGCGCGCTGCAGGAGCTGATGTATGGCCTTTCCTCGGAGAGCTGCTATCGCCGCTTCCTGGGGCTGAAGAAGACACATCCCCATGAGGAGATGCAGCACCTTGTCGACCTTGATTATGAACACAACCTCGCGCTGGTTGCCTGCTCGCTGGATACGGAGGAGGTCGTGGGGGTGGTGCGCTACGACGTGGACCCGGCCACGCGGCTGGCGGATGTGGCGTTCGTGGTGCGGGACGACTGGCAGGGCAGGGGCGTGGGAACGGTGCTGATGCGCCGCATCCGCGAGGCGGCCACCGCGCGAGGCATCCCCGGCTTCCAGGCGGACGTCCTGGTGACGAACAAGCCGATGTTGGATGTCTTCCAGGAGAGTGGTCTGCCCATCCGCGCCGTGCGGGAGGACGGTGTGTATCACCTGGAGCTCCACTTTCCCGTAGGCCCGAGGGCTCAGGCGCTGGCAGTGCCATGAGGAAGCAGCTCCACTGGGCGATTCACACGGTCGGGCGAGGTCCAGTGTGCTTGCTCCAACTGCTGTTCGCTCATGGGGGGGCGGTCCAGGGGAGGGCGCGGCATCCCTCGCCCCTGCACCCACTCACTCCGGGCGTTCGATCCGCACGGCAGTGAGCTTGTAGCCTGGCGTGTGAGTGACGGCATCCAGGTGTGGGCCCGTGACTTCGTTGATGAAGACGTCGGTGGTGTGGAAGGTAGCGAAGAGCTCCCCGGGGCGGAGTCCATCTGTTGCTCGCATGGGCAGCACGGCCTCGCCGTGCCGGCTTCGAACCCGCACTCGCGTTCCATTCTCCAGCCCCAGCCGTCGCGCGTCCTCCCTGGCCATGTCCAACCAGTCTCCGGGCTGGAGCGCCGCGTGGGGCGTGCGCGAGGTCATCGTTCCGGCGTTGAACTGGTACAGGCGCCGGCCCGTCATTAGGACGAAGGGATATTCCTCCGAGCACATCTCCGGAGACGGCGTGTAGTTGATGAGGCGCAGAGGCGCCCGGGGGCCTCGGGAGAATCCGTGCGCGTGCAGTAGCCGGGTGCCAGGATGGGCCTCATCGGGACAAGGCCATTGCAACCCACCGGCTTCCAGCCTTGCATAGGAAAGGCCCGCCCCCGCGGGCCATACGCTCCGCACCTCATTCCAGACGTCCTCTGGAGAGGTGAAGTCGAAGCCTTCCGGATGCCCCAGGGCCCGGGCCGCGCGGCAGAGAATCTCCCAGTCCGGCAACGATTCACCCGCTGGGGATAGCGCGCGGCGCACCCGCTGCACGCGCCGCTCGCCATTCATGAAGGTGCCGTCCTTCTCGAAGGAGGTACAGGCGGGCAGGAAGACATGACCGACCGCACGCGCCGTCTCGTTGAGGAAGAGGTCCTGCACCACCACCAACTCCAGTTGCTCCAGGGCCGCGCGGGTGGAGTGGGCCGAGGGGTTGGTGAGCAGCACGTCGTAGCCGAAAGCCCACAGCGCCTTCAGCTTCCCCTCGCGCGCGGCCTCCATCATCATCATCAGGTCCAGCCCCGTCGTAGTGGGCAGGCGCGCGCCCCAGGTTGCCTCGAAGCGCGCTCGGTTCAGCTCCAGCGGCGCGTAGCCGGTGAGGTGCTGCGGCTCGCAACCCATGTGCGCCGAGCCCTGCACGTTGTTCTGCCCTCGCAAGGGGTTGATGCCCATGCCCGGCCCGCCGAGGTTGCCCGTCAGCAGCGCCAGGTTCACGAGCGCCATCACCGTCTCGGTGCCTCGCACGTGCTCGGTCATTCCCAGTCCGTGCAGACACATGGATGGCCCTTGCGTGGCGTACAGGCGCGCCGCCTGGCGGATGGCCTCTGGGGCCACGCCGCAGAGCGCCGCCGCCCGCTCGGGCGTCCAGGCGGCGATGAAGGCACCGAAGTCCTCCACCGCGTCCACGCGCTCGCGCAGGAAGTCCTCCGCGCCCAGCCCCTCGGTCACTACCACGTGTGCCAGTGCGTTGAGCAGGGGCACGTCCGTGCCGACCCGAGGTTGGAGGTGGATGTCCGCGTGGCGCGCCAGCTCGGTGCGGCGCGCGTCGATGACGATGAGCCTGGCGCCCCGCAGCGCCGCCTGTTTGATTCTGGCGCCGACGACGGGGTGGCACTCCGTGGCGTTGCTTCCGGCCAGGAGCAGCGTGCGCGCGTGCTCCACGTCCTCGAATGCGTTGGTGGACGCGCCCGTGCCCAGCATGTCATTCAAGGCTGCGGCGCTGGGGGCGTGGCAGACGCGCGCGCAGCAGTCCACGTTGTTCGTGCCCAGCACCACCCGGGCCAGCTTCTGCGCCAGGTAGTTCTCCTCATTGGTGGCGCGCGCCGAGCCCAGCATTCCCACCGAGTCCGCGCCGTGCCGCCGGCGCACGTGCCACAGCCGCTCCGCCAGGAAGCCCAGGGCCTCGTCCCAGGTCGCGCGCCGCCAGCCTCCCGGCTCGCGCAGCATGGGCGCGGTGATGCGGTCGGGGGCCTCGCCGAAGCCGAAGGCATAGCGGCCCTTGGAGCAGAGGTGGCCCCGGTTGGAGGGGCCCTCGCGAGAGGGGCGCACGGTGACGATGCTGCCGCCGCGCGTGCCCACGTCCATCTCACATCCCACCCCGCAGTATGCGCACGTCGTCCGCGTCCACGCCTCGGGCCAGCTCCTGTCCAGCAGCGTCCGGTCCTCCAGCGCTCCGGACGGACAGGTGTCCACGCACGCGCCACAGGCGACACACGAGCTCTCCTTCAACGAGGGCCCATCCGGGAGGATGCGTGTTTGCGCACCCCGGTTCCAAATCCTCCAGACGAACTGTCCCTGCACCTCGTCGCAGATGCGCACGCAGCGGTAGCAGTAGATGCATTGGGACATGTCCACGTGGATATACGGGTGCGAGTCGTCCCGGAGCTGCGGCAGGTGCTCTCCGCGCAGCTCTCCCTCCAGGCCGTACTCCCGTATCAGCCGGTGGAAGGGCTTGTCCGGGTGGTGCACCACCGCCTCGGCCGGATACTCCGAGGCCAGTAACGCCAGCAGGACCCTGCGCTGCGCCTCCACCGTGGGCGAGCGCGTGCGCACCACCATGCTGTCCACCATGGGCTCGGTGCAGGCCGCCACCGGGCGCCCACGGCCCTCGACTTCCACGATGCACATGCGGCACGCCCCCACCGGCGTGAGACGCGAGTCGTGACAGAGCGCAGGTACTTGGATGCCGAGCGCCTCCAGGGCTTGCAGCAGCGTCCCCGGCGGGCACTCGCATTGCTGCCCGTCGATGGTTACGCGAAGCACGCTTCCACCTCTTCCCGGTAGTAACGCAGCACGCTTCCGGCGAACTCTCCCAGGCCGATGCCGTGCCCGCACAGGCTCGCAACGCGCAGTGCTTCCACGATGTCCTCCCACCCGTCCGCCTCGCCGCGAGGCACAGGGCACGTCTCCAGCGCGCGCGCGAAGAGCTGCTCGACCTTGTGCGCTCCCAGCCGGCACGGCGTGCACTTTCCGCAGGACTCATAAGCCCCAAAGGAGAAGACGTGGTGCACCAGTGCGGCGATGGAGGTGCGAGCGTCGAAGGCGACCACCCCGCCATGGCCTACTGACGCGCCGATGGCCTTGAGCTCCTCGAAACCCAGCGGTGTGTCCAGCAGGTGGGGGGGGATGACTCCCGCCAATGGTCCACCGATGAGGATGCCCTTGAGCGGCCCGGTGCGCAGTCCGCCCCCCAGTTCCTCCACCACGCTGCGCAGCGGAACGCCCAGCTCCACCTCGTAGAGCCCCGGGTGGTGGAAGAGCGAATTGAGTGACAGCACCTTCGTCCCGTGGCTGCCGGGAATCCCCAGCGCGGCATATGCGCTGCCCCCATGGCGTGCAATCCACGGCAAGTTGGCGAGCGTCTCCACGTTCTGCACCAACGTGGGCTGGCCGAATAGGCCCGCCTGTGCCGGGTACGGTGGCCGCGCGCGTACGAAGGGGCGGCGGTTCTCCAGCGCATTGAGGAGTGCCGTCTCCTCGCCGCACAGGTAGCTGCCCCGGCCCACCTCCAGCGCGACCTCGCAGGAGAAGGCCTTGCCCAGGATATGCGAGCCCAGCATTCCCTCCCGTTGCGCCTCGTGCAGGGCAACGCGCAGGATGGTCGCGGCCCGCGGATACTCCTTGCGCACGTAGATGAAGCCCCGACGTGCACCCACCGCATACGCCGCCAACAGCAGCCCTTCCAGTACCGCGTGGGGATCGTCCTCAAGAAGGAAGCGGTCAACGTAGGCGCCTGAGTCACCCTCATCCGCGTTGGCCACCACGTACTTCTCCTTCGCGGGGAATGCGGCCACTGCCCGCAGCTTGCGTCCAGTGGGGAAGCCCGCGCCCCCCCTGCCGCGCAGCCCAGACACCTCCAGTTGGGAAATGAGCGCTTCCGGAGGTGAGTCCAGTGCCCGCGACAGCGCCTCGTAGCCGCCCCGGCGAGTGTACTCGGCCAGCGTGCGTGCGCCGCCGGTGGCGAGGCGCTCGAGTACAATGGCTTTCGGTGCATGGACTCGCATCGCGGGCAACGTGTCGTCTTCGGTAGAGGACGGCGACGCGTAGCATTGACCCAGACAGTAGACTCGGGCATCGGCGGAGGTTGCTTGTCGCCAGCGCTCGGGGTGGAGATGGCGCGCCACGAAGCAAGCCGTGCCACGGCAGGCACGGTCGGTGAGGGGCTCGTTCCCGAGGTGGTAGAAAGACTCGAGTTCTGGTGTGTCGAATCCGGTCTTCATGGGGAACTCGGGGACGGAAGAGGGACGAGTCAGGGTACGGGATGCGACTTCCCTGCTCCTTTGGGGAGAGCGTGCCGCGTCTGCCACCGGACGCTTCTGACGTTGCGTTGCTCAGTGGGTTGGTGTGGGCCACCCGCCCACGGTCCTACCTGTTCCTGGGTGGCCAGCACGTTCAGGTGGTCCGCGACTCGGGCCCTCCCCCAGTTCCAGCCGCCTGCGTGCAGTCGGGTCCACCGAGCGCGATGGCTTCAGGCGTGTGGCCACCTCCTGCTCCCATTGGACGTGGGTCACCAGCCCTCGGCGTCATGCCACGGGTGAAAGGGGATCATGGCGTGCGCCAGGCGCCTGCCCGACACGGACCGTGCGCACTGCGTGTGCCGGGCCATGGTGAGCACGGGCGGAGGCGGAACACAGAGTGTTGACGGCACTGGGCAGCAGGGTCTCGCCTCCATCCCTGGCGGCCATCATCGACCTCTATTCACGCCTCGTCGTGGGTTGGGCTCTCAGCGCGGTGAACGACAGGCACTTGACGCTCAAGGCGCTCGACATGGCGCTGCGCCGTCGATACCCGGCCGAAGGTCTCTTGCACCACACCGACCAGGGGAGCACGTACGCGAGTGAGGACTACCAACGCGTCCTCGAGCGACACGGCATCGTCTGCAGCATGAGCCGACGCGGCAACTGCTACGACAACGCAGCCATGGAGAGTTGGTTCAGCACGCTCAAGAATGAGTTGGGAGAGGTTTTCGAGAGCCCCAATGACGCGAAGGTGAAGCTGTTCGACTACATCGAGGTCTTCTACAACCAGCAACGCATGCACTCGGCAATCGGCTACGCTGCGCCGGCCGAGTTCGAACGGGCAGCGGCATCGTCAACCTGTCCACCGAATCGGCTCACGCTCACTCCCCGGTTCGTTTGCACGTCCGAAAGAGAGCAGCCGGATGCTCCGGTGTCGATGGGGCAGCGCGTCGAACCTTCGGCAGCAGCACACGGAAATCTCACGAGATTTCACGTCCCGACTTCCGGCGAAGAGCGAGTAATCAGTCTCCTACTTCGAACCGAAGACCTGCGCGAGATAGTGCTTCGAGAACGCCGTCCAGTCAGGACTGTCGAAGAATGCTGCCTCGACCCAGTGGTGTATGAAACGCATGGCAAAGCCGCGCTGCAAATAGCCCTCGACGCCCACGGGCAGCGGCCGGATCTCTCCGACTCCGTCGAGTGGCACGAAATGCAGCCGGTCGAGGACCCGGCCCGATTCCATTTCGAGGCAGACCGCGAACTCGCCCTCGCAGTAATCGAAGGGCGCGAGGCGGTCGAGCAACTCACTCGCCTCCGGGAAGGAGCCGTACGGGTCGAGTAGTTCCGCTCCACGTCGGCCGTCGATGCCGTCGACGCATGTGGAAACAGGGAGGACGTTCGCCTCTCCCCCAACGATGTCGATCTCGCGGTCGAGGTACTCGATTGCGGCGCCTTGTTGCAAGCGCCATCGGATCTGCATGGAATCAGCCTGCTCGTAGAAGCGCTCGAGTGCCGCGGGCAGTGTCAGAGTCTGTCGTACGCGGGCGAGAGCGGCGCCATTGTGGCCATACGACAGCACGCACCGACCAGCTTTCGCCACCGAGGAAGCCGCGAGGGGCGCGATGCAAGCATGGTATCGGTCCGAGACCGGATTATCGCTCATCGATGGATGATACGCGAGGAGACGCGTTTGTCGAGTTGCGCCACTGGAGACGATCTTGAAAAGGCGCGGCGTTTTGATCGCGTGAGCCAGGAGCGCCGGAAGAGAGACGGCCGGCAGCGCGATCTCGAGAGCGCGACTCTTGCCGGCTGACAGTGTTGCGGCGGGGTTGAATCAGGCCGCGTCGAGTTCTTGGGCCCGTTCGGAGCGGCGAGACTTGCCGGTGATGCGGCCGAACAATCTCTTGTGCACGGGACGGTCCGTGATGGCGGATGGAGAGGCGCTTCAAGGGCCATTCACCCGGCGCCCCGGATGTCCTCCTGAGCGCTCAGCTCTTCCGCTCGAGAAATCCTGCGTGGCCCAAGGCATCCCTGACGCTAATTTTCGGCACCTCGAGCGCCCCTGCGCGACCCTCCAATCCCGCGCATCTCCGCGCTCGCGTGGTTCGAAGACCCGCGCTTCTTGAAGGTTGTCTCCACCTGGGAGCGGGCTCCAGCCCCTCCTTCGTCCGTAGCCCCGAAGGCAACGGCTGTGCTGAGCGCTTCATCCGGACCCTCAAGGAGCAACGCCTCTGGGTGCGCTCGTTCGAAACCGTGGAGGCACTCCGCCAGGCACTGCTCGACTGGGTTCGCCAGTACAACGAACACTGGCTGCTGGAGCGCCACGACTTCCTCTCGCCGAATCAAGCACGGCGGGACTTCATGCAACGGCAAGCGGCCTAATTACTACCAATCTGGTGTCTCAACAATCAGGTGCGGTACAGGCCCGGTAGTGCGCCGGCGCCAGTTCTGCCGGGCAGCGCACTGCCCTCGATGGTTCTCCAGCCATATTGGCTTGCTCGCAGGTGGGTGGGCAGTCGTGCGTTCCGTGATGTTACTTCCCTACAGAGGCAACACCGAGCAGGGCAGAAGATTCTTGTCGGCGTATTTCTCTTAAAGGTCGCGCTCAAGGATTTCGCGGGGTGCACGTCTCAAGGGCAAAGGTCGGAGTGCTTGGGCTAGGGCCTCCAACCCTCGCGCGTTCAGGCGCAGAGCGCCTGAGAGGAATCATTGTCCGAGGAGTGGCATGTGTCGACTAAAACTGAGCAGTGGCTGGGCTGGCTGGGATTGAATAGGGGGATGGTCTTGCTACTGGCGTGCTGTTTGCCATGGCCGGTCTTCGCCCAGTTGGCGCCGGTTATGGGAACGCACTATGCAGCCCAGGCTTCGGATACCGGTTTCGCGGGTTCAACGAACGCGGTCGGCGCCTACGACGCCTCGATTCCGCTGAGCCTGCCGGAGTCGCGCGGCGGTCTGCCGATCCCCGTGCAGGTCATGTATGGCGGCAATCAGGTTGGCGCCGCCGGCCTGGGCTGGGATGTGCCGCTGTCGACCATCGTCCGCAGCAAGTCGCTGGCCTATCGCCGCCCGAAGCCAGGGACATTTCCCGCTCCTGACGCTCCTCCGTCCTCCGCTCCGCTTCCCCTGCCTGAGTCTCTGACCCTGACCTTGGGCGGCGGGCGTACCGACCTGCTCCTTAATGCTGAGGGCACCGCCTGGGTGGCGCGCGAGGACGCGCAGTTGGAAGTGCGCGCTAGCGGCGAGAGCACGCTGCTGGTCTACGACGGTAATGGGCTGACCTACGAATTCTCCGCGCAGGGCGGGGGCGCGGGCAGTCGATTGGACAACGGCAACCTATACCTGCTTCGCAACATCACCGGCATGGCCGGCATGGTGCATCTTGAGTACACATTCGGCGCACCGGCCCTGCCCGGTGGTGGTACTGGGCTATCGATCAACCTGAAGAGCGTGGTCTACAACCAGAGCTCCGTGAGTCCCAGTTGCTTCAAGAACAAGATTCAGTTCAATTACGATGCCCCAACGACGACGCCGTTGTCGATGTCGGTCCTGGGCAGCACGGTGCTGGCTCGGTTTCAAAAGCTGGCCTCGATCAGCGTTGACAGCCGGGCAACCTGCGCAGATGCGGAAGTGTCCCTGCGCCGTTACGACTTCACCTATCAGACCGATCCTGACACGCAACGACCACAGTTGCAGAAGGTGACGATGGTCGGTCAGCAGGGCAAGCCGGAGCGCAACGTGACGCTGCCGGTTGCCACGTATAGCTATGGCACACTCAGCGATAACGACGGTGTGATTACGTATCAGAAGACGCAGAGCATCGGCGTGAACGATACCTCCGTCTTTAGCCATGGGCTAAGTTTCACTACCTCGCGGTCAACGAGTAGTGGGACGAGGGAGCTGAGCACTAAGCAGGCATTCGTCGATCTCGACGGCGACGGCAGACCGGAGATCAAGGCGGGCACATCCATCTACCGTAACCTCCCGTCCTCAGCAGTCCGTGGTCACTCTAGTTTCGTCAATGCACTGTTCGACCTGCCTAGGGTCGGCCCGGAAATGTCAGAGACAATCTCACCTGCTGGTGAATTCGAATCTCGATATGGAATATGGGATGTGTCTTCGTCTTTCAGTGCCTACGCCAAGCCAGTGCGAACCTTTGTGCGTACGTGGAAAAAGCACATCGACGTCAATGGCGATGGACGGATGGACTTCATCGATGCCACGGCATCCTTTGATTACTGGCTCGTTCTTTTGAACACACCGGATCCGAACGATCCGCGAAAGAGCATTACCATCGAGCGTAGAATTTCGCTTGCGGCCATAAGGAACGCCCTCGGCGATAAGTGGGGGGGATCATATATCCCCTTGGAAATGAACTTGACCGTTGCCACACAGGGAGCGTTGCAGTGTTTTGTCTTGACGGAATTTGAAGGCTGGATCACTCCGCTCGTAGGTCTGTGCCCAGCTCTCGAGACTGCGCTGGTGACTCGTACCCAAGCAGCCCAGGCGACGCTTGCCCTATGGGAGCTGAAAGACATCAATGGCGACGGCTACCCTGACTTTGTTTACGACGTAGGCCCTGATGTGTACAACGTCAGTCCAGTGCCTGCGCCTGTCGGAGACGCGCCTGTGGGCACTTTCGTTGTTCGGCAAGGGGCCGGGGTTGACCTGTCGAGTCCGAGAGGTGTCGAGGTCCTATACAACTCGGCGGGTGTGCACATTGAAGCCGGGGCATCTGGCAGCCTCACGTTCGAGGCGCCGACCCCGCTCGCGACCGGCTGTGGCCTGGGGCGTTGGGAGGCCGCTCCAGGCGATACATCCAATGCCACCATCTACCAGACCTGTGGCTTCGAGGATGTCAATGGCGATGGAATTGTCGACCGCGTCACCTCGGCATTGGCAACGGACGGGCGGGACGTGAGTACGCATGCCTTTGTATCTTCTGCTGCGCTGGGCACCGGTAATCCGGATCATCCCTTCGCTGATGTGAAGATCGAACTGCCCGCCGCGCTGTCCGGCGTCCACACCGACATGGTGACCACGGCCAAGGGGACCTCCGAGCCGAGAGGTTGCGATGTCTCCCCTACCGGGAGTTACAACACACTGCGGACGCAGGCGCTGCGCGACATCAATGGAGATGGCCTCCCGGACTATGTCTCAGAGTATTTTGGAACTTGGAGCGTCAGTTTCGGCACCGGCACCGGCTTCACTCCGTTGAAACCGTTGAGCGTTCCTACTGGGCTGGACCTCGCGAGAGAGTTCTCTTCGTGCCCCGGCGGGGACGGCATCGCCGGTACCGATGCCGGGCTCTACGATCTGGATGGCGATGGACAGCCTGAGATTGTTGAGATGAACAACATCGGGAAGACGCTGGAGGTGTATCAGCTGAAGTCGCCTATCCAGCAATTCGAGATCGGTTCCTTCGCCAGCGTTCCTCAGGCCGGCCGTCTCATCAGGATCGACAACGGCTACGGCATGGCCACCCGTCTGAGTTATCAGTCGGCCAAGGTCGATGCCAGCACCCATCACAATGTGCCGTATCCGGAGATTGTCGTGGGGGCGGAACTGACGACGGACTCTGCTTCTCCGCAAGTACTGCGCGCCGCGACGGTGCTGCACGCCCACGGCAACGCCAGGATGGTCTTCGATTCGGTTCAGGACCGGTTCGTATTCCCCGGCTATGGGCGCAGGGTGACGATGGCCACAACGCAACCAGGTTCGCCTCCCAAGGGAGTGGCCACGATAACTGATATCTACGGATTGGCACCGTTCGCGGTCGGCAGCGATGCCGAAGCCCGCTTCAGGCGATATTTGACGACTGGGCGAATCAGCGACGTCACCACTGTGAGCGGTGACATCGCCGGTGGTGACCCATGGGCATTCCTCACCGTGAATATCGCCAACGACTCCCGACGTATCCGTGGGACCCATTACGATTGGGATGCGCGTCTGCTGGCCCCTGGCCAGGCCTCGGGCAAGAAGGAGGCATGCGTCGAGATGATGTATCCCTACGACTACACGGCCTCGCTTGCCAACGCACTGAGTCCGAATGATGAGTGTGTCCGGCGCGGCTTTGTGTTCCAGAAAAAGGTCCTTTCCTGGCAAGGGACGCCGGGAACGTCGGATCCGAATGTCGTCAGTAGCACCGTACGGACCCGCTCGTCGGTGGAAGCAACGGATGGCCTCGGCCGCATCACTCAGGTCCGTGATGAGAACGACCTGGCGAGAGCTAACGATGACCTGTGCGCCCAGACGACCTATGCAACGTCAGTGTCGACCACGCCCGGACCGCGGATGCTGAATGCCCCGGCCACGCGCATAGTCACCAACTGCGCCAACGCGCCGATGATATTGTCGAGGTCCACGACGGAGTACGATAGCCTCCCGGTCGGACAGGTCAGTCACGGTTTTGTGACCGCACAGATTGCCTCGCGGCTGGACGAGAACGGTGAGCCGATTCCAGATGCTGCGGGGAAGAGCGATATTCGCCGCTTCGATGCGACCTATGATGCCTTTGGCAATATTAAAACGCTGACGAAGGTACGCGATGACGGTGCGACCCGCACGGAGACGTTCTCATACGATTCGTTCAATTTGGTGCGCACGGGTACTGCAACCGATGCATCGGGCGGTATCCCGAAGCTGGCGACCGCCATCGAGTATGATCCAGTTACGCTCCAGGTGTTGGGTACCACTGATCCTAATGGTGCGCGGACTGGTTCCACATACGACGGTTTCGGCCGCGTGCTGCAAACGCTGGTGACGCCCTCGGGCGGCAGTCAAGGCTCGCTGTCATCGCTGCGCTATCTTGGTTTCGCAGTTGGGGAGTCGGGGGGCCGTCGTGTGGAGCAAAAGGTGTTTACAGATCCAGTAGACCCGGCGACGGTTGCAACGGCCGCCGGACGCACGGGCACGACGTACTTTGACGAGCTGGGGCGTCCTACGCGCACGGATGTGCAGCTGGGCGCGGATTACTCCAACAAGATTCTGGTGACCGGCCAGCGCACCTACGACCTGCAAGGGCGCGTGGAATTCGAAGTCGATCCGCACCCGGCAGATGAATCGTTATCGACTGCCTATGGTACGACCTGGGCATTCAATGCCGATGGCACGCCCCTGTGTACGATCCGTGGGCGAGGAAGGCAGACGCTGAGTCTCACCGGCGGCGTCGTATTCCCCTCAATGGCTACCGACGAAGCCAATGAGGTGTATCCAACATGCTTCCGCCACCTGTTTTTCAGTAATGTGGAAGTCTGGGAGATGCGCGATGCAGCGTCCAGCCTCGCTGGATCTGCTCAGGAGAAAATGATAACGAGCTCGCAATTCAACGCTGTTGGACAGTTGGTGAGAACATCAACGCAAGGGCTGAATAGTCCTGTTATTGATGTCACGACCTTCGACTATGACGCGTTGGGCCGCCGCACGAAATTGACCCGACTCCAGGACCCATTCTCTAACTCAAGCCCGGTGAGCACCACGTGGCACTACGATTCGCTCGGCCAGGTCGTCAAGCTTGACGAGCCGGGCAGTGCGCCGCAGTTCCGAAACTACGACACGTGGAACCAACTGACTCAGGTCCAGTGGACCGACACCACCACGGGAAGCACCATAGACAAGCGCACCATCAATAATTATGACGCGCTCGGACGGTTGGTGCACAGCGAAGACCAGAACAATCTTGTGACCATCCTGGAGACGGTGAAGGAATTGGTCTACGACCAGGCGTTCAACAACACAACGCCTCAGGTCACAGCAACCAACGTCTTGGGCCGCTTGGCCAAGGCAACCGCAAGAACGAGCTCGGTGTTCTTTAGCTATGATGGCTTGGGCCGAGTCAATACGCAGGTGTTCAGCGATACCACGGTCAGCCCGGTCAAGGTGTACGTGCAGAAGAATCAGTTGCATGGTGACGGCTCCCTGCAGGCACTGCATCTGTTGCTGCCCGACCGCAACTTCGCCGACGAGAGGGTGGACTACGGCTACGACTCGGCGGCGCGCCCGCGCGCGGTCACCTATACCGATGGCGCCACAAGCCAGAGTCTGTTCAAGGCACCCATGAATGGCGACGTTGACGTGTTTGGGCGGGTCCGTCAGGCGAATTTCGGTTTGGCGACGTTCAATGCCGTGTTTGCCGAGACGGGACGTCGTCTGATCCAGGACCTGAAGATCACCACACCCACACTGCATTCCCGCGAGATTTCCTTTGCGCCGGTTGCAGGAACCGGAATGACAGCTTCCTTTGATCCGGCAGGTCGGGAACGAATCCGTCACGAGTACATTGATGGCGCCTTGACGAAGGACCTTGTCACTATTCGTAACTACGACAGGAAGGGGCGTCTCGCGCTGCAGGATTCATTCAACCCCTCAACGGGCGCCAGAGTGAATACCTATGGGGTTGTTGTCGACCCCTTGGGCAATCTGACTGATTTGGGATTCACATTCGATCCGTTTGGATTCAAGACAGGCCAGTCCGACGCGGGGGGAGTTACTCTGAGTTACATGGCGGCGGATCTTGATCGCATTTGCAGCATCGCGTATGGGGCTGATACGCCTGCCGCAGTGTGCAATGTCGAGTACGATGCCGTCGGCAACATCATGAAGATGCCAAGCCGTAGCAATGGCACGCGCACATCTAGCTACTTCCCCGGTGGCCAAGTGCGTCAGATCGCGCAGGGCAGCAGCGTGGCAACGTACGACTACGATGCATTCGGCGCTGTGCAGCGACTGGTGCTCAGCAGCCAAACGTCAAGCGATACCCGACAGCAGGACAAATATTTTGGTGGAATGATGGCGCAACGCAGGGAGGGTGGAGTTCTCGCCAATCTCCGCACGATTCCTGTCCCAGGGGCGGTCGCCACGCGCCATGGACCGACCGGCAACTGGACCTTTGCCTTCGCGGAAGGGCGCGGTACCCGCTTCGTTATCGACGAGACCGGCGAGTTCGTGCAGACGGTTGACTACCAGCCGTTCGGCGAGACCAAGAACCCTACGGGGGCCTCGCCGGCTTCGACGGACTACACGCGCGAGCAATGGAACGGAGGTGATTTGCTGGCCGCATTCGGCGTCAATCGCCTCGGTGCGCGTCTGTACGATCCGGTCATCGGCCGCTTCCTCAGTCGCGATCCACTGTTCGATGATGCCAATGGCTACAACCCTTATGCCTTTGCTGCCAACGATCCGATCAACAACGCCGATCCGACTGGAAAAATACTAACCGAGACTCCTGATCCATGGAACCCAGCGCCATTTGCGCCTTCACGCCGATTCGGCAGTAATGGATGTGCTCTTTGCGGTCTGTACTTTAATGGCACAAGCGGCGGCCGCGGCTCGCGTGCGGAAGGGCTTGGTTTTGGTAAGTTCACAGCGGTCGATGGTGTATGGGTAAATGATGCCGCTATGTCGACTTTTGACGCGTACGGCGAGACCATCTATGTGAGTACGCGCTTCGTTCGCCGTGCCACTGAGTCGGCGGATTTTCTTGATGCTCTCTTGTCGCAAACCGAGCCGTCTGTGGCGTTTGGTTCGGGAGGTGGATTTGGGGCAGTGCCATCGCAAGGCGCCTTTCTGCTCGGAGGAGGCGCGACTATTTGGCAGTGGCTATTCAACGGAGGTCCTGACACTGACAGCTCTGACACTGACAGCTCTGACACTGGCCCCGTGCGTGACCCCAAGGTGCGCGATGTTTGCTCCTGGCCCGAGATTGCCTGTTCCCTGGAGTCAAAGAACTCTACGCCTCCCGTTCTGAAACCTAACTCCCCCTGGCGTATTCTGTTGGACGCCACGGACCTCAGCCCTGCGCGGGAGAGGGAACGGGCTGAGCAATGGGAAATGGAGGCTCGCCGGCAGTATGAAAAGATGTTTAGTACCCCCCAGCCTTGCGGCCTCTCGTGCAAAGACTGGTCCGTCGGCCCTCCTGAGCCGGTCGATCCCAGGCTGCTGGAATATTGGGAGCTCCGCAAACGTCTTCAACGTGGCGGTCCATGATTGTCAGGGTCGTGTCCCTATAAGTGTGTAGACGGCGAGGAAGGACGAGCGGGAAAGAGGGAAGCTCCTCGGTGAAACCAAACCGAGATGGTCCTCCTTTGGCGAGGAGGCCGAGGAGTTCCCCGACGTGGACGATACCGAGTTTGCCGCGCCCTCGCACGAGGAGGTGCGCACCGACGTGCGCGCGCTCTTCCTGGGAGCCATCCGCATGACGCTGGAGATGCTGCTGGAGGAGGAGATTCGGGGCCTGGTGGGAGCGGGGCGCTGGCAGCAGGTGGCGGGGCGCAAGGACCAGCGCAACGGCAGCTACCTCCGCGGCCTGCTGACGTCCATGGGGCACCTGGAGGTGGCCGTGCCCCGGACGAGGGCCAGTGGCTCAGCGGAGGCCGTGCTGGGCCGCTACAAGCGGCGCAGCGAGGAGCTCGACGAGGCGATTACCAGCGCGTACGTGCAGGGCGTCTCCACGAGGAAGATGGGCCGGGTGACACGAGCGCTCATGGGCGAGGAGGTTTCGCGCTCGACGGTGAGTCGGGTGACGAAGTCTCTCGAGGAGAAGGTGGAGGGCCTGCGCACTCAGCCCCTCACCCAGGCCTTCCCCTACCTCTACCTGGATGCCACCTTCCTGGATGCGAGGTGGGCGCGCACGGTGCAGAACGTCTCGGCCCTGGTGGCCTACGGTGTGGGCGAGGACGGGCACCGGCACCTGTTGGCCGTGACGCTGGGGGGCAGTGAGTCGCAGGACTCCTGGCTTTAGCTGCTTCGCCAACTGCTCGAGCGAGGACTGAGGGGTGTGCGGCTTGTCATCGCCGACGGGCACACGGGGCTGTCCGCCGCGGCCCGGCAGTCTCTTCCCGAGGCCCAGCTCCAGCGGTGCACGGTGCACCTCACCCGGAACGTCCTCGCCAAGGCCCCCTGGCGGCTGCGAGGACGGCTCGGCAAGGAGACCTCGGCCGTCTTCGAGGCCCCCTCTCTCCAGGATGCTAGGAAGCGCCTGGAGGCCCTCCAGTCCGGCCTGGGACGCCAGGTCCCCGAGGCCATGGAGTGCCTGCGCGAGGGCTTTGCCTCCGCCACCTGCTTCTTCTCCTTCACCAAGGCTCACTGGAAGCGGCTTCGCAGCACCAACGGCCTGGAGCGACTCCACGGAGAGGTGAAGCGCCGCATCCGCTCCGTGGGCGCCTTCCCGGACCGCGCCAGCGCTCTGCGCCTCATCACCGCCGTCGCCCTCGAAGTCACCGGCATCTGGGATGACCGCCGCTACCTCGACATGGCCCTGCTGACTTCAAACCCAGACACCCCTGAATGATGCCGCCAAGGAGCTTTCCTCCCCCGTTCCCCCTCCGGACCAACTACACACGATTCGGGACTTGACCAAAGGGATCCCCCGAATCTCCATCAGCGCCCTGCGGGTCTGAAGGATGGAGACTCCCCTGGCCATCTCGAGGAGCACGACGCCTGACTGGAGTCCCATGTCGTGCCTGGAAGACCGCTACTTCGAATAGTTGGAGATGGACGAGACGTGAGACACGCCGGTCTCGAAGGCCTTGAGCGCGGACACCTTCAGAACGCGCACCCTGACCTTGAGCGTCTTCGCGCGCTTCGTACGAGCAGGCTTCTTCATGTGTTGCCTCCTGAGTGAGAGAGACGTGTCCTCTCGCGGTTCACTGCGAGTCAATGACTCCCGTCTGGGGGTTCCTATTCCCATCTCAGCAGGTGCGCGTTTCATTTCAGGAGCCCAGCAATCTTACCGGCGGGCTGGGCTCACGGAGGAGGACGAACTCCCCGACCCATCGCGCGAGGCTCGCGGAGAGGGCAGCCCCCAGGCAACGAGCGCCCCCCTGCCGTGGCCTGGCACGTCAGGCGCGTGCCGCGGTGATCGTGTACGCCGCGTTGACGAGCGAGAAGTGGCTGAACGCCTGGGGGAAGTTGCCGAGCTGCGTGCGCAGGCTCGGCATGTACTCCTCCGCGAGGAGGCCCAGGTCGTTGCTCAGCGAGAGCAGCATCTCGAAGAGTCGGCGGGCGTCCTCGAAGCGCCCCATCATCTGGTACGTGTCGACGAGCCAGAACGAGCAGGCGAGGAACGTGCCTTCCTCCCCGACGAGCCCATCCACCGAGCCGGTGGCGTCCGGCTTGAAGCGGAGCACCAACCCGTCCTGGATCAACTGGCGTTCGATCTGCTCCACCGTGCCGACCACCCGCGGGTCGGTCGCGGGGAGGAAGTCGAGCATCGGGATGTAGAGCAGGCTCGCGTCCAATTCCTTGCCTCCGTAGTACTGCACGAAGCTGTTCAGCTCGGGGTCGAACCCCTTCGCGCAGACCTCCTCGAAGATTTCCTCCCGGACCTCGAGCAACCGCTCCATCGGGGCGGCCATCTTGGTCTCGTCCGACGCCTTGATGGCTCGGTCGATGGCGGCCCACGCGGCCACCTTGGAGGCCGTGAAGTGGCGGTCGGGCCCACGCATCTCCCAGATGCCCTTGTCGGGGTTCCTCCAGACCTTCATCGCCTGCTCGGCGACGTTGAGCAGCGCGCGCTGCGCGATGGGGTCGACCTTGTTGAAGTACTTCGCGCCCGCGTAGAGGACCGCGGCCACTTCGCCGAGCACGTCGAGCTGGAACTGGTCGTAGGCTCCGTTGCCGATGCGCACCGGCTTCGCGCCACCGTAGCCGTCGAGCCACTCGAGGGTGGCTTCCGTGAGGCGTCGCTCGCCTCGGATTCCGTACATGATCTGCAACTGGGCGGGGTCCCCCGCGATGGCGCGCATCACCCACCTCCAGAACGAGCCCGCCTCGTCCTCCAGGCCCGCGAGCGACAGGGCATGGTGCGCGAGCACCGCGTCGCGCAGCCACGTGAAGCGGTAGTCCCAGTTGCGCAGGCCGCCCGGTGTCTCCGGGAGGGAGGTGGTGGGCGCGGCCACGATTCCTCCCGTGCTCTCGAAGGTGCAGGCCTTGATGGTGATGAGTGACCGGACCACCGCGTCGCGGTACTTCGGCGGTGGGACGATCTTGGAGACCCAGTCGGTCCAGAAGCGCTCGGTGTTCTGCTCGGCCTCGTCCGCGTCCAGGCGCGGCGGTACCTGATTCAGCCAGGAGTAGTTCCAGCTCATCACCCAGGAGAAGCGCTGGCCCTCGGTCACGTGGAATTTCGAGACCAGCGGCGAGGGGGAGTCCCGGTCGGTCCGCCGTAGGAACACGGCGTCGGGACCGGCGAAGGCCCGGAGCGAACCGTCCATGCTCTCCACCCGGGGGATGGAGCGGCCGAAGGAGAAGCGGGGCGTCAGCTTCGAATGCATGGCCACCGTCCCCTTCACGCCGACGATGGTCCTGACGAGCGTGGGGAATTCCTGGTGGAGGGGCATGAAGTCGATCACCCGCACGGAGCCGGAGTCACAGGTGAAGTCCGTCTCCAGAATCAGGGTGTCCTTGCGGTAGCGGCGGGTGACCTTCTGGATGGGGTCGCTCGGCGCGAGCGCCCACTCGCCGTTCTCCTCTTTCCCGACCAGGCTCGCGAAGCAAGCGTCCGAGTCGAAGTCTGGCAGACACAGCCAGTCGATCGTCCCGTCCAGGGTGACCAGGGCCGCGGAGCGCAGGTTCCCGATGAGTGCGTGGTCCTCGATGCGCCGCCCCTCCTGGATTCCTGGCTGGACGGGGATGATGGGCTCCGGTGATTTCTCTCGCTGAGTTTGTTGTTCCGCCATGGGTTCGGCCCTCGTCGTGTCTCGCTGTCTCTTGTCGACGCTGGAGTCGGGGGTTGGCACGCGCAAGGGCTCTGCCCGGGATGGGAGAGGCGCCTTTCCGAGGGGGGGATGGAGCGGAGGAGCCCGCGGAGGGACGCTGACGGGGAGCCCCTGTGCCGCACTCCGGGCCGGGGCAGAAGCCATACAGCTCCAGCAGACACCCGCCAGCCCAGCCCAGCCGCCTTCCCAGTCGGGACGCGGCATGGGTCAGGCTCTCTCGGCTGGCAGTGGCGAGGAGACGGAGCTGCTGGAGCCTCTCCGCCAAACGCCGCTGGAAGCTCCCGGGGGCGGTGTGTTGCGCCTGTCGAGCGCAGTGGCTCTCCCGCACTTTGTGTGGAGGGCGTCCCGAGGAGGAAGCTGCGCGAATGGCCGTCCTGTCGCTCGCTCTCCGAGGGGAGAGTCAATGGATGCATTGCACCTATAGGGACACGACCGCCGGCTTTGCGTTCCTGCAAAAGAGGTCTCCAGGGATTGGCGTGGTTGCGCCTCCGCACCGGGGTTACTGCCCTGGCCATGAACTTTCACGGCAAGACGGTCCTCATCACCGGTGCGTCCATGGGCATTGGCGAAGCCTTCGCGCGCGAGCTGTCCCGGAGGGGCGCGACGCTCCTCCTGGTCGCTCGCGGTGAGGCGAAGCTCCAGGCCCTCGCGGCCGAGTTGGGCAACGCCCATGTGTTCGCGTGCGACCTCGCCGAGCCCGGTGCTCCCAGACGACTCCATGACGCCGTCGTGGCCCAGGGGCTCGCGGTGGACGTGCTCGTCAACAACGCGGGTTTCGGCCGCTATGGCCCCTTCGAGTCGCTCCCGTTCGACGAGCAGCACGGCCAGGTGGCGCTCAACGTGAGCGCGCTCGTGGACCTGACTCACCTGTTCATCGACGGCATCACCCTGCGCCAGGGTGGCGTCATCAACGTGGCCTCCGTCGCGGGCTACCTGCCCACGCCGTACATGGCCGTCTATGGCGCGACCAAGGCCTTCGTCCTCAGCTTCTCCGAAGCCCTGTGGGGTGAATACCGGCCCCGTGGCGTGCGCGTGCTGTGCTTGAGCCCGGGGCAGACGCAGACCGCCTTCTTCGACCGTGCCGTCGGGCTGGCGCAGCAGAAGCACAAGGCCCGGCCCGAGGACGTCGTGCGCCTGGGCTTGGAGGCCTTCGCTCAGGGCCGCGCATCCATCGTCCATGGGCACGGCAACCGCCTGCTCACCACGCTCTCCCATCTCTTCCCACGTGCGCTCATCGCCCGCCTGGGCGCACGGATGTTTGCACCGCGGCCCACCCCCGCGAAACTCGCCCCATGAGCTGGGACGATTACCGGTTGCTCCTCGAGTTGCGCCGGCATGGCAGCTTCCTCGCGGCGGGCGCACGCCTGGGCCTCTCCGCGTCGACCGTCATGCGACGCGTCGGCAAGTTGGAGGAGGGCCTGGGCCGCACGCTGGTCCACCGCACCGCGCGCGGCGTCCGGCTGGAGCCCGAGGCGGAGGAGCTCGCCCGGATGGCCGAGCAGTTCGAGCACGCCCTGGCTGCCCGCGCCCGTGACGCCGCCGCGTCTCCGTTCGCGGGCTCGGTGCGCGTCTCCGTGTCCGACGGCTTCGCGCCTTCCATCGCCGAGGCCGCCATCCGCGCGCGGCGGGCCCACCCGGAAATCCACGTCGAAATCGTCACCGAGCAGCGCTACGCAGACCTCTCCACCCGCGAGGCGGACCTCGGCCTGCGGGCTGTCTCCCCGGTGGGCGCGCGCACCCGTTCCGACGCATCCCCCGTCCTCATCGAGAAGCCGCTGGGTGACGTCATCTCCGGCCTCTTCGCCAGCCGCGACTACCTGAAACGGCACCTGCCCTCACGGCGGCTGGCCGACGCGGACTTCTCCGCGCATGACTTCATTGTCGACGAGTCCGTGGGGCGCCGGCCTTGTATGTCGGACTGGCTCCTCCAGCGCGGCGCGTACCGCTTCCCCCTGCGCTCCAACTCCGTCGCGGCCCGGATGCACGCCGCGCGCGCGGGCATGGGGCTCGTCATCGGCGCGCTTGGCGCGGTGGACGAGCAACGTGGGCTCGTGCGCGTGCGGCTCGAAACCCCCGGCCCCTCGCTCAACTTCCGCCTGGTGATGCACGAGGAGCTTCGCAAGGTCCCCCGCGTCCGTGCCGTGGCGAGCGCCATCACGGAAGTGTTCGACGCGTACCTCGAGACTCAGCGGCGGGGAGCATAGGAAGGGCGGGCGCCCTGTCCGGCTCGAGGACAGCGCGGACAATGCCGCCGGCCTGCATTCGCTGAATCGATTCAGCCCGTTCGTTCCGCGCCGCGGCGGATTATCATTGCGACCTGACCGAGGCCATGGTCGTCCGCAGGGCGGCCTGGACAGCGCGTGGGGGACAGCATGGGCAAAACCAGACTGGAAGCCTTCAGCGACGGCGTCATCGCCATCATCATCACCATCATGGTGCTCGAACTCAAGGTTCCGCACGGCAGCGAGCTGGCCGATCTGCAGCCGCTGGTTCCGGTCTTCCTCAGCTATGTGCTCAGCTTCATCTACATCGGCATCTACTGGAACAACCACCATCACCTCCTGCACACCATCGACCATGTCAGCGGCGGTCTGCTGTGGGCGAACCTGTACCTGCTGTTCTGGCTGTCGATGATTCCCTTCGCCACCGGCTGGATGGGCGAGAACCATTTCTCGTCCGTGCCCCTGGCGCTCTATGGGTCCGTGCTGCTGATGTGCGCCTTCGCCTGGTTGTTGCTCCAGAGGTCCATGGTCAAAGCGCACGGCCAGAAATCCACCGTGGCGGTGGCGGTCGGACGCGACCTCAAGGGCAAGATTTCGCCGGTGCTCTATCTGGTCGGTATCGTCAGCGCCTTTCTCAACGAATATGTCTCGGAGGCAGTCTATGTGCTGGTTGCACTGATGTGGCTGGTGCCTGATCGTCGTTTCGAGAGAGCAAGCCATGCAAGCCAGGTCCGCTAGATGCTGCGCCTGGGTGTGGCGACGATCCGCTCCATGTCGCCGAACACGACAGGAGATGAGCGCATGCTCTTCGGGGTGCTGATATTCGAAGGCGCGCAGGCCGGCCTGCCGTGGAACACGGTGCCGAGAAAGCGTGAGCGCTACCGCACGCAAGGGTTCTGACAATTTCGACGCGGAGAGGATGGCGCGCTACAATCCGATGGCCCGTGGCGCCGATGCCCCGCGTCCCCGGTGCGCGCTCGATGGGGCGCGGGAAGAGGGCGGCGAAGAAGCGGCCCGGATGCCCACGTTCAGCCCGCGAGGAGACCGCCCAGTCCCTCGAATACGTGTCCGCTCTCGATGATGAGGGCCATGGACCGAGCCTGGCCCGGGGCACGGCGGGGGGGCTCGGCCGGTGGTGGGGCTTCATGGGCGGCGAGTGTCGGGCTCTTCGCGTCACGGGGCGCCCGGGTCATCGCGGTGATGGACAACCCGTCCAGAGCGAGCGCATGGCGCTCGATGAAGCCGAGGTGCCGGTACATGTGGAGACGACCTTCAAGAAGCGCGGGTCTTCGATCCACTCGAGCGCGGAGAAGCGCGGGATTGGAGGGCCGCGCAGCGGCGCTCGAGGTGGCGAAAACTGGCGGCAGGGAAGCCTTGGGTCACGCTGGGCTGCAGAAGTGGACGAGATGAGCGACCTGGAGGAAGGCCAGGCCGCCGGACAAATGGAGTCGCTACCTCTCCGCGACAGGCAGCAACAAGAGGCGCCCGTGTCACGAAAGCGTCCACCCAGAGGCCCGGGTGCACGAGCTTCAAAGGCGAGAGTGCTGTCATTGCGGGGAAGTATTCTGGCTCTGCCGCAGGTGCGACAGGGGGCAGGCCTACTGCCGCGAAGTGTGTCGCACACTGGCGCGCAGAGCACAGTGGCGCAAAGCGAGCCGCGCCTACCGGGCGAGCCTCCGTCCTGCCGACGTGCGTCGTGACGCGGCGGCCCGCAAAGCAGCGCAACGGGCACGACAGCGAGCACGGAGCGTCACACATCCAGGTTCAAGCCAAGCGGAGGCGGGCGTAACGAAAGCCGCACGTGTGCCCCGTGGGCCAGATGTGCCGGCCGCAAGGCGCCGTCTGGAGGTGGCTCTCTATGTCTTCACCGCCGCTGTGGCTGACACTCGAGGCACATACCCCGTACACCCAACTCCTTCTCTCCGTGCCCAAGCGGGGCACCGTCCTCAAGGCCCGCCTTCCGCCTGTACCGGCGATGACTCCAGCCCTGTCCCTGCTGGTGGAGTCCCTCAGTGCCTGGTACGGCATGCCCCTCTACGCTGTCGTCGATGCGGACGCGCAGGAGGCCCGCCTCCAGCCAGGGTTGTGGGCGAAGCTGTTGGGGGATTTAGCCTTCAACCCCAACATCGCCGTCGAGTGGACGTCTCTACAGTGTCCACCTCCACCTCGTGACAGGTTTCTTGAGTGGGAAGGCTTTGAGTCTGCCCGACGGCTTCTCACCCGCGCGGCTACGGGACAACAGCGATGATTTCGCCTGAGATTGGCGCTGAGATGAGACGCCTCTGCCTTCGGGAGGGGTGGGCAGTCGAGACAGTGGCCCGCCGCTTCGGCGTGCACCACTCCACTGTCCGCAGGGTCATCTCCGTGACTTCGGAGGCAGCCCTACCGCAGCCTGCTGGAGCCTTGGAGCCCTTCAAACCCTACCTTGTCCAGCGCCTCACGGAGGCGCCAGAGTTGACGGGCACCCGCCTCCTGGCCGAGTTGAAGGCCCAAGGCTACCAGCATGGGATTGCCATTCTGCGTCGCTACGTGGCGAAGGTACGGCATCCGCGGCCGCGCAAGGTGTACTTGCGCGTGGAGACGGAGCCCGGTGAGTACGCCCAGGTGGACTGGGGAAGCTTTGGACACTTCCGCATTGGCTCCACCTCACGTCCCCTTTCCGCATTCGCCATGGTGCTGTCCTACTCGCGCGCTCTCTTCGTCGACTTCTCCTTGGACATGCACATGGAAACCTTCCTGCGCATGCACCAGCGCGCCCTGGAGTACTTTGGCGGAATCCCTCGGCGCATCCTCTACGACAACCTCAAGTCCGTCGTCCTCAACCGCGTCGGAAGCACGGTGCAATTCAACTCACGCTTCCTTTCCTTCGCGGGACACTACCTCTTCGAGCCCACCGCGGCCCCCATCCGCTACCCAGAAGCCAAGGGCCGTGTGGAGGCCTCCATAAAGTACCTGCGCCACGCCTTCTTCTAGGGACGCTCCTTCTCCTCTCTCGAGGACTTGCGCGCTCAGGCTAAGATGTGGCTGGCCGAGACAGCGAATACGCGTCTGCATGCCACCACTCGAGAGCGGCCCTGCGAGAGGCTTCTCCTCGAGAGGCCCAGGCTGCACCCGCTTCCGGTGCACTCCTACGACACGGACGTCCTCCTTCCCCTCGTCGTCTCCAAGGAGGCACGCGTCCGACTGGACTCCAATTCCTACTCTGTCCCTCCTGAATTCGCAGGCAAGTCGGTGCACCTCCGGGCCAATGACACCTCCGTCCGTATTCTCCACGAGGGGACGGAAGTCGCCCACCATGAGAGGTGTTGGGACCGCCACCGTCATATCGAGGATGCCCACCACATTCAGCGACTCCTCGAGCGACGCAAACTCGCACTCGGGCCGAAGCGCAAGGAGCGCCTCGCCTCCCTCAGCCCTGAAGCCAGACTCTACCTCCAGGAAGTCGCTCGCCGCCCCATTCGCCTCAACAACGAATGCCGCGCCTTGCTGCGCCTCACCCTCCAATACAGCGACGCCGAGGTGGCCGCCGCCATGGCTCGCGCCCTCGTCCTGCGCACCTTCGGCGCCCGCTACGTCCGCGCTCTGATTGACCAGGCCCGCTTCGCTCAAGGCCTCGCCGAGCCCCCGGAGCCCATTCTCACAGGCAATGCCATCGCTGACTCTCTCGACGTCCAACCCCACCCCCTGGACTCCTACGATGCCCTCCCGCCCCAGAAGCCCAACCTCCGTCTTCCCTCATGACTTGTCTACACTCTCACTCGAAGATGTCCTGCGCGCTCTCGGACTCGAGCATGCTGCCAGTCAGTTGAGTGCGGCCCTGGCCAAAGCCATTGCCAGAAACGACTCTCCCTCGTCACTTCTGGACAATCTCATGCGCGAGCAACTCCGCGACACCACCGAAGCTCGAGCCAAGACGGCACTGCGCCGCTCCGCCATTTTTCCTCTCCCCACCATCGATTCCTATGACTTCAACTACCCCAAGCACATCGACAGAGAGCTCGTCATGCGCGCGGCGTCCCTCGACTTCATTCGGGAGAAGAGCAACGTCGTCTTCATCGGCCCAAGCGGGGTAGGCAAGACGCACCTCGCCAGTGCCCTCGGACAACTTGCCTGCCTCCGCGGCTATCGTGTCCGCTTCGTCGTGGCCGCCGACCTGGTGAATGACCTCGTCGTGGGCCAATCCAAAAACACTCTCCACAAACGGCTTTCCGCCTGGGCTGCACCCGAACTCCTCCTCATCGACGAACTCGGATATCTCAGCTTCGATGCCCGGGGGGCCGACCTCCTCTACCAAGTCTTCAACAAGCGCTACCAACGCGCCTCCACCATCGTCACCACCAACCTTCCTTTCAAGGACTGGGGCAAGCTCTTCCACAACAGCGCCGCGGCATCCGCTATCGCAGACCGCCTCGTGCACAAGGGATTGCTCGTCCGCATCACCGGCAAGTCTCGCCGCTCCGACCAGGAGCAAGAGCTCGACGCGGCCTGAGTCAACCCCTCAGCAACACTGTCGGCCGGCAAGCGTCGCGCTCTCGCGCTCGCTTTGCCGGCCGTCTCTCTTCCTGCGATCCTGGCTCACGCGATCAGAACGCCGCGCCTTTTCAAGATCGTCTCCACCGAAGGCCTCGTGGCAGCGCTGCATACCAAGGTGCCCTCCATCATGGACGAGACGGCCGAGTCCCTCACCGACTTGGACTTCTACTTCTGGCGGGACAACTTTCCGGAGCGGTACACGCGCGAACTCATCGACAGCCATACCGCCCCAGCGCTTGGTGCCTATCTGGGAGATGTCCTCGTGCGGCGGCTGGGCGGGACGTGGGTGTTGCGCGAGAAGCTGGAGGAGTCCCAGGTGCGGGTGGGTAAGCGCGTCTGGTTGCCCTTCCTCCGGGCTCGCCGGTACATGCAGTCCCGACAGTCGCTGCTGGAGTACTCGCTCACCCAGTACTTCAAAGAGGTGGAGCGGTACCGGCCCTGACTGCGGTGGCTGGGCAGGGCAGGGAGCAAAGGCAGGAGTTGGAGGAACCAGGACGCGCATTGACAGGCGCGCCTGTCGGCTCCTGCCTCACCCGCCGGTACACGCCGTTCCGCCGGTTGCAGCTGGACTGTTCACCCACCCAGCCCTCCTTCGGGGAAGAACGGTTCCTTCTGAGTGAGCCCTTACCGCGTGGGGAAGGGCCAGGCGACGAGGGGCACCGGTATTGATGTGGGCCGCTCCATGTACAGGGAGTGCGCGAACGGGCCGACCTCCTTTGTCTCGGAGAGTGCGTTGAACCGGCCTGTCATTTCGAGCTCGGCCCCACTTTGCTCCATCGACTCGTCGATGAATAGTGTCAGGACGCCTGTGTGGACCCAGCCGAACTCGAAAGTAAAGAGTCCCACTACGCATTCGATCCGTCCCCGGCGAGGAGGGGGGCCTCCGGCGATGAGCGCCTCAGCGACGCGGGCGGCGGGGGCTGAGTCCAGATGGCTTTCGCTCAGACTCCAGGACGCAAGAGGGCGCTCGAAGCGGATGGGGGTGCGCAGGCACAGCACCGCGTGTTGAACCGCAGGCGGGAGGGAGGCGTCTTCACCCAGCAGCCCCGCGGCTCGCGCGAAGCGGCTTGCACCGGAGGGCTCTGTGGCGACGAGATAGTTCCAGGCTGCGGCGAAGGGGCCGCCTCCGTATTCCACCAAATAGCCGTCGGGAGCTTGGACTCCCACGGCGGCCGTCCCTTCGGGGGCACGGTAGTAGCCGTACTTCTGGAGCGTTTCCAACTGCCAGAGCCCCGGGCCCACTCGGCCAAGGCGGGCAGCCCAGCGGTCGCTCGGAAAGTCCCTGGCTTCAGGCATTCGTGGCCGTGTCCATGCCCAGTGCGTCGTCACCGCCCAATCGCCCATGGTGAGGCATCCCAGCACGAGGGCCAAGGAGAAACGAGTGCTTTTGTTTGTCCAACGGCCGGACCTCGACTTCGACACGGTGCTGCGCGGCGCTCCAATCCCGCGCTTCTCCGCGCTCGCGTGGATCGAAGCCCCGCGCTTCTTGAAGGTCGTCTCCAGACATTCCTCCGGGCGCGTCGATACATGCAGTCTTGCCAGTCGCTGTTGGAGTATTCGCTCACGCAGTACTTCAAGGAGGCGGAGCAGTACCGGCCCGGAGCTGAAGCTGCCGCTCTTCGTGCGCCAGATAGAGTCGGCTGGCGTGTCGTTCGCAGTGCGGACCGTGGGCTCTGGAATATGGTGCCACCCTGAATAGCGCCAGCCAGTCAGTGTTCCACCTTCGCTCCTGCATTCTGGTGTTCTTGCCGCCGCGTTCGTCGCCATGACGGCCGTGATGTCGATTTGTAAGCGTAAATCCAAGGGCGAAAGTCCCGCCCCTTCACCTCAAGCCCTGGTGCCACGGCGCGACGGCATGTCTCTCCGGTGGTGCCTCTGCGCTGCCGCCCGAACCTGCGCCGCCTGTAGCTCTCAAGGCGGCCGAGGTGCGCGAACTGGAGGCGAAGCTCGCCGCCTGGTTCCGCTACTGCCGCTGTCTCCGTCAGCTCAAATAGTCTCCGCGTTAACGGAACGCCAAGACTCTCAGTAGCAGGGATGACCACTTGATGGAGTCATAAACCAGTGCACTAATCGGGAGCATCGCTCGGGCGGCCCCGTCAGCGGTTCTCCTCGGCCCCTCTGCACCCTCCCTCCCCTTCAACAGGGCCCCATCCCTCTTATGCGCAACATCCAACCGCGTCCGCGTGACATGCCCTCAAGGTACACGGACTCACGCCGGCTTTCACATCCACGAAGGTCTCCCCTCTGACAGGTAAGCTCGCGAGCATGAGTGAGCAATCAGTTCAGCCCCGCTACCGGGCGCTATTGGCGGATGTCGAGCAGTGGGCGAAGGGATTTGGAGGAAGGCTCGTGCTGGGCCCGCCCGTGTCGGAAGAAGACCTGGAGCTGCTCCCGGAGCTCCTGGGGGGCCCACCTCCAGCGGGAGGCTCCGCGCTTGCCTCCGGGCTGCGCGAGTTCTGGCGGCTGCACGCCTTCGCGCGTGTCGAGGTGCCGCGCGCCGAGGAGGGCGAGCAAGCGGTGTGGACGGCGCTGCCCGCCAACTTCCGCGTGTACTCACCGGACGAAGTGCTGGAGTCCCTCGCCCTGGTGCGGATTCCGTCGGGCGTCACCCTTGACAACCGCCCCATCACCACGTCGCATCTGGTCCCCTTCGCGGCGGCCTACCTGTTGCCCCGGGACATCCAGTGGTGCATCGCCACGAGCGGCGGTGACCTGAAGGCCCCCGCCCTCGTGCTCAATCACATGGGAGAGCTGGCCTGGGCCTGCTTCCAGGACACGCGCCGCTTCGTCTGGGAACAGCGAGGGCACGCTCCCAGCCACGTGTTCGACACCTTCCTCGATTGGTTCGAGTCCTACGTGCGGGACATCCGCGCGCTCGCACCCGAGCGTCTCTATCCAGACGGAGTCTACCCCACCTGACTTCCCTTCGTTGCGGCAATTAAGTGACAAGAGCCACATGTCACTTTCGTACGCTCTTCGTCACGCTCGCCGTGGTCCTCATGGGGTGCTCCGCGTCGTCCGCTGATTCGGGAACGGAGGACCCTCCAGACACCGGGTTCGTCGAGGAGGCCGGCGACGACGCGGGAACGCAGGACGCGGGGACTCAGGATGCGGGCCCGCCCGACGCGGGAGGGGCCCCACCGACGCGGGTGACAGCCTCGCGGGGCTGACCCGCATCGCCAGCGCCGAGTACCAGTTGTTCTACCTGGTGAACGGTCGGGTGTTGGGCATCGGCTCCAACCGCGCCGGACAGCTCGGCGTCGGCCACGCCAATCCGTACAACCAGGTCCCGCCCGTAGACATCGCCCTGCCCGCGGAGTTGCGTTTCAAGGACGTGGCGGGCGGCAGTTTCCAGAGCGTCGCGCTCGACGTCCAGGGCCGCGTCTGGACCCTTGGACAGAACCTCTATGGCCAACGGGGCGATGGCACCACGAACGACTACCCCAACCGCACGACGACGCCGAACAGCAGCCAGCCGTTGTGGCTACCGGAAATTCGGGTCCAGTGCCACGCGTGCGTTAGCGAACGCGTCATTTCATGCACGGTCCTTTGAATGGCCCCCATGAGTTCAGGGACCCAATGCATGGGAGACAGACGGGGTGGAAGTGGGTGAGCGTGCGGGGCTGTCTATATTGCGCCAAGCGGCGCGTGACAGGGCGTGGCCGAGTTTTGACCTGCCAGCTACGGTCGGCAGGAATGGCAAAAGGCGGGTCTTCTTGAAGGCGCTGGTCGAGTCGATGCGCTCGGTCCTGCGGAGCCGTTCGGATCTGGCGCTGGAGAACTTGGCTCTTCGCCAGCAACTCGCACTCGTCCGAGAGAAGCGCCCATCCCCGAGGCTTGCCCGGCGTGACCGGGTCTTCTGGGTCGTTCTCCAGCGTCTCTGGCAGGGTTGGCGCAGGCCACTGTGCCTGGTTCAGCCGGCGACTGTGGTGAAGTGGCATCGGATGGGCTTTCGGCTCTTCTGGCTCTGGAAGTCCCGGAGCCGGGTGGGGCGGCCTCGGGCAACTCCGGAACTGCGCGCATTGATTCGGCGCATGGCCGATGCTAACCCGACGTGGGGTGCCCGCGCATTCACGGGGAGATGCTGAAGTTGTGGATGGAGGTAGGCCAGACAACGGTCGCTCGTTACATGTCCAGACCGAGAAGGGGAGCGCCGAAACCATCACCAACATGGCGGAACTTCTTGCGCTTGCATCTGGCGGAGTCCGCGGGGATGGACTTCTTTGTCATTCCGACTGCGACGTTTGGAGTGTTGTTGGGATTTGTGGTTGTGCGCCACCGGGACAGGCGAATCCTCCACCTCAATGTGACAGCGCACCCGACGGAGGAATGGACGAAGCAGCAGTTGCGAGAAGCCTTTCCCTGGGCCAGTGCTCCAAGGTACTTGTATCGAGATAGGGACAAGCTCCACTCCGAGGGCGTTCACGCCACCCTTACCCATTTGGGGATTCGCGAGGTGCCGAGTGCAGCACGGTGTCCGTGGCAAAATCCCTATACGGAGAGAGTCATCGGCTCGATACGTAGGGAGCTGCTGGACCCTGTCGTCGTCCTGAACGAAGCCCACGCTCGGCGCCTGCTGCGCGAGTACCAGCGCTACTACAACGCGAGCCGGACGCACCTGTCGCTCGGGAAAGATGCGCCCGAGACGCGTGAGATGCAGTGCCCGGGGTACGGAGCCAAGGTGATAGAGCTAAGGGAAGCGGAACCTGTCAACGTGAATGAGACAGTGAAACTGAGAGATTAGTGCGCAGCCGCCTTTGAGTTGGGGAGGTGCGCGGGGTTGTTAATCCAGACAGCGTTCGGAAGGGCCTGGGGCTTCGGGAGTCCGTGGGGGAATCGCTCGGGATGAGCGGCGAAGGCTGCCTCGAGGACGACGGCGCGGGCCGAGAGGCGCGCGTGGGCCAGGCCGTGGTGGACGTCGTGAGGGGTGAGCAGACCCAGTCCCGAGTGGTGGTGCTCCTCGTTGTACCAACGGAAGAAGTCGGCACAGAAGCCGCGTGCATCCTGGAGGCAGCCGAAGACGCGGGGGAAGTCGGGCCGATACTTCAGCGTCTTGAAGTGGGCCTCGCTGAAGGGGTTGTCGTTGGAGACGTGGGGCCGGGAGTGCGTCTTCGTCACGCCGAGGTCCGCCATCAGCAGAGCCACGGGCTTGGACGTCATGGAGGAGCCACGGTCCGCATGAATCGTCAGCTGGCCAGGTTGGATGCCCTGGCGCTCGCAGGTTTGCGCCAGGAGCTTCTGGGCGAGCGCGGCCGACTCGCGGTGCGCCACCATCCAACCGACGACAGCGCGGCTGTACACGTCGAGGACGACGTAGAGGTAGAAGTACGTCCACTTTCCTGGGCCGTGCAGCTTGGAGATATCCCAGCTCCAGAGTTCGTTCGGCTTCGTCGCGTGCACCTGGGGCACCGGATGGTTGGGGTGGCGCAGTTGGTTGCGGCGCTCTCGTACCTCCTGGTTCTCGGCCAGCACCCGGTACAGCGTCCGCTCCGAGCACAGGTAGCGCCCTTCATCGAGCAGTTGCGCGTAGACTTCCGCGGGCGCCGCATCCGCGAATCTCGGCTCGTGCAGTACGCGGAGCACCTCGGCCCGCTGCTCGGCGGACAAGGCCCTTGGCTGGCGACGTCCACGGGCCGCCCCCTGCGTCGGCCGCAGGCTCCGGTAGAAGGTGGCTCGCGACAGGCCCATCACCTGGCACACCGGAAAGACTCCCAGCTCTCCCACGGCCTCTCGTGCCGCCGCCATCAGGGCTCCTCGTCTGGCTTGGGCAGTTCCACTCCCAGGATTTCCGATACTTTTTTTTGGAGGTCCAACAGGGCCTCGGCGCGTTTGAGTTTCGCCTGGGCACGCGCCAACTCCTTCTCCAACTCGGCGATTCTCCGGACCCCGGGCGCGGGCACCTTCGCCGGGGGGCCTCGCTTGACTGGCTCCAGGGCGGCCTGTCCTCCGGCCTCGCGTTGACGTCGCCACACGCTCAACAGTGAGGAGTACAGCCCCTCACGGCGCAGAAGTGCGCCCACCTCTCCGGGCTTCGTGCACCGGTCCGCTTCCTCGAGGATGCGCCGCTTGTCCTCCGCGCTGAAGCGACGACGCTTTGCCTTCTCCACCACCTCGGTCTCCCCAACCCGAGCCTCTTTCACCACCGGATTCATCGTCCCTGCCTGGGTCGCCCTGCACACTAAACTGCTGGGTACGAACTGTCTCACTCACGTTGGCAGAGAGGGCTGTCGAGGAGGAGACGTCGGCAGTTTAGCCCCCCTCGGTGGTAGCCCCACATCACAGCCACTCGCGCGCACCTGCCTCGTGCGCGCCTCGCTCACTCGCCCTGATGTACGCATGACGCAGCAACCGGATTTTGGGAAGGCACAGCTTGACGGGACCAAGTTGCAAGATTAGTTATTGGTCGACCACTAACTGATGGAGTCGAGCGTGAGCGCAATCGAAGACGTCACCGGATGCCGCGCTGCAGCTCAGCGCACGGTCGCCGAGCACCTGCGTCTTACGGCTGAAGGACGCACCGAGGAATGGGTGGGCCTGTTTGCCCCGAATGCGGTCCTCGAGTTCCCGTTCGCTCCCGCCGGGGTGCCGACAAAGGTAACGGGGCGCGACGCACTGCTCGCGCACATGAGCAACTTTCCCAAGACCTTCGACGTGCAGTTCGTCGACCTGGTCTTCCACGACACGGTTGATCCCCGTCTCGTGGTTGCCGAGTTCCGCTCGACGGGCACAGCGCGTACGACCGGCAAGCCATACGAGCAGAAGTGCATCTCGGTGGTCCGAACCGATGAGGACGCGCGGATCACCCACTACCTCGACTACTGGAACCCGCTCGTGGCCATCGAAGCGCTCACCCCCACCAACGTTGCGTCCGGTCCTGGCCTTGGCGTGACTTTCGGCGACTGATGGAACTCGTTGGTGGATGCTTACGTGGCACGTATGAAGAGCACTGAGCGACGTCAGGCCGTCGTGGCCGCTGCGATCAGGTGCTTTGCGCAGAAGGGCTTCTACGGCACGACGACCCACGAGATTGCCGAGTTGGTTGGCATCTCTCAGCCGTATCTCTATCGTCTGTACTCAAACAAGGAGGCGCTCTTTGCGGCAGTGGTTGACCATGTCTCCGTTGTGATGGCCGACACCTTGGTCTCGCACTCGCGAGACGTGGGGGATGGCAAGCTCGTGTTCGACAATGTGCGTAGGGCCTACGCCACTCTCGTCGCAGATCGGACAATCCTGCGCTTCCTCATGCAAGCCAACTGTGCGGTGGGTGAGCCGCTTGTGGGGGAGGCCGTACGCCGATGTTACGCAAAGCAGGTTGATATCGTTCGACAGATGCTTGGCAATGACGACGCCGCCGTGCGACGCTGGTTCGGTGCCGGAATGCTTGACAATGTAGTCGCTGTCCTGGGGCTCGCCGACATCGACGAGCCGTGGGCCCGTATCCTCTCTGCTCGCGAGGGTGGCTCCCCAGTCTCGTGAGCTCCGAGTGCCAACTGGGGGCTGGCCCCAAAAAGGCGCCCAGGGCCAGCCATTCGATGGCGTACAAGGTTCGTATTGAAGCGCGTCCGTGTGTGCTGCATCCACCTGGGGCTACTGGAAATTCGCGTCCAGTGCCACGCGCGCGTTGGAGACGATCTTGAGAAGGCGCGGCGTTTTGATCGCGTGAGCCGCGATCGGTGGACGCAGGACGGCCGGCAGAGCGATCACGAGCGCGCGACGCTTGCCGGCCGTCAGAGCTGCGGAGGGATTGAATCAGGCCGCGTCGAGCTCTTGCTCCTGGTCCGAGCGGCGAGACTTGCCAGAAATCCGGACGAGCAGTCCCTTGTGCACGAGCCGGTCCGCGATGGCGGAGGCAGCGGCGCTGTTGTGGAAGAGCTTGCCCCAGTCCTTGAAAGGGAGGTTGGTGGTGACGATGGTGGAGGCGCGTTGGTAGTGCTTGTTGAAAACTTGGTAGAGGAGGTCGGCCCCCCGAGCATCGAAGCTGAGATAGCCGAGTTCATCGATGAGGAGGAGTTCGGGTGCGGCCCAGGCGGCAAGCCGTTTGTGGAGCGTGTTTTTGGATTGGCCCACTGACATGCCCTGGGATTCTCGGGCCACCTGAGGCTTGAGCGGATGCTGGCGCCGGAGGCGCCACTGGCGGGCTCTGCGCAGAGGCTGGAAAGCGCGGGCGCGTCCACGGGCTGTCTTCTCGGTCCGGAATCCCATTGGAGGGCACTCGTCCAGCGAAGAGGAGCGCAGGCTGGCAGGACAACGCTGTGCCGATCGAGAAGCGCAGCGGAGGTGGTCCAAGAGGCGTCTCAGAGGGTCTGCGCCTCGCGACGGTATCGCGACTACTCGATAAGTCTGGTCGTGCCTTCGTGCTCTTGGTTAACAGGTGCGCGGTGGCGGAGGGAGGGGCGGCCGTTTAGGAATCAGGGAAGAGGTGTATCCCTGGAAGGTACGACATCGAAAGCCCAGAATTGTCAGAACGGCTGAGCTACAATTTAACGGGACTTGTTAAACGCTCTCGGCCGCTCTCTCCCCAAATTGGGCGAAAGAGGCCTCCGGAGAGGCCGCGTAGCGGCGAAGAATCGGGCGAGTCTCGCTCTTGGTTGGAGCGGGCCCAGAGCACCGTTCTCAGCACTGCAGGCAAATTCCCTTGTGATTCAGGGGCTTAAGCACGAAGGCCCCGCGATGTTATCGCGAGGCCCGTGTTAAACAAAAAAGGCCCTACCGGTTGGTAGGGCCTTTCAATCAGCTCCCCGAATGAAGCCCTGCGCGAACTCGTTCTCGGTGGTTCTCTGAGAGGACTCAAACTCTCTGAGGGCCGAAAACCGAGTGATATCCAGAGGTTTCAAAGAGGGGGCTGGGGGCCCCTTCAATCGGGGACCGATTGAATGTCCGCAAACTACATGGTGGGTGACCTCCCGTCCGTGGTTCTGCTCCTCTCGGCGCCCGCTTCACAAAGAGTGCGTGGCGGCGGCGCGCATGGGCTCGTGGGCGAAGCATGGGGCAGGTGAAGGTCGCATGGCCGCGACCCGCGCGTGGGATCTGGGACGAGCGAGTCGCTGTCCTGGGGCTCCTGGGCCAATCGCGGCCCGCTCGGCCGGCGTCCACGACCTGCGAGGGCAGGCCTCCGCAGGCGGTGTCGAGACAGGCCGTGCGCAGCAGCAGCTTTGTACGCGTCGCAGCCGCTCCCCGTGCGCCGCTAAAGGCACTCGGTGGCCTCGGCCCCACGCGCCTCGCTCGCTCGCCTTGACGCCCCCATGACGGCAGCTACCAAATTTTGGGTAGGCACAGGTCCATGCTCATCGAGCTTCTTCAGCGCATTACACTTTGGTGGGGGACGCCTACACTGTTCGCTCTTTCTTATAGGTCAGAAAGTTCTAGGGTCGTGTGGAGCGCGGGACCTAGAATCGACTGATTCAGGAGGAAGTGAAGGGCCTTGCGCGTTGAAGACTCGAAATTGTGGCAGCAGGCATTCGAATCCAAACGGCAGAAGAGGCATGCCGAGGAGCGGAAGCAGCTCGTCGTTGCTCTGACGAACTTTCGCAAGAAGGCTGCGCTTCTCGCGGAGGAGATTCCTCGTGACGTGGCCCAACTGACCGACCACAGCGTGCGTCACCTCGACGCGCTCTGGCAGATGGCGGACCTCATTGCAGGCACGGTGAAGTTCAATCCAGCCGAGGCCTTCGTTTTCGGAGGAGCCGTGCTGCTCCACGATCTGGCAAATGCGGTCGCAGCATTTCCAAATGGGCTCACGGACTTAAAGGGGGCGGAGTGGGATGACCTGGTTCACTCCGCATACCTCAAGGCATATAGTCGACGGCCAACGCATGAGGAGTGTGAGAAGCCGAATGCGGAACTCTATCCCGACATTCTCCTCAGTCGTTTGCGAGCAGTCCACGCCGAACAAGCGGAGAGACTCGCGACGCAGGGGTTCTTCAAGGTCGGTGGAAAGGGCGAGCGCATCTACCTGCTCGATGATGAGGACTTGCGAGATGATTTCGGTCCTTTGATAGGCGTCATTGCGCATAGTCACCACTGGCCAATGTCGAAGGTCCTCTCCGAGTTGGGCGAGCGGATTGGCACTTCTTCAGTCATCCCTTCAGATTGGCAAGTCGATGCACTGAAGATCGCCTGTGTTCTGAGGGTCGCTGATGCCATGCATCTCGATAGTCGCCGTGCGCCGCCCATCGTCCGAGCATTCCGCCGGCCAGTGGGAGAGTCCGCCAAGCACTGGACATTCCAGGAAAGGCTGCTGCCGCCTACAGTGAGGAACGAGCAGCTCGTCTTCGAGTCGAAACGCGCCTTTTCCGCTGATGAGCGCGACGCATGGTGGCTCTGCTATGACACGCTGAAGATGGTCGACGACGAGTTGCACGGCGTGGATGCGGCGCTTCGGAGCGTGCGCGACTATCGACTTTCGGCGCATTCTGTCACCAGCATAGGCAGCCCGGACCGATTGGCGAAAAAGGTAAGGACTCAGGGGTGGGAGCCCATCGATACCCGTGTGCGAATCTCGGATGTCTACGCTGTCATCGAGCGCTTTGGAGGCAGGGCCCTCTATGGCAACAATCTCAATGCGCCCATTCGGGAACTGATTGGCAACGCGAGAGATGCGATTCATGCGCGCGTCGCCTTGACGGAGAGGGAGTTCGGGCCCGGCAAAATCGTTGTGCGCCTGGGGAGCGATGAGACAGGTTCGTGGCTGCAAGTCGAAGACAACGGACTTGGCATGTCAGAAGAAGTCCTCAAGGGGCCTCTCCTGGATTTTGGAATGACGTATTGGAGATCAACCCTTGCACAGAAGGAACATCCAGGCCTTCTCTCGAGCGGTTTTTCTCCGACGGGTCGATTTGGCATCGGCTTCTTTTCGGTCTTCATGCTCGGACGCAAAGTTCGGGTTGTGACGCGCCCTTACAAGAGGGGAGAGGAATCTACCCGCGTGCTTGAAATGAACATGGCGGGGAACTCGCGTCCATTTATGCGGCTCCCAGTTGCGGGCGACAAGTTTGAAAGAATGACTGATGGAGGCACTCGAGTCCGTGTCTATTTGGACGAAGCGCCTCAAAGTGAACAAGGCGTCTTGAGCGGAAGTGGTGGCGAAGAAGAAGACGCGAGATCGCTGCTCTCACGACTTGTGGGGCGCGTTGCGCCAGCATTGGACGTTCCTGTGTTCTGTGCGTCTCAAGAGGATGTTGAGCCACAACCAGTCATTAATGCCGACGACTGGAAGACTTTGCCCTTCGACCAGTTGGTCTCCAGAGTGGAAGGGACTTCGCGTCGCTCGGTCGGAAATGACAGTCCTGAATTGACAGTCTATGCGAAGGGCCAGTTGGTCGGCAGGATCCAGTTAGAGACTTCTTACCTCAGAAACCGCTCAGGCGAATTCACAGTAGGCGGGCTCTCAACTCTAAGCACGCGCGGAGCGAGCTTTCGAGGGCTCTTACTTGCGGAGAATCCAGATCTCAGCAGGCGCGACGCTCAGCCACTTGCGACGGCAGGTGATATTCGCGACGCAGTAGGAAAATCCCTCGACAGATTCTACAGAAGTGAAAGGTCGTCATTCGGGAAACTGCGAGTGTCCCTGCTCCTTCTCGGATTCGGGGTTCGCCCGGAACCTCTCGAAATCTTCATTTTGAATGGAAGATTTGTAGCCATGGAGGAAGTGCGAGGCTGGTTGAAAGATACTGCGCCGGGCAGCTCCATTCGAATTGTTCTGTCAGACGACTTTGAGATTACGGGTCGCTATGGCAACGAAGAGACCGTCGACTTCAGTCAATGTCTGGATGACTGGAAGCAGCCCAAGGACATCGTCATCGCGGCGGGCTCGGACGACGATGGGTTCCGACTGGGGTTTGAGGTCATTGCACAAGGGGTTCCCCCGAAGCCTAAGAAACCTCTTGGGTTCATGACCTGGGGCTACGAACGGGTCCCCTGCTCGCTAGCCGCTTGGCTCGCTGAGGAAGCTGCGGAGACTTGGGGCGTAGATCCAGCGAGAATGCTCGCGAGCGGAGTGGTCAAAGAGGGCACGATTGGTGAACTCAATGATGGCGCGCCTATTCATTCAGAATACCTCATCCTCACCCGACCAGATCCTCACGCCAATCAGGAGAAGCTTCCTCTTGATGGTGTTTGACCGGAGATGAGTTTGCCCCGGTTCTGTCGTGGTTCCGATCTGCCGGTGCCTGCTTCCCCGTAAGTGCGTAGCGCTGTAAGGTATCCGTCCGGTCAGAGACGTGGCGTGAGCAGTTGAAGATGGACGAGGTCCGTGCCCGGCGGACGCCGCGACCGGAGGGGTGTTCAGGGATTGGGCTGGAGACGTGACTCGGGCGGACCGGTGGTCTGCGAACGCTTCCACTCGTGAGGAAGCAGCTCCGCGATGCGCGAGTTGGGATGTGTCTGCACGCGGAGCAGGACGTCGGCCAGGTACACCTCGGGGTTGACGCCGTTGGCCTCACAGGTAGCGACCAGCGCGTAGAGACCCGCGAGATTCTCGCCAGCGGTTTCGTGTCCGACGAAGAGGAAGTTCTTGCGGCCCAGCGCGGCCTTTCGCAACGCCGCCTCCGAGCGGTTGTTGTCTAAGGGCAACCGCGGGTCCTCGACGAAGCGGGTGAGCGCCTCCCACTGCTTCGTCGCGTAGGAGAGAGCCTGCCCCAGCGGACTCTTCGGCGGGTGGCGCGGCGTCTGGACTTCGAGCCACGTGCGAAGACGCGCGAGAATGCGAGTGCTGGACTCCTGACGCAGCGCTCGATGCGCGGCGGTGCCCACGACGCCCGCGTCCCGCGCCTGGGCCTCCACGCGGTAGAGCTCCAGGATGAGGCCCATCGCCTCCCGGGCTTCAGGCGCGGTGGGCAGCGCCTCGAAGAAGCGACGACGCAGATGGGCCCAGCAACCCACGCGTGTGCGGCCCTCCGGCAGTGTCACCGCGTTGTAGCCGGTGTACCCGTCCACCACGAGCGCGCCCGTGGTTCCTCCCAGCACGTCCTTGGGCGTCTTGCCCGCGCGGCCCAGGCTGAAGCGGTAGCCGATGAGCCACTCGCCCTGGGGCGTCTGGGTGAGAAACGTCCAGAGGTAGCCTCGGCGCGTCTTCTTCACGTCCAGCACCCGCAGCGGCGTCTCGTCAGCCCACACCACCCCGGACGAGGCAATGCACCGCAGGAGGTGAGAGGACAGAGGCCGCACCGCCGAGGCCGACTGGTGGAAGAGGTCCGTCAGAGTGCTGCGGCTCATGGGGACTCCGCCTCGCTCCATCCGCTGTGCCAGGCGGTGCAGCGGCATGGCGTCCGCGCACTTGGAGACCACCACGTGCGCCAGCAGGCCCGGGCCGTACTCGCCCTTGTCCACCACCTTGGGCGGCGCGGGCGCGGTGACGACACCTCGGCCGCAGGTGCACGCCAGCACTTCTTGCACGTGCACCTGCTTCTCGAAGAAGGCCGGCACGTGCTCGTACACCACCGTCCGGCGCCCCTCCCCCAGGGGATTGAGTTCCTCGCTGCCGCAGGCCGGGCAGTGCCTGTCTTCGGCGGGGACTTCGTGCCTGACTTCACGCTCCACCGCGGCGTCGGCCTTGCGGGCCGCTCGTGCGCGTCGCGTCCGGAGGGCTGCTGCTGCTCGGGCCCGCTCTTCCTCTGGGGAGTCTTGGCGGGCCTTCAGCTCCCGGGCCACGGGCGGCAGCTTCTCCGTCTTCTTGCCGAAGACGCGGCGCTCCAACGCCGCCATCTTCGCCTCCAGCGAAGTCATCCGCTCGCGCAGCTCCTCGGCTTCCTCGCGCCAGGGGCAGAAGTGGTCTTGAGGCAGCTCTCGGGACACCTCAACCCCATACCGCGCTGCCGCTCCCCGCGCCCGCGCCGGGCCGTCAGGAGGCCGTGCGGCCGGGAGGTGCCCAGGCAGACGGGCGTCGGACTTCCGCCACGTCGATGCCGTCCAGCAACATCGCCAACTGCGTCGCGTCCAGCGCCACCGTCCGCGCCTCGGTGTCCACCTTCGGCAGACGGAAACGGCCCGTCTCCAATCTTTTGTACAGCAGCACAAATCCGCCACGACTCCACGCCAATACCTTGATGCGGTCCCCCCGCCGAGAGACGAAGGCGAACAGGTGCCCGGAGTACACGTCCTCTCCCCACCCCGACTGCACCAGGGCCATCAACCCATCAATCGACTTGCGCATGTCCACTGGCTCCGTGGCCAACACCACGCGCACGGACGCAGGCAGGGTGAACACGCTCTCACCTGTCCAGCGCGGTGAGCAGCCGCGCCACGTACCCGACATCGGTGCCCGGGGAGAACCTCAGCCGCGCTCCGCCAGGCAGCACCACCTCGAGCATCGCCGCGCTCGTCTGCGTCGTGCTCGCCACCTCCACCGGCAAGAGTCGCACTGCACTCGCCTTCCTGCTCCGCAGACGTCGGCGCCGGTACCCCCTGTGTCAGGGAAGTTGTCGCCTCGGCCGAGATGCCGAGCCGATGACGCCTTGGGGGCGAGAGCAGGCAGGACGCGGTGTCGTATACGGCTGCATTCAAGTTGCAGATGGTGAAGCGGATGGTGGGCCCGGGCGCGGTGAGCGCCGCGGCGCTGTCCCGACAGGTGGGAGTGTCCCAGCCGACGTTGTCGCAGTGGCTGCGCGAGGCGAATAGGGTGGCGGCGATGACGCCTGCTCCCGAAGAGAAGAAGCCCGTTGCGCCGGCTGGGCCGAAGAAGTGGACGCCCGAGGAGAAACTGCGCGTGCTGGCGGCGACGCAGGGGCTTGTCGGTGAGGAACTGGGAGCGCTCCTTCGCAGTGAGGGGTTGCACGAGGCGCAGCTGAAGGAGTGGCAGCAGGCAGCCGCCGGAGCCCTCTCGGGCACGTCGACGGAGCCACTGCCGGCCAAAGAGCGCAAGCGACTGGCCGCCGCCGAGAAGCGGGTGAAGGAGCTCGAGCGGGAGCTGCAGCGCAAGGAGAAGGCGCTGGCGGAGACGGCGGCGCTGCTGGTGCTCGAAAAAAAACTTCAGGCGATGGGCTGGGACCAGAGACACCAGGAAGACGAGGACGACTCCGGAGACGAGAAGAGCGAGAAATGACGCTCGCCCACGTCGACGAGGCGCTGGAAAAGGGAGTCCGGCTGGAGGTCGTCTGCGAGCGGCTCGGGGTGGCCCCGCGAACGATTCAACGCTGGAGAAAGCCCGCCACGGCCGAGGACCGGCGGTGCGGTCCCCATACCCGGCCTTCGAATCGACTCTCCGAGGTGGAGCGGCGTCGCATCCTCGCCGTGGCCAACAGCGAGGAGTTCCGCGACGCCTCGCCCAAGCAGATTGTCCCCCGGCTGGCGGACCGGGGCGAGTACGTGGCCAGCGAGGCGAGTTTCTACCGGGTGCTGCGCGAAGCCGGACAGTTGACCCACCGCGGCCATGCCAAGGCGCCCACGCCCAGGCCTCGGGCCGAGCACACCGCCACCCGGCCCAACCAGGTGTGGAGCTGGGACATCACGTACCTGAAGGGCCCGGTGAGGGGCACCTTCCTCTATCTCTACCTGGTGGTGGACATCTTCAGTCGGCGCATCATGGGATTCGAGGTGCATGAGGAGGAGTCCGCTGAGCACGCCGCGGTCCTCATCCGCCGCTGCTGGCAGGACGCCGGTTGCCCCGAGGGATTGGTGCTGCACTCAGACAACGGAGGCCCGATGAAGGGCGCCACGTTGCTGGCCACCCTGCAATGGCTGGGTGTCACGCCCTCCTTCAGTCGGCCCCGCGTCTCGGACGACAACGCCTTCTCCGAAGCGCTCTTCCGGACGCTGAAGTACCGCCCCTGTTTTCCACAGCGCCCCTTCGCATCCGTCAAAGAGGCCCGTGTCTGGGTGACGCGCTTCACCGCCTGGTACAACACCGAGCACCGCCACTCAGCCATCCGCTTCGTCACTCCCGACGACAGACACTTCCGGCGCGAAGCCTCGCTCCTCTCCCTGCGCCACCAGGTGTACCAGCGCGCCCGGCGCCGCCATCCCGAGCGCTGGAGTCGCGGCACGCGCGACTGGACGCCGGTAGGCCCCGTGCGCCTCAATCCCACTCCCAACCTCACCCCGCTTCCGCAGGAGGTGCGGTCCGTCGGCTGAACCCTCTCACGCGACAACTACCTTGACGCTCACCGGGTACACCCACGACTGCAACGTGCTCAGCAGCAGGCCTCGCTGCGCGGAGAACTCCTTCTGCGTCAGGCCGCTCGCTTCAAACGCCTCGGCGACCTGGAACCACTCTTCACTCTCAACCGGCTTCGACATTCCGGCCAGGGTCCACCACCACCTCTACCCCTGCAATCCCTCCCGCCACGTCGCTCGCCGGACGGGTACGCTGTAAGCGCCCGGCCAACGAAGTGGTGAGGGACGATGAGTGAGGAGTCGGCGCCGTAGACTGGAGACGCTCTTCAAAAGGCGCGGCGTTTAGATCGCGTGAGCCAGGATCGCAGGAAGAGAGACAGCCGGAGAGCGATCACGAGAGCGCGACGCTTGCCGGCTGGCGGGGTTGAATCAGGCCGCGGCGAGTTCTTGAGCATTGGTCGGAGCGGCGAGACATGCCGGTGATGCGGCCAGGAAATCCCTTGTGCACGAGACGGTCTGCGATCCGGAGCCCCGGATCGCCTCCTGAGCGCTCAGCTCTACCGCTCGAGAAATCCGGCGTGGCCCAATCCTTCTTGTCGCTAGTTTTCAGCACCGCGAGCGCCCCTGCGCGGCCCTCCAATCCCGCGCGTCTCCGCGCTCGAGTGGTTCGACGACCCGCGCTTCTTGAAGGTTGTCTCCACCTGAGGACGGACGAGAATCACGAACCTTGGTTTAGACGTCATTTTACGCTAGTAATGAGAATTCCCTGCGCGTCGGAGACGAGGTGGTTTGGATGAAGAGAGAAGCTAGCCTTGACGAGATTATCGAAGCCATGAAGGAGATATGGGACACTGAACTACATAGACACACGGGACTGCCGCTTGAGGGCAACGTGCCCCTCTCGGAGGATGCCAAAGAGATACAGCGCACCATTCTCGGTCAATTGCTTGACGTGCACCCCCTCACAGAAATAATCAAGAGCGGGCTGCAAGACGTGGTGGAGCAGACTGAAGCCTTCGAGACACTTCGCGGCAAGCCGACTTCTATTGCGCATGCACGTGCAGTTGAGGAGACCTCAGCCATCTTCGAGTACATCCTGAAGGCTCCCGATAGGTACAATGAGTTTCGCTGGCGATGGGACAGTGCACAGGCCGTGCATGCGATTCGAAATCGACACTTTAACTTAAAGAAGCCATTGGAGCATCAGCATCAGGACTGGATCAAAGAGAACGCCAAACAACTAAGGCAGTACGTCAAAATCACCGGCGCCCCACCAGTCGACGAAAAGGCGTGGCTCACATATTCAAACTGGCTATATAGGATTTCACTGAAAGACGTTTTTGAAACCACCGGCAGAGGAAAGTCATACAGTCTGGAGTCGTATGAGTGGGCAAATCATTTCACTCACTTCTCGCCGATAGGAGACCAGCATAGCCTCATTATGGTGGATGGCGGGCGTTCCTATTTTGACGTCTTTGGCGATTTTCTCCAGCAGCAAATCTACTCTCTCCTCCGAATACTGCTGCCCTCAGCAAGGCAAATAAGTCCTATTAGACTCGCGCATGCTGCAGGCTGTCTTCGCATCCTCTATCAACTCTTCAAGAACGATCCCAAACGCGCGGTTCGACTCGGCAGCCACGAACGAGTTCAAACGATGGTGGGAGTCTTTCTGGAGAGGCCAATTAACATGGAGCGAGTGGAACTTGCATTGCTTGGAGGGGAGAGCCAAGACCCCCTCCTGCTGAAGCTGTAACAACCCCAGAAATAGCGAGAGGACTCCAGTCGGCTTCACTTAGGCGCGTATGAAGTCCTCTTCCGCCCAGAAGGATGCGCAGGTGCACCAGTGTGCTCGGCGCCGCCATCCCGAGCGCTCGAGTCGCGGCATGCGTGACTGATCGTCGGTGGGCCTCGTGCACCTCCCCCGCCGACCAACCTCACCTCGCTTCTGCAGGAAGTGCGGACCGTCGGCTGAACCCTCTCGCGCGACAACTACCTTGACGCTAACCAGTCGTACCCTGTCACGAGGCGTCTCCTGGCACCACTCGTCCGCGAAGAAGTCCTCCTGGTATGTGTCGGCAAAGAATCGAGTGCTACCTCGAAGGATACACCTGTCTTCGCTGTTGCATCGAGGGCAGCTTGTCGCCACAACTCCGCCCCCTGGGTGTTGTTTGCTCGACACAGCAGTCGAGGCGACACCATCCCTAACATAGAGGGGCACGCCACTGCCACTTCGAAGGCGTCCCGGTGCCCGCGCTGGCGGAGGCGGCGAGCTTGAATCATGGCTGCGCAGCACCCTCGATGTACGACCGAGTTGAGAGGGGCGCAGCCATGCGTCTACTTGCTTTTCTTTCCAAGGAGTTCATCGATGGTGATGGGCGAGCGCGTCGGAATCCGCAGGAGGTATTCGGAAACTCGCTGCGCGATGACGCCTGATAGAAGCTCCTTCGCGTCATCATCGCTCATGCCATTGGCAACCGCATGCTGCGCGTCCTTGAAGCTTTGCTCGACGATGCCATTTATTACATTGGAATCCTGGCGCTTGGATGCGAAAGCCAGCAGGCGGTTAGTGCGCTGCTGAACTGCGGCCATGTCGAGCTTGCGGTCAGCGAACTCTGCAGCAAAGGCGTTGCTTGGTGGAAAGTCGGCGGCCTCCATTCGCTCGCCGGTGAGCGGATCCTGACTGTAGGCTGCAGTGAATCTCGGCCCCGACCACTGCTCACTCAATAGTACGCTGAAGCAGAAGGCGCCGAAGAGTTCCACGAAGAACGAGACAAGGCCCGTGGCCTCGTTACATGAGAGTACCAGCCTGTGGTTTGGGGGCTCTTGAGTGTGCAGTCCCTCAATGGCTGGAAAGTCGTCAGCATTTGAAAAGCCCACCAACCCGAGATCCGCGCCGGTGCCCGCGACGATAAAGGCACGGATGGCATCAAACTGCGGCTGTCGAACAATGTCTGTGCCGAGATGGTAGGCGGCAAAGGTAACCCCCATCTTTGCAATAGCCCGGAGATGAGCAGGATCGCCGATGCCAATCTGCAACGGGACGGGGTCGATGTACTCCCCGATGCGCTCCAGCTTGACTCCGTGGAGAAGCTCCTCCGGAGTCTTGTTGGCTTTGCGAGCCACTCCTTCAAGCGTCTGTCGAAGCGGTTTGCCCACGAACGGATCGCCGGCATTGATGGTGATGCGCGTCTTCCCATCTGCCTCTACGTTCCTGGAGAACTCCAGCCTAGAGCGGACGGCCTGACCGCCTGGTTCCAAGGCGATAGGCGTTCCGTCTTGTAGCGCTATCCCTCGGAAGGGCGGAGGGGAGCCCCCGCGACCAGGCAGGACATTGAGCACAGTCGTGAAATACCCCAGTGCGGAGGCCAACTCGCTGTCCAAGGTAGTGCTGTACCGTTCCGTATTGCAGGCCGAGCAGAGGACTCGTGTTGAATGCAGTCGCCCCCCGAGTGCGCTCAGGAGAATGTGCTCGTCGGATCCATCCAGAGGGTTGGGGCACAGACTACAGTGAGTGGACGCTGAAAGGGGGGCACGATGCATATGGCGTTCCCTGATTATCGGACCAGCGGAAGAGTAAGAGGGTCCTCGCGCAATGATGCAGGTTGAGCGTGAAGAGGACTATGCTTTCTGAGGAGCAGGTGGTTCGCCTCGGGCAGGTACCGGAAGCCCAGGGGCATCATCGAGTTCGTGCGTCAGTCACACTCTCTACTTGGCGCAATTTCGAAGAAGCGTCCTGTACTTGGGCGGGTATCCTTCCCAGCCCTACAGCACGATTTCCCAGCCGACCCGCCGATTCAGGATGTCGCGGAGGGCGCGCGCGTCCTTTGGCGTGGGCTTCCATTTGTACTGTTGGGCCTGGAACCTCGAGGTGGCATCCACCACTGTTTGCGGCTCAGTTGGAGTTTTCTTGCCAGTCCAGGAGTCGCCCAGCTTCGCCCAGACGCCCTGCATGGTGACTCGCATCTCGACCAATTTCAGGTCTTCGGTGTGGACACCGCTCTCGTCCACGCGAGACTTCCAGAAGTCCATCTGTCCGAGGCGCGCGACGTTCCGGTTCTCGCCCCACGCGGTGACACTGACGAACCACACGAAGCCGTCTTCGCAGGGGGGGATGGACGCCTTTCCGTAGACCCAGAGGTCCCACTTCTTGGTGGGGACGGGGTGAAGTTCACCTGGGGCTGAGCGGCGGTAGATCCAGATTCGCGGGCGGAACTGGGCGGTGTCGGTCACTGCGGGGCGGTGTACCAGCACAGGTCAGGCACGTCTGCTGAGGATTCAGAGGACATGAGCGGGGTTGCCACGACCCACCCTGTAACGTCGTGTCAGCCTCGTCTGGCATACCCCCACCCACAAGTCGGGTATGGTGCCCGATGCGAGGGAGGGCGCATGCAGCAGGGGCTTCGACAGCGGAAGGCGCAGCACTTCTCTATTCGGGCAGTCATTCAGCTCATCTCCGACGACGTCCAACCCGTGGCGCGGAGGGCCCTGCCGCTACGGGAGATGATTCTGGTGGGCGAGGTCGTGGAGGTGCGCGGGAGAAGGGTGTGCCTGGCCGACACGTTCAGCTTCGACAAGAGGGTATGGGTGGTGCTTCCGAAGGACTGCACCTGGTGCCCCGGGTTGGGGCACATGGTGGAGTTTCAGGGCGGCACGCAAGCCTTCGTGGACGAGGAGCGCGGCGCTCTCGACGTGCGCTTCATGGCGAAGAGCTGGGCGGACCGAGGCCCCTCGAGCCGGTACGTCCGCCAGCAGGCCGACCTCGATGCTATTGAGGCGGGCCGCCTGACTCCTCCGCCGAAGGTCACCGGCCCCTTCACGCGCGTGGCACTCGTCACCTCCGAAGGCAGCGAGGCTGTGGCGGACTTCTGCGGCCAACTCGAAGATGCCCTGGGGACTCGCATCCAGGTGGAGCTCGTTCCGGTGGGGCTCTACGACGAGACGTCCATCGCGGACGGGCTCGGCCGGGCACAGGCCTCCAGTGCGGAACTCGTCGTCTTGGCCCGCGGAGGTGGCTCCCGCGTCGACCTGCAGCCCTTCAATTCGCCGGTGGTCGCACGCGCGCTCAGTCGGCTCACGAAGCCCTGCGTTGTGGCAGTGGGACATGCCCGGACGAAGGTCGAGGCGCAGCGCTTCGCTGCCTACCGTGCCAGGACTCCCTCCGTGGCTGCGCACCTCGTCGCTCGGTTGTTCCGGCGAGTTCAGCCACTGCCGAAGCAATCCTCGCCCGTGCGTCTAGTCACGCCGCTACCTGCTGCGGTTCAGCTTTCCGCCACTCCTCGTTCGACGCTTGCCCTGCCTCCTCGTGACAGCCCCCGAGATTCTGGCCCTATCGAGGCGCCATGCCTGCGAGCGCTGCCGCCTCAACCACCCGCCTCAGCGCTGCTCGATGACGGAGGACGGCGAGCGCCCAGATGGCTTGGGACTGCGAAGCGGGTAGCCTGGACCGCCTATTGGGGGCTCATTGTCGTCCTCGTCCTCGGCCTGGCCTTAGTTGTGGGGTGGAAGGGGGCCTCGCGGTGGGATGGCCTTGCACAGACCGAAGTGCAGCCCGCACCAGTCACCATTGTGCCGACTGTAGTTGCTCCTCGCGCTCCGCCTGTCGTCGAGCCCGTGAAGACAGGGACGCAGAAGCGGAAGAGACGTGCCCCGCCAGCAGAGCGAGCCAAGGCACCTGGAGAGGGTGAGTAGGTCGCTAACGGTCGACGTAGGAGTACAAGCCATGTCGAGTCGTTTTCTGAATATTGATTTGGATTTCTTCTTGGACGGCATTGCGTACTGGCCAGAGGGAGGTCGACTCTCGAGTGAGCACTACAAGCCTTGGTCTCGTGACGAGGTGCGCGAATTTTTGGAAAGACGCTGTTTGCTCAAGCCCCGGGGGAAGATTCCCGGTCGATTGGCGAAGAATCACGACGCTGCATTTGATTATTGGGAGGAACTGAGGCATCAGAGCGAGACTCTTTTTCCACTTGAGCTTGTGCATGTTGATGCTCATGCGGATCTCGGCTTGGGTGATGCGAGTTGGCGACACATCATGGAAGACGTGCTCCGCCTTCCGGTGAGCGAACGTCCCAAAGCTGAGCGTGGTCCGCATCGCCTGAGTCTGGCGAGCTACGTTGCGTATGCAGTGGCATGCAGGTGGATCAAGAGCATCGAGTACATCCATCCACCTGGTGGGGGGGATGATCTTCAGTCCTTCCTGTTTCGGGAGTTCAGTCCAAGCGGTGGTTGGCTTGAGCTAAAGTGCTTTGCGCGGGAAGATGTCGGGGCAGCTCTGCGTAGTGGAAATGTTGTCAAGCATCTTAGGGCTGTTCAACCAATCAGCGTTGAGCCCTCTGTGCCCTTCAGGGCAGTCAGAGCGGAGCGATGGGTAGCGTCGACTCCCTTCGACAGGGCATTCTTGTGCCAATCGCCCGATTACACGCCAGAGACATCCGATGCATTGCTCGGTGTTTTTGCTGATTACATCGACTTCACATGAGGCACTTGAGCAAAGTGAGTCTGTCCCGGATTTCTAGCTCAGATGTGTGGGCGGAGATTTCTTCTGTCTTCTCGCAGGAACGGCGAGGTGGTTCGGCGAAGGCGGCGGGACCTATCGGTGAGCGTCAAGGTAGATGTCGCGTGAGAGGGTTCAGTCGATGCGCTTCATCTCCTACACGGCCCTTTGGACACGCGAATTCGGGCCCAGCCTGGGGCAACTCATCTGCACCACACCAGCCTATTCGCCCGAGAGCAACGGCATGGCCGCGTCCTTCGTGAAGAGCTTCAAGCGCAACTACACCTACCTTGCCCGCCTGGACGGCGCCGAGGTGGTCCTCCTGCAGATGACCCGCTGGTTCGACGACTACAACGCCGTGCATCCGCACAAGGCCCTGAAGATGCGCTCCCAGCGCGAGGGCCGCCTCTCGAATTCACCCCACTAACCATGTCCGATTTGACGGGGCAACTCTACCAGGGAGCGACTGGTAGAGCCTCCGCATTGTAGGCTACCGCGTTTGCTACCTATCCAGGAGTCTCAATGACGCCAGGTTTGACCAAGCTACGGCAACTCGCTGCTGGTTATTGGAGCCCGTTCGTCCATGCGACCCTGCTCGTTGCCGGGGTATTTGGGGTCAAGGACGTCGACCTCTCCAATCTAGAAACCGTCTCCAATACCCTCTGGATTGTCTTGGGCGCGGGACTCTTCGTCCTGGCGCTCATCCGATTCCCCAGGGTCTCTTTCTGGATTACCCGACTGCTACTGCCGCCGCCCCCACCCTTCGTCCCCAATAAAGGCGTGTTTCGAGGGCCTAGTTCGTATAGCCGGGAGGATTCTGCCGAATTCAAGGGCAGGGCCCCGGATGCCACGGCCTGCCTACAAGAAATCCAGCGTAAGCCTTTCTTCATTCTTGAAGGAGAGTCCGGCTGTGGAAAATCTTCTCTGCTCAACGTCAGTCTCCTACCGGTGGCTGAGCAGCAGTTCAAAGTGGTGCAGTGTCGTATGGGCCAGGACTCCTTCGGTCGCTTGGGAGCCGCGCTATTAGGCCGCCCCTATGTCAGAGGCGAGGCGCCATGGGGACCCGAGCGGCTGGACAAGAGCATCAGCGGAGCCTGTCGTGCGAATACACAAGCGAACGGGAAACCCCTTCTACTCTGCCTAGATCAATTCGAGGAGATTTTCCTCCGGGTTCCAGAAGTCTCGCGGCTCGAGTTCTGGAAGAGCCTGATGCGGGCAATCAAAGGCGGAGGACTGCGGGTGCTCATTTCTGTCCGCAGTGACTTTCTCGACCTCTTACTCAAGGACTGTCATGCGGTGGATCCAGCTCAGGACACGCTCGACCTCGGCAGTTACTACACGCTCAAAGCCTTCCGGCATGACCAAGCCCGTGGAGTTCTGCACGAGATGCTTGCGCCCCGTCATGGGGACGCCCTTATCAAGCAGCAGATGGAGGACTTCGCTGAGGCACTTTGCCGCGAACTCCTCCGACCACCACGTGACCGCCGGTTAAGCCGCGATGAGGAGCCCACCATCCTTCCCGTTGAGCTCCAAATTCTCGGGCAGGTGATGGAGGCTGCGGGAGGCGAACATCTCTCCAGGACCGCCCTGCGCCGCCTAGGCGGCAAGCCGGGCTTGCTGCGCATGTACCTTGAGCGGGCGAAGAATGACGTCAGACGGACCACCATGCTGCCTGGAGAGAAGACGTTCCAGATTCTTGGTGGGCTGGTAACGGATGCTGGCACCAAGCGTTCCCGGGCGCCGGTCGAATTCGCAAAGTCGCTCAGTCTCCCGATCCCAACACTCTTACGTGCCCTGGAAGAACTTGAGAAGAAGTCCCTGGTCAAGAAGGTCCTCCTCGCTGAGGAGCTTTCTGGTGATCCCGCCGGGGAGACTGGCTACGAGTTGATGCACGACCATCTTGCAGCGGTCCTTGCCGAAGCCCCAGATCCCCACCTCCAGCGCGTGCGAGACGCGGAGGCTCGTCTGGACTTCTGGCTCGCTCGCTTCCACATGGCGCTCCGCAGTCCGAATCAAACTTTCTGGCAGGCCGGTCGGATTGCCTTAACCAAGCCACTTCCCATGATTGAGGCCGTACTGCTGGCGCGCTACGCCAGGAACTCCCAGGAGCGCCGAATGCTGCGGCACAACCATCGTGCCGTCGCACTGCGCTGCGTTGCCGTTTGCGTCCCTCTCGGTTTGGGCCTGCTTCTCACTCGAATGGACCGATACCAAGTCTGGATGGCCAGACGCGCCGCGCCCGTCGAGAGTGCTTTCAAGGCTGGAGCATTCCAACCAATCGGCTCCTGGGCCGCAGCACTGGTCCATCTGGGGTATCTCGATGATGCAGAACGGGTCATCTCCCAGGCGGAGGCGCAGGCGAGTAGTAGTGTCAACCCAAATACCAGGGCGAGAGTTCGTCAAGATCTCGCGGTAGCGTACGTTGCCTACTCAGAGGCATTGGCCAAGACGGGACGGAAGAAGGAGGCAGCCAATGCCGCCATTAAGGCCCGCTCATTGTTTGAAAGCGCCGATCCGAGGCCTGACTTTCCCTTCTTCTCCAACCAGATAAGCCGTGGAGCCGTCCCTCTCATGTTGCGCTGTGCCGGAGCGCTCGTGGACGCTGACCTACCCGAGGAGGCTGCGGCACTGTGGGGAAATGCACTTAGGCTCACGGAGGGCTTCGACGACGGCACCATTCGAAAGATGCGCGAGGGGATCTCACTGCTCTTCGTGAGGATCGCCGCTGACATCCTGAAGAAGGTCCGCCCCAACACGTTCGAACAGATTGTTGGCCCGAGTCTGAGTGAGGTTCCGCTTGGACGCATCATCATTGCCGTGGCCCTGGACGAGCTTAAACAGATATCTAGTGCAAACAGCGCGTGGTCAACTGCTCTCAAAGATGTGTCGCCCACCAATCGTCGGATGGTGCTGGAGGCGCTCGGGCAAGCAGGACGTGTCGATCTTGCCTTGGCCTTCGCCCAGTCAGGTGACGCCGACCGCATCCAACTGGAGTATGCTTGGTTGGGAGAGGCGCTCTCTGCCGAGACTCATACGAGGGACGTGTCAGTCCTGAAGGTGGCGACCCACATGAAGCCGACAGAGATTCCGCACAACTCCGCTGCAATCATGGCCCGAGCACTTGCGCGCGTCCGGCAGGTCAAGGAAGCCCAGCCCTATATTGACAGAGCACTGAAGGCTGATGGCTCCTTGGATGCCAATGGTCGTACAGCAGTGGTCGAGGCGCTGGCACTAATAGGAGACGAACTGAGAGCAACGCAGGTTGCAGGCATGAATTCCGAACTCCAGGCCCGCATCGCAGGAAGTCTTGTCAGTATGGGCGCATGTGGCAACGCTCAGCGGATGGTGGCGGAGATCGAGGATGCCCAGCAGAAACTCTGGGTGTTGCTAACCGTCGCGCGCCAGTGCCGAACTCGTCAGCCCGACGAGGCTTCCCGAGCTGCAACAGAGGCGCTTGCGCTTGCGCGGAACATGGCAGACCAACTCCTTCTCCGGAGCTTTAACAGTCGAGACAAAGTGCTCGAGCAAGCAGTCGCCCCTTTGTTCCGTGTGGCGAGTGCGATGCACGAGACCCAGGACAAAAAGCGTGCCCTTGAGGCGCTGTCTTATATCGTCCACAAATCGGAGTCCGAGGAGGGACGGGAGGTTCAGGCCGTCCTGGTATTGGAACGTGCAGCAGACCGACTGCTCCTGCTTGGTGAGGCGGATATGGCGAAGGCTGCATGGGATTTGGCGAGTGCCCATGTTTACCGAGTGAAGCTCTCATCACTTTGGCTACGTGTGGCGCAGGGGTTTGCTCGGACCCGCTCGTTCTACGAGGCACGGACCGCAGCCGAGAACGTTGATGCCGCGGGACAGCTTGGGGGCTACGCCACCCTGCTCATTGAATACAAGCGCATGCAGGACGGGCTTGGCCCAGACGTGGAGAACTTGCTTCCCGAAGATTGGTAGGCCAATGATAGAAATAGGTCTGAGGCGAAATCATCGAAGAATGCAGGGCAGATGGCACTCTGCAGGTCCGTCCATTTCGTGGGAGCTCCCGTCGGCGTGGTCTCTATGGCCACCATGCCCAGCGCTGGTTCGGTGTAGCCGACGGCCAGTGTTCTGCGGGCCCTCCGCAGCATGGTCGCCGTGTCGCTCCGGAGCGACGTCTCCGCGCGGAGAGCGAGTGGCATTCAGAACGAGTTGGTTAGTGTCAGCGCCCAGCGGTGCGGCAGCAGTTCGCCCAGACGCAAGGCTGGATGCGAGTCGCGCCTCAGGAGCACTTCGAAAAGGTAAGCGTCAGGATTGACGCTGTGGTGTAGCCCCCATTTCAATCGGACAGGTCGCTAACGCATAGGGCCAGCCTAGGCATGGACGCGAAGACACACGAAGTCGAAGTCATCCAGCCAGCCCGGCCAGGACGTCGCCGACGCTTCAGTGCGGAAGAGAAGCGCCGGTTTCTGGAGGAGACGATGGTGCCCGGCCAGAGCGTGTCCTCGGTGGCGCGCCGATACGGGCTGTCGGCGAGCATGTTGTTCCACTGGAGGAGGCTGGTAGAGGAAGGGACTATGTCCAGCCTAGGCACAGAAGAATCGGTGGTCCCCGAGTCCGAGGTGAAGCGGCTCCAGTCCCAGGTGAAGGAGTTGGAGCGACTGCTGGGCAAGAAGACGATGGAAAACGAGATTCTGAAGGAAGCATTGGAGCTGGCCCGCCCAAAAAAACATTCCTCGCAGCGCAGCTTGCCGCCCAAGGGCGGTATCCCTTGAAAGCCGTGGCGGAAGCCCTGGGCGTCTCCCGGAGCAACCTGGCGCGCAGGCAGTCGGCTCCCGCACTCAGCAATCCACGTAGCGCGTACCTGAAGGCGGATGACGAGTGGCTGCTGCCGTTGGTCCGCGCCATCACCCACGAGCGGGCCACCTACGGATACCGGCGCGTCACGGCGCTGGTGAACCGACAGCGGGCCTCCGAGGGGAAGCCCGGGGTGAACCACAAGCGCGTCTACCGGGTGATGAAGGCCGCGGACTTGTTGTTGGCGCGTCACACGGGCAAGCCCACTCGCACCCACGACGGTACGATTGTGACGATCAAGAGCAACCTGCGTTGGTGCTCCGACGGCTTCGAGATTCGCTGCTGGAACGGGGAGCGCGTCCAGGTGGCCTTCTCGCTGGACTGCTGCGACCGCGAGGCCATGCGATTCGTGGCCACCACGGGCGCGCTGACAGGTGAGTTGGTGCGAGACTTGATGGCCGAGACGCTGGAGTACCGGTTCGGAGCGGGGAGCCGCGTGACGCCGCACCCCATCGAATGGCTGACCGACAACGGCCCCGCATACACCGCCTACGAGACGCGAGCGTTCGGAGCCAACCTGGGTCTGCTCATCCGCACCACACCCGCGTACTCACCTGAGAGCAACGGAATGGCGGAAGCCTTCGTGAAGAGCTTCAAGCGCGACTACGTCCATCTGGCTTGCTTGGACAGCGCGGAGGCAGTCCTCCGACAGCTGCCCGCGTGGTTCGACGACTACAATCACGTGCATCCCCACAAGGGCCTGAAGATGCGTTCCCCTATCGAGTACCGAAGAGCCGTACCACCCAACTGACCGTGTCCGATTTGACGGGGGCAACTCCAAGGTGGACGGCCCTGATGGTGTCGCGCGGGAATGCGCCCCCTCTCCTGGGGCAGGAGGGGGACTGGCGCTGGCGGGGTACCTATTCAGTCGCGCCGCTTCCCTGTGCGGAACTCGCTGGCCCAACGCTGGAGGGTGGCCTTGGCTCGCTCCTGCTCCGAAGAAGGAGCGCTCGTTCTCGCACGCCAAGAGGCAGGGCCCTTTGAGGAATGGAGGCTCGTTGTCTGCAGGCCCCTCATCGATTGTGAGGCTGGCGGGCTGATGTCCCGTCCATCGCAGATGGGTGCGCGGCCGTCCGTGCCGCCGGTCCACATCGAGTGAGGATGCACTTCCACCCATTCTTCGCCGCTGCGGCTTCACCGATGAGCGCTACCACTTCACTCACGGAGACACGCTCATCGGCCGGCGCCGCGCAGGCAGCGTAGTCGTCGGCGAGCGCCATGCGCGCCTGGCGGCTGCCGCCGGCTTCGAGGATGCGGCTGTACGCCTCGCAGGCGTAGGCGAACGTCTCGCGCTTCCGGTAGTCGATGTCGAGGAGCCACTCGCGCCGGCGTGTCTCGGGCAGGCCCGCCGTGCGGCGCTTGCAGTTGTGAAAGACGTGGGCCGCCTCATGCACGAGGTAGTCGGCGAAGGGGGACTCTTCGTCGAAGTAGGAGAGGGAGACGTAGCACGTGGTTCCCTCGCTGAGGCCTAGCAGGAGCGGGGCTTCCTCGCCGAGCAGCTCGGCGCCAGCGCTGAGGAGGTACAGGTTGGCCAGGTCCCAGGCCGTACTCAGCCAGGAGGACTCGCGCAGGACGTGGGCAATATTGGCTGGGGTGAGGAAGACGACGGACTTCTCTAGGAGGGAGAGGACGGTCCCCTGCTCCATGGCGGAGAAGAGGCCGCGTACCATGGGCTCCACCTTCCGCCGGGTGAGAGCGGCGATATCGAGTCCCCGGAGTCGCTCAGCGGCGGGGACCGTCTCCGTTCGCCGCTGCACCTCCTCGACGAGGGCCTGGCGAAGCTCCTCATGCGCGCGTCGCTCCCTCTCAATGCGGTCGCCGGGCCAAGCTCGGCAGTGCGCGTCGTGCTCACCCGTGCGGAGAAAGTGGTGGACGTCGTCAGCTGTGCCCATGGCAGGAGGCAGTTCAACCCGTGACAACGAACGTCGCAACTTCCGAAGCGGCGGGGGCTCAGGGGCACCTGCTGGCACGGCCCCTGCTCAGCGGCCCTTCATGGACATGGAGATGCGGCGGGCGCTCTCGGAGCGACTGGGACGGGCGGAGATGGGGCTGCAGCTTGCGCGCGCGATGAGGGACGGCAGTCCGGAGTCCCGGATGCTGCTGGTTCAGGCGAAGAAGGAGTATGGCGAAGCGGAAGCAGCGGTGCTGGCGGAGCTAGGCGCCCGCGCGGCCCTTGCGTTGGTCGAGGAGCTTGAGGCGTGTGGAGGCCTACCGCTGGGCCTGTGAGTCAGCGGCGCTGCGGCCCGGGAGCATGTCGACGAGGTGGTAGGCCTCGCCAATGCCGGGCACCGTCCGGACGACGAAGCCGCGCCTTTCGAGGACTCGTCGGAGCTTGAGGTTGGGGCGGGCGCACCGCACCGCGTGGACCACCCATTCGATGCGGCCAATGCCCCTCGCCTGGGCGAACCGGCGCACCAGACGCCAGAAGGTGGGGAGGATGCCCTCCCCACCGCTGTCGATGTGCGCCAGCTCCACGAAGAGGGTGTCGGGCTGAAGCCTGAAGCAGCCGAGCAGCTCCGCGGTACCGATGCGGATGACGAGGGGCTCACCCGTCAGCACGAGGGCGGCCAGCTCCTTCTCGGCCAGGCGGAGCACCTCGTCAGACGTGTAGCCCTCGATGAGAATGGGCTGGGCGCCTCCAGTCATGTCACCCTCGCGCCGCCAGACCCTCGCGGACCATCTCGTCCACGAGCGAGGCGGCCTTCGCCTCGTCCGTGTCACCCTGCACGCGCAGGGCAACAGACTCGAATCGCTGGGCATTGGCCACCACCCAGTCGATGTACTCGCTGAAGGACAGGCGCTCCACGCCGAAGGCGATGTCCTGCATTGCCCTAACGATTTGGACAGGAGTCCCCTGGATGACTCGCCCGTCGCGCATTTCGATTACCATGTTTTCCTCTCCTTCAGGTGTCGACGCCAGCAACCAGACTCGATGATGGGGCGGTCAGTCAGCCGCTCCTTGGGGAACAGGTATGCCTCGACGCGGCCGGCACCGTCGAGGGCAATGGGCGTGCGCTCGTAGAAGCGGGGGTGCCCCTCGAGCCTGTCGAGAGCCGCCAGGATGAGCGCATCGACTTCATACACTTCGCCCTCGATGGCGTGGTTGCCGTCGGGGGCCAGCGCGGGGAAGGGCCCGTAGTCGTGTAGCGTGAAGTGCGGGTGCGTCCGCGCGGGGCCGATGAGGCGTGCGCCGCGCAGGAGACGGTGGTTGGGCTCGCCGGACAGAAGCGTCCCGTAGACGAAGACGCGTGTCGCTGTCGAAGCGTGCGTCACGCCGCACCTCCCAGGGCGTTCGCAAGCGCGGTGCGGTTGAAGCCCAGGCGCCCGTAGGCGTGCCAGAGGACGCGGAAGTAGCGGCCGGCGGGCGGCCAGGCCTCGAAGCCTGTCTCGGGCTGGAGGTACACCTGTGCGCGGCGGCGCAGGCCAGCTCTATCCAGCACCAGCCGCGTGGCGCGCCGGTACGCGAAGGGGTGTCCCTCGAAGAGGTCGAGGGCCCGCAGGTCCTCGGGAGTGAGGCGGTACAGCAGTCCGTCGACGTGGGCGCCGCGCACCCGCTGGAGGCTGGCGACGGCCCCGCCCCAGCGGCGGCTGTATCCGCCGAACACCAGGGTGTGGCCGGAGAGAGTGGCCCGGGCTTCGACAGTGGCGTTGGGGCAGCGCACGCGCATCTGTCCTTGGTCGAGGTTGGAGCCGTAGGCGAAGTAGAGCATGGGGTTCTTCCTGTTGAGGGCGGGCTCTCGGCCCGCTGTTGTCATTGCCCGCAGGGCTCTGGCACGGTGCCTCCCTGTTGAGGGCGTACTGGGTGGGGCTCATCGCCCAGCGCGGCGGGGCCTACCTCTCGTTGGTGAGGCGCGAGGCGTCGCGCCTCTCGTTGTTGAGCGCTGCCCTCGCCTGGGTCCGGGCCCGCCGGTGTGCGAGCCGGGTGCCGCGGACGTGGACTTTCCGAGAAAGGCGTCCGCGGTAGTGTCTTGTGGGGTACCTGCCGTGCGAGGGGCAGCACCCCCATCGACAGTTGCTGCGGTCTTCCCGATTGATTCCGTATGCCTTCATTGCCGCGTCTCTTGTGTTGGCGCTGGGCGCCCTGCCTCTTGCGAAAGACATACACGCTCTGGTTCGGCATTGAAGCAAGTGCTGTTTGAGGCGGCGCAAGGGGAGGGGGCCGGGCTTCCCTTCAGGGGCGCCTCCTGCCGCGAGCGCAGGTGGGCGCCTGGGCTCCGTGGCGCCCGCGAAGGCCCTGTCACGCGGCGGCCAAGGCCTCGGTGGGGGCGTTGCCCCCGGTGCCGCCCTGCGCGCCCTCGCTGCCGGGCGAGCCATTCTCTCCGCCACCCGAGCCGCGCCGGTCGCGGCGCTGGCCCTTCCAGGCGGCGCTGCCCTCCAGGCGCTTGAGGAGGTGCAGGCGCGCCGTCTTGAACTCCTCTCCAATCAGGCCCAGGTGGAGCAAGAACACCCGGAAGTCGTACTTGGCGGTGGCAGGGTTGAAGTCGCGGCGCTTGCTGGAGGCGGCCTTCGAGGCCAGGGCCCGGGCGGCGAGGGCCAGCACCAGTTGGACGTAGGCTTTCACCTCGCCTGCGTGCACCGTGCCGTTGAAGTAGCGGAACTCAATCGTGCCCCGGAAGAAGAGGCTGTTGAGGTTGAGGCCGTGGTAGCGGCTGGCGTCGTAGCGCTGGGGCACGGGGTTGCGGCGCCCGTACCAGGCCTCATTCACATCCTGCATCGTGCGCGGGCGCCGGGCCTCCAGCCGCTGCATGAAGGCTCCGTCGATGGGCCGGCAGTACCGGGCCAGCCGCGTGGCACTCACCCCGAGGGCCGTCTCCAGGAGGCGCTCCTGCTTGTGGACCATCTTGACGAGGTTGGTGACACCCTTCGCATCGAAGCGGCTGCCGTCGACATGGATGTGGATGCCGCAGGAGGCGTCGGCGCGCGCGCCGGCTTCGCGCACCGCGCGCACCACCAACTGCAGGGCGTCCAGGTCCTGGTAGGTGAGGATGGGGGAGACGATTTCACCGCTGTATTCACCCCCGCTCAGTGAGCCGTCCGGCACCACCTTCCAGGCGCGGCCCTGGGTGTCCGTCACCTGCCAGCCCCCGTAGTCGCCGGAAACGTACCCACCCACCGCGCTCTGAATCGCGTGGGCCAGCTTCTGGCGGCTGGCGCCAACCGTCTCAATCTCAATTCCAAACCGGAGCGTCTTCATGGGGTTTGCCTCTCGCATTCGCGCGGGGCTGTGGCGCCCGTCGCGAAACGCATACACGCTCTGGTGTGTGAATGAAGCAAGTCATCTTCGGTGTCTGGCGAGGTCGATTTTGTATGTCTGGAATAGCCGCGAGAATTCGCGAGGTTCCGCGCCGGCTCCTTGTGGGCCAGGGAGTGGCGAGCTTTCCCTCGTAGGGCGGCGCAGGCGGAATTCCAGTGTGTGATTGCCCTGCGCCGGGAGGAGGCCATCTGCGAAACGCCCCGGCGCGGGGAGGGGGCGGGTTGTGCTCGCTACTCAGCCCTCACGGTGTCGAGGAGCATCATCCCGCGCAAGGCCTCAGCCTCGTCACCCTCGGCAAGCTCCAGGTAGATGCGGCCATGGTTCGGCCCCGTGCAGCAGTCGTGCCGGATGAGCCACCGCTCGCTGGTGGGGGTGTTCAGCTCGAGGTTGGCTGCGAGCGCGTGAAGCAACGCGCTCAACTGCCGGTGGGGGGCGCCAGGCGGCAGGCAGATGTCCAGTTGCGGCTGGGCCGTGCCGTACTGGCTCTTGGCGAGGGTCAGGCTCATCCGGGTGTCGCTGAAATCAATCACCTTGATTGGGACAATGTAGAAGGGGATAGCCGTGGCGTTCATGGTCCGTGTTCCCGTGGGTTGGCGCGGTGCAGGGGTGCCCGTCGCGAAAGGCATACACGCTCTGGCCGGCGGGCGTATCAAGTCCTCGTTGGTGCCTGGGTAGCGTATTCTTTTGGATGTCTCATCCCCCTACCTCCTCGGACGCTGTGCGGGACGTTGCCCATGTTTTGGACGGCGCGAGCGTTCCCGCATGGCCATGGGGTTCAGTTCGTCCAGGGCTGGGGCGGCAGCTCGCGCTACCGCCCGAATGCCCCAGTCAGCGGAGGGCGCTGCGGAGGACCTGCATGCCGCGCTCTGCCTCTTTGCGGGCTGCCCGAGGGCCTCCGACGCCGAGCAGCTCCAGGTAGACGCGGCCCCTGTTCCCCTCGTCGAGCACTTCCGACGTCACGAACCAGTGTTCAATCGGTGGTGTGAGCAGCTCCACGCGAGCGGTCAGCAGAAGGAGGGCTGTGTTGCGCTGGCGCGAGGAATTCCCCGCCGGGAATGCGACCTCGACTTCGGGCTGTAGCTCGCAGCCGCTGCTGTGCAGGGCCAGCTTCACCTCCACGCTGACGCCTGCGAGCGCGTGGCGAAGAGCCTCTGTCACGAGGGCCTCCAGGCCCTGTAGCTTGGTCGTCATGTTCGCCTCACGCCCCTTAAGGGGCGAAGAGCGCGGCGGCCTCGGTGGCGCCCATCGCCGTGAGCGCACCGTGCACCGCGTGCGTGATGAAGCGCGTACGGCTCGGAAAGCCCGCGTCGCGCCAGGCCTTGTCCAAGGCCGTCAGCTTGTCTGCATCGAAGGAGAGCGGGATGACGCGCTTGCCGTCCTCGCGCACTTTTGCCTCGCGCGCGGGGCGGGGGCCCACCGGCACGCGGCCGGACTCCGCCTCCCGAATCTTCCACTTGAGGTAGGGGATGTCGCTGCTGCCCGTCGGGCGCCCGACGACTTCGCGGTACTTCGCCTGCAAGTCCTCCAGCGACATGTCTGCGAAGCGCCCGCGCTGGCTGGCCGGGTGCGTGGCCTCGGCCGTGGGGGCCGCCCGGGCAGCCGCCGCCGGAGGCGCGCTGGGGGCGGTGGTCGTCGCGCGGCGGGAGGCACTGCGCTGCTTCGTGGTCGCCAGCGCTTCCTCGATGCGGCGGATGAGGAACTTCTTGTTCGGGCTGCGCGTCTCCTCGCCCACCACTGCGTGGTAGCGGGCGCGCAGCTCCGTCAGGTTCATGGACTCCAGCGTCTTCGTCTTCGGTGCGGCGTTGCGAGGCATGGTGGTGCTTTCCGTTTTCGGGCCGTGGGTACACGCGGTGAGCGTCAAGGTAGTTGTCGCGTGAGAGGGTTCAGCCGACGGACCGCACCTCCTGCGGAAGCGGGGTGAGGTTGGGAGTGGGATTGAGGCGCACGGGGCCTACCGGCGTCCAGTCGCGCGTGCCGCGACTCCAGCGCTCGGGATGGCGGCGCCGGGCGCGCTGGTACACCTGGTGGCGCAGGGAGAGGAGCGAGGCTTCGCGCCGGAAGTGTCTGTCGTCGGGAGTGACGAAGCGGATGGCTGAGTGGCGGTGCTCGGTGTTGTACCAGGCGGTGAAGCGCGTCACCCAGACACGGGCCTCTTTGACGGATGCGAAGGGGCGCTGTGGAAAACAGGGGCGGTACTTCAGCGTCCGGAAGAGCGCTTCGGAGAAGGCGTTGTCGTCCGAGACGCGGGGCCGACTGAAGGAGGGCGTGACACCCAGCCATTGCAGGGTGGCCAGCAACGTGGCGCCCTTCATCGGGCCTCCGTTGTCTGAGTGCAGCACCAATCCCTCGGGGCAACCGGCGTCCTGCCAGCAGCGGCGGATGAGGACCGCGGCGTGCTCAGCGGACTCCTCCTCATGCACCTCGAATCCCATGATGCGCCGACTGAAGATGTCCACCACCAGGTAGAGATAGAGGAAGGTGCCCCTCACCGGGCCCTTCAGGTACGTGATGTCCCAGCTCCACACCTGGTTGGGCCGGGTGGCGGTGTGCTCGGCCCGAGGCCTGGGCGTGGGCGCCTTGGCATGGCCGCGGTGGGTCAACTGTCCGGCTTCGCGCAGCACCCGGTAGAAACTCGCCTCGCTGGCCACGTACTCGCCCCGGTCCGCCAGCCGGGGGACAATCTGCTTGGGCGAGGCGTCGCGGAACTCCTCGCTGTTGGCCACGGCGAGGATGCGACGCCGCTCCACCTCGGAGAGTCGATTCGAAGGCCGGGTATGGGGACCGCACCGCCGGTCCTCGGCCGTGGCGGGCTTTCTCCAGCGTTGAATCGTTCGCGGGGCCACCCCGAGCCGCTCGCAGACGACCTCCAGCCGGACTCCCTTTTCCAGCGCCTCGTCGACGTGGGCGAGCGTCATTTCTCGCTCTTCTCGTCTCCGGAGTCGTCCTCGTCTTCCTGGTGTCTCTGGTCCCAGCCCATCGCCTGAAGTTTTTTTTCGAGCACCAGCAGCGCCGCCGTCTCCGCCAGCGCCTTCTCCTTGCGCTGCAGCTCCCGCTCGAGCTCCTTCACCCGCTTCTCGGCGGCGGCCAGTCGCTTGCGCTCTTTGGCCGGCAGTGGCTCCGTCGACGTGCCCGAGAGGGCTCCGGCGGCTGCCTGCTGCCACTCCTTCAGCTGCGCCTCGTGCAACCCCTCACTGCGAAGGAGCGCTCCCAGTTCCTCACCGACAAGCCCCTGCGTCGCCGCCAGCACGCGCAGTTTCTCCTCGGGCGTCCACTTCTTCGGCCCAGCCGGCGCAACGGGCTTCTTCTCTTCGGGAGCAGGCGTCATCGCCGCCACCCTATTCGCCTCGCGCAGCCACTGCGACAACGTCGGCTGGGACACTCCCACCTGTCGGGACAGCGCCGCGGCGCTCACCGCGCCCGGGCCCACCATCCGCTTCACCATCTGCAACTTGAATGCAGCCGTATACGACACCGCGTCCTGCCTGCTCTCGCCCCCAAGGCGTCATCGGCTCGGCATCTCGGCCGAGGCGACAACTTCCCTGACACAGGGGGCACGTCTGCCGTTCGCGAGGGCGGCCCGGCGGACCTCGTGCGCGGATTCCCCGTTGGGCGGGGCGTGGAGGTGGTGAAGGGGAGTCGCTACTTGCTGCTGGGGCTGCTGGCGGCGCTCAGGCCGGCTTGGTAGGCCGCTTCGAGGGCGTCCTTCAGTTGCCACACCGCGACGTCGTGAAAGTCGAGGCTGTCGCTGTCTTGAGTTGCCAGCGTTTCGACGTTCAGCGTTTCGCGAGCAATTCGCTCAAGGGTTGCCTCGGGCGCGGGGGCGGGCTTCGCGGAAGTGGTGGTGCGAGGCTTACGGGGTGTCATTGTTTCGTCTTTCTGGCGCCTCGGGGCGCGCGTGAGACATACGCGCTCTGTTTCGAGTGGAGTGCAAGTCATTGTGCGCTGGGATTCGACACGGGGCTGAGGCACTTCGGTCCGACGCCGTGGGCGCTGCTGGCTGCCTCGTGGCCTGCTTTGTAGGCCGCTTCGAGCGCGTCCTTCACTTCCCACACAGCGACCTCGCGGAAGTCGATGGGACCGATGCGCGTCTCCAGCGTCTCGAAACCCATGTGCCGCTCTGCGATTCGCTTGAGCGTTGCATCGAGGGAGGGGAGGTAGCCTGCTTTTCGGTGACGCAACGTGCCTCGGAAGTGTCTGTCATGGATTCCTCTGGCGCGCCTGCTCCAAGGCGCGTGGGAGCCATACACGCTCTGCTTCGAACTCAATGCAAGGCGATGTCTTCGCTATTTGCGCAGATGCGCGAAGCACTGCAGGTCGATGGCACGCGGATCGACATGGACGAAGGCGGTGGAGCCGTCCGGGCGAATGGGGGTCGCGTCGATGCAGTCCTCGGCTGTGACGCCCCCGAGGCGCGCCAGCTTCTCGTCGTTGTTCACGTAGTAGTTGTCCGCGTCCGGGTCGGCGTCGGGGCGGAGGCCACCGCGCAATACAGCGAAGATGCGGACCTGTTGCCCCTTGAGTCCGGGGATTTCGTTGCCGAGGTAGGTAGTGGTGCTGCCGATAACCATGGGTGTCTCCCAGCGCGCCGTGGGCAGCGCGTGAAGACATACACGCTCTCTTCCGAAGGCATAGCAAGTCGAGGGGCGGGGATTCGCAACGCCCCAGTCGCTGCGGGTGCAGGAGGGGCTTTGCCGGTGGTGTATGCTTATTGGCTGGACTCTTCCGGGGCGCGGGCTTGCTCGTCGGGCGGCACCGCGATTCGGAGGCCCTGGGGGAACCAGCGCTCGCGAGCCTCCTGAGACAGGGGGCTCGGCCGCACCTTGCTGGTGCGTCCCCCCTTGGACTTGAGCGCGGTGTGCAGGCGCCCGCGCTGGACGAGCTCCGCGTGGAGGTGGCCGACGAGAAGTTGGTGCAGGTGCGCGAAGCTGCCTGGTGCGGGATGCGCCGGTTCGTCCTCGGGTGCGCGGATGAGGAACTCAGTAGAGCGGCAGGCGGGACAGGCAGGGAGCTGGACGAGGCCATCGTCCACGTCCTCGTACCGGGCGACGCCCACTTCCAGCGTGTCGAGAGAGACGCGGTTGCGGCTGCCACACCGGGCGCAGCGCTGAAGCATGTCCTCGGGGGTGATTTCGTGAAGGGCCATGGCGAACGGAGTCCTCACGCGACAGCGGTGTACGCGCCGAACCAGTACGTGGCGGCGAGCGGCAGAACGGTTTGGTGGGTGTAGAACGCGAAGCCGTCTCGGTCCGGCACCATGACGGTGGGGTTGCCGACGAAGCTTCCGGCGAAGGCGTAGGGGGTGAGGGTGATGGAGGACGGCGCTGTGGGGAAGCGAGCGCGGAACGTCACCGAGCCGCCCCCGGACAGGTTGTCGTGCGCGACGGTGTCGGCGTTGCTGTACTGGAGTCCGAGGCGGCCTACCTCAATCACACCCGCGCTTGGTGCGAATGCGGAATTGGGTGAGGTGGCATCCATTGCGAGTCGCCACCTGCGGGTCCATTCAGAGAAGGTTGCCGTGCTCTGTGGCTCGTGGAGGAACTCGACGTCGCGGCGCGAGAAGCGGAAGCCGCCAGAAGGAGCGCCCTCGTTGTCCCGGACCCACTCGCTCCCATTCCACGAGGCATTGAGGGTGAAGCACACGGATTCCGCGTCTGCATAGAGGCGCAGGCGCGCGACGGTGCTGCCAGTCCCTTGGGCGTCGAGGAGGAGAACGCGGCCAGTGCCCAGCCTGGGCTGGAGAATGGCCTTGTGCTGGCCCGCCGCCGTCTCGTTGTCGCGGAAGTGTCCGCTGCCGAAGGCCGAGAGGACTTCCGTGAGGGCGGCTTCGACGGTGGCTGCCGTCAGCAGATTGCCTGCGTCCGCGACGGAGACGGCGGAGGCCGCATGGGCGCCCGCGCCCTGGGTGACGTGGCTGTTGATGAAGTCCAGCAGCGCGGCCACCTGCTGCCGCAGGCTGGCGGCAGGCAGGGCGTGGGGTGTCCCGGCCAGCGCGTCTCCTCCGACACGGGAGGCGCCGGGACTGTTGGCCGTCGTCTCCCCGAGGCGGGTGAGGACTTCCTGCAGTTGCGCCTGCACGCTCGTTCCGCTGACGTAGCCATGGGGCGAAGCGGCGATGGCGCTGGCGTGGTGGGCCCCGGTGGCAGCGCCCTGGTGCGTGTTGAAGAAGCCCAGCAGCGAGGAGAGCTGCGCGTCCACCGTGCCCGCCGGCAGGAGGTTGGGTGTGCCGGGTACCGCATCCGCGCCCACCCGAGAGGCGCCAGGTGCTCAGGAGGCGGCCGACGCGAGCTTGTCCGCGACTTCGTCCACGGCCTTCTGCACGGTGGTGGAGGTGATGAAGCCGTGGGGGGTGTAGTCGATGGCGGCGGCCTCGTGCCTTTGGGCGGCGCCGGAGAAGTGGCCTGCGAGCTCGGCGTCCGCCGCGTCCAGTGTCGCCTGTACCGTGTCCGCGCTGGGGCTGAGGATGTCCCAGGTGCCGCTCTCGACGGCGACGGAGGTGCTCCGGGCGAAGATGAAGGCCTGGCGGCGGGAGGTGTCCAAGTCCGCGGCGAGAATCTGCGTCTGCCCGGGGCGGCGCCGGACGTCACACAGCAGCAACTCGTCGGGCTGGAGGGCGGGCTTAGGCGCCTGGCCGACGAGGCCCTCCGGGGCCTGGCGCACCACCAACTCGAAGGACTCGTCGCGGCGGAAGTACACCTGCTGGGAGTTGCCGTCCGTACGCGGCTCCGACAGCAGGCGGGTGAAGCGCAGGAAGATGCCCACCCACCGCTCGCTGCCGGAAGTGGAGACGTCGGTGGGAATGCCCGACACGTCCACCGCGCAGTCCACCGTCTGCCCGGTGCCAATGAAGATGCGCTGGCCGAGGTTGTCGTAGGCGCGCGCGGGGGCCGTCAGGTCGACGGAGAGGTTGGGGACGGGGAAGTGCGGCGCGGGCACCGCCCCGGAGATGACGCCGTGGACGCCCAGGTCCGCGGCGAGGTTTCGGTCCGCCTGCTCCAACTGCGCGAAGGCCAAGTCCAGCTCGGCCTCCGTAACCTTCTGCCTGAAGTGAAAGTCCAGCCGGTTGCTCATGCTTGTGCCCTCTGGAAAGGGGCAAAGGCACGGCGCGCAAAATCGGGGACATGCCGAGCGAGCTTCAGCGATGGACCGTGGACTCCTCCTGCTCGCTCATTTCCGGCTCCTCGTGTGCGGGACTCACTAGTGGCAGGGGGGCTTCATGCCGTGGATGAGGCGGGTGTGGGCGGGCATGAGGCGGTGTACCGTCGGACGAGACAACCCGATTCTCGGAGAGACGGTGGTCCCTCTACTCTGCGAGCGTGAAAGGGGCACTGGGCTCAGGGAGCCTGTGTGGACCCTTGGTCAACTTTTGATGCTGTAAGCCATGCTGTGAAGGCCTGGATTTCCGTGGTGTCAGACTTGAATGTCCCACCGCTGGAATACTGGTTTCCGTACATCTTCAAGTTAGGCCGGAGTGGGTCTCGCCCCAAGTGAACAAGGAAGTGTCCCTCGATGGCATTGCCCGTCACTGTCAGGCTGCTGCTGGGCAAAGCTGCGCCGCCGGATGGATTCTTGTTTGAGCCCAGCCCCAGCATTAACCCGTAGCCCGAGGTGTTGGAGATGCTGTTGCCTACGATATCCACGTCGGATGCGTTCTCCACACGGATGCCCACGCCGTCGCTGCTGCCGCTCTTGATGATGTTCGTGATGGTGTTGCCGTACACCATCACGTTCTGCGGACTGGGCTGACCTCCCACGAGGGAACCGCCCACCGAGATGCCGCGTCCCGCGTCGCTGATGTGGTTGCCCTCTATAAGCACGTCCTGTGCGGAGTAGTGAATGACAATGGCCTCTCCCGCGGAGGTCTCGGATTTGCGAAATCTGGACATCGTGTTGTCGCGAATGACGACCTCCTTGCATGTCTTGATGTCTACGCCGTTTTCGCCGTTGTGATGTAGTTTGTTTTTGATGATGTTGATTCCGCGCGCCTCCTTTGAGGGGTCGATGTTCTCGCACTGTATGGCGTCCCCTGCGTTGCCGCGAATCTCATTGTTTCGAATGGTGACGTTCTGCGAAGGTGCTTGGATGACGATTCCATGTGAATCAGTGATTTTCTTTCGGAAGTTGTGGATGTGGTTGTCCTTGATGACGACGCCCTGAGCATTTCCATGGATCGAGATGCCTGCTCCTAGCGTGCCGTTGTGGACGGTGCAATGGGTGAGCTTTGAGCCAGTGGTGTCCCCAGTGAAGCTGACGCCGAAACATTCCTCGCCACGTACGTCGATTTCAAAGCCTTCCACAATCCAGTAGGGCTTGCTCACCTGCACAAGCGTTCCAATGCACTTGTTGGTTCCGATTGCTTTTGGAGTGATGCGAGCATTGTCTTCCCCTAGCAGGGTGATTGGCGCCTCTGCTGTGCCCTTCTCTACGGAGCCACCAATTACGACGGATTCCGGATACTCCCCCGCCTGGACGCGAATGATATCTCCGGGGCGAGCCTTCTTCACCGCGAAGAGGATTGTGCCGAACGGCAGCGCTCTCGTGCCGCAGTCGTCGGAATCCTTGCCCGAGGGACTTACGTACCACACGCGAACCGGATTGCTGGACGGAACAAAGTTGCAGGCTGGCTTCCCGCCCCTCTTCTGGCTGGGCGCAAAGCTGCCCCTTGCCCAAGCAGCGTTCAGTGACAACAGCGCGCAAACCAGGGCTACGCCTCGTATCCATTTCTCACCCCTCATCCCCATCCCCTCCTTGTGGCACAGTCTGCTCTGGATTCTGTACACGGCTGGGACGTAGGTGTAGCGATCTGCTACTCCGCGTTCAGGGCTCGACGTGAGCTGACACCAGAGGCTGGTTGAGTTCACCGCTGCTGCACTGCTCCGCATGGACGGCCGCAGTCCGCACAAGCTGCTGCCCTGCATCAGACGACCTGTGCGAACTCATTGTGCGTCGCTACGAGAACCCGCTTCATCAGCTCCAACCGATTCATTGATGACAGTGGTAGCTCGTGGTCTTGAAAAGCTGAATCGCACGGGCAGTGGTTGCTCGGCAGAGGACATTCATTGGCCGGCTTGGGGGCGCAGAGCTTTGCGTCGAATGTCCATTCGCGTACTCATGTTTGCCCCCCAGTGGAGGCAGGGACAGGCCTCGGTGGTTTGTGGGCATGCCGGGCGGACGTCAGTGCAGCGTCGTCGTCTCGCCCAATTCGCTGAGCCCCAACTCCCAGTGCTCGGGGAGAACGGGCGGCAGGGGCTCCACCAAGTCGATGAAGTGGGTGTGCGCGGGCTTGAGGTACTCGACGAGGGCGCGCAGGCGCAGGCGCTCCGCGGGCGTCAGCAGGCGCTCCACCTCGATGTTGAAGGCGTAGCGGGCGAAGCGCTCCGTGGGGCCCAGCACCCAGTCCACACCCAGCTCAGACTCGCCCAGCGCGAGGGTGTCCGACGCGAAGGGGGAGACAGCCCGCACCTCGATGCCGAGGAAGAAGCGGATGGCGTTGCGCAGGCCCAGCGCGGTGCCCTTCTGTTGGTACATGTCCACGAGGATGGCGGCCAGGCGGCGTCGGCCGAGGACGTCCAGCTCGAAGGCGAAGGGGTTGCCCAAGTCCTGGAGGATGGCATCCAGGAAGGGCGCGGGCGCGCGCTCCAAATCAAAGACGTCGGGGATCGCGTCCAAGTCCGCGAGGAGCAGGTCCGTCACTTCCTGGAGGCAGGCGATGAAGCGGTGCAGGTCGCCCGTCACGTCGTCGCGGCGGTTGTGGCCCGGCAGCATGTCCCAGAGCCGGAAGCTTCGGGAGGGCGGCCGGGCTGGCCGGAAGCCTGTGAAGGTGCCGCGGTGGTAGGGGGCGAGCACAGGGTTGCCGTGCGCATCCGTCACTCCGTCCACGAGGACCTCGTACACCACGTCCGGCGTCAGCTCCGTGTCGAGGACGAGGTGGACGAGGGCGCCGTCCGCCGCGGCCTCGAGGGCGGCAACCGGGACTGCGGGCGCGCCGCGAGGTGCAAAGGTGAAGTGCGCAGTGGGCGGCACCAGTACGTCTTCATCGAAGGCGAGGCGCACCGACTTCGCTGCCAGGGCCTGTGCGCCCACGAGGCGCGGGGCCGTCCTGTCCTCCACGGTGAAGGTGTACGTCTCATCGAGGAGGTGCTCGCCGCCGGCTGTGGCCGAGGCGACGCGCACAGAGATTGTGGCCTGGCTGGCCAACGGCACCGCCGGGTGCAGCACCAGCAGCAGGGCGTCCGCCGTTTGCGTCACCTCCGTCAGGGGCCCCTCGAAGGCGGACGCCACTTCGACGCTGCTCCCGCCCCCGCCCGCGAAGGCGAGGACGCCGTCCACCCAGACGCGCGTGGCCGCCCGGGCAATGCCGTCCGCGCCGACGTCCACCAGCTCCAGTTCCAGCACGGAGTCGACGGGGACGTTCTCCTCCCCTGGGCCTGGAGCACGGTTGAGGAGGAGGGGGCGGCGCGTCTCCGCGGAGAGGGAGATGGTGTCGACGTAGAGAGAGGGCAGCTCAACTGTGGCCATGGGGCTTCCTCATGGGGAGACGAGCTCCAGGCGCACTCCCACCGTGTGGACACCGGAGAGCTTCGAGACGTTGGCGGCGAGCTCCGCGACGGGGCGCTCGCGGCCGGGGTGCCCGAGGCAGCGGGCGTACTTCATCCCGCCCACGACGAGGGACGCTTCCCAGGCCAGGCCCGCCGGGACGGCTGAATGCACACGGAGGCGCACGGCAGCTCGGACCAGGTCCACGCTGGTGACGTCCACGGCTTGCGTCACCTCGGCGAAGTCGCCAGGGGCCAACTCGAATCGGCGCCCGGCCTCCTCGTCGCCAAGGACGAAGAGGTACTCGCCCGAGGCAGGCGTGCCCCGCCGGGGCCGGATGCGTCCCTGGCCCAGGCCCAGGCGGCTGGTGAATGCGGTGAG